>CAZKIN010000300.1:0-4641 GCA_964552515.1 uncultured Phycisphaeraceae bacterium
ACGCTTGTGGTTCTGATGTCCGCCGAGGACACACGCTACCGTGGTCCGCTGAAGCGTACCCTACAATAGAGCGGCGGTCGTGATGCCAGTCAGCATCACGACCGCCGTATTGATTGTCTGCCACTATTCAGGTGACCACGCGCTGACGCTTGTGGTACTGATGGCACCCTTTATGCCCGCGGGTGGGTCTCGTCGTAGACGGCCTTCATGCGCGGGGTCGTCAGGTGCGTATAAATCTGCGTCGTGCTCAGCGACTGGTGGCCGAGGAGTTCCTGCACGCTGCGGAGGTCCGCGCCGTTGTTGAGCATGTGGGTGGCGAAGCTGTGCCGCAGGGTGTGCGGGCTGATCGTCGGGTCGAGGCCGGCCTGGATGAGATATTTATCCAGCTTGCGGCGAACGCTGCGCGTGCTGAGCCGCTGGCCGTGCTTGTTGACGAAGAGCGCTTCCTGATTAAACCGTCCGCTGCGCGGGTCGCTGCGGCGGTGTTCGAGATATTTCTGGATGGAGGTGATCGCGGTCGCACCGATCGGGGTGGTGCGCTGCTTTTTGCCCTTGCCCCGGACGCGGATAACCTGCGAGGTAAAGTCCACATCGCCGAAGTTCAGGTCCACGAGTTCGCTGACGCGGACGCCGGTGGAGAAGAGAACTTCGAGCATGGCACGATCGCGAGCGCCGAGCATGGAGCCGTCGTCCGGCGTGCCGAGGAGCTTGCCGATCTGGTCCATCTCCAGGAACTTGGGCAGGCGTTTTTCCTGCTTGGGCGTTTTGATGGTGGCGAGCGGATGCACCTTCACGTGGCCGCGCCGCATGCAGAACTTGTAAAAGCTCCGCAAGGTGGCGAGCTTGCGTGCGATGGTGGACTTGGAATAACTCTGCGTGCCGAGGAAGGCGAGGAAGCCTTTGACCGTTTCGGTCTCGACCTCGCGCAGCTTCTGTTGCACGCCGGATTCCACAGCCACTCCACCGGCGGCACCGGTGGTTCCATTCCCACCGCCGTAGGCCGCGCGACCGGTGGCACCACTGAGGATGGCCATGGCCGCGGAAGGTCCGCCGGTGAGAAACGCGCAGAACTGCGCCAGGTCCGCGGCATAACACTTTGCGGTGTGACCCGAGAAGTGTCGTTCGAACTTGAGGTAGTTCAGGAATTCGTCAATTACAGGAATTTCTATCATGATCGCTTAACACGTCGGCGAAACCCACCACGCTCGTCCGGCTTTGTCCTAAGCCGGCACCGGGTCGTCTCACGGACCCTCCCGTCAAACATTATGTGGCGACCTGATCGAGCTCCGTCTCGAGCCTTCGGCCCATCTGATAGCTGAGAACGGCCGCATCGAACCAGTCGAATCTACTGCCTTTGTCAGCTGCGAGTGCCGAGAAGGCGTCTATCACTTCGGCCTCCTGCCCACTCTGGTATCGGAAAATAAATCGCTCTGCTCCCTTTACCAGCGAAAGTTGGCGAATTACGCCCATGGTCTCCTTACCTTTCAGCCGCTTCACCCACCGTCGCGGTATATCTTTCACCATCCAGCAGCGACCTTACGGTCGCATAACAACAGTATTGCATGAACCCCTGCTGACTTACTACGTATTTCCGCCATCCGTAGGGGCTGTTATCGGCATCGCGGTTTCGGGCAAATTCCGCGATGTCCTGCGCGATCGCGGCATGTGTGGCGTCGTGGACAGAGGAAGATTGCGCGAGCATGGTGGCGGAATCGCTGCGCTGATCTCCGGAATTACCTGTGTTCGGCTGCGTGACTTCGCCTTGAGCAGGCGCGCTGACGCCAGCGGGAGGCCGCGCTGCGTACAGTTGAGCGGTGAGTCCGATGCAGGGCGGGTCGTAGGGGTCATAGCGTGTCACCGCAAAAACCAGGATGGCGTCCGCGCCCAACGATTGGGCGAGGTTTCCCGCATGGGTGGCCGATTCGACAGATTCGCGTCCCTGAGCCGAAAGTACGCCGAGTACGCGACTGACCGGGATCACCGTGATGCCGTCAGCGTAACTCAGCTCGACGGCCATGAGGTCAGCGAAGCGGTTGCGATCAAACTCGGCTGATCCGCTGAGGTTGATCGCCGGCGCGACGGCGATGGTCATCGGTCCGAGTGTCGGGTTGCGAACGAAAAAGGGATCGGTTCGCTTTTCGGATGACGAACATCCGAACCCGGACAATCCAGCGATCAGCAAGCACAGCGCGGCTAGTCGACTCGGCCAACTGCCCATGCTTCCCTGCCGGTGGCGCGCGATTCGCCCAATTAACGAAGCACTAACTACCCAATTAGACATTCTTTCGTCATTTTGGGTTGCTTCGTGTTTCGGTGTTACATCGTCCATTTGAAACGGACCCTTTGATGGAAGACGACTGGCGAGAGCTGGCTCGCCAGCCATGCCGGACGCACAAGTCTTTTGGCGTTGGGACATTAGGCACGTCAAACGGCGGGTCGGATTCAAAAAATCACAAGTTCGGGCGTTGGCCCGACATTTCTCAGATTGTCCGATAACTTTTGACTTATCGACCGAGGGGAGGGTGGTTCTTGATGGTGGCAAACATGGCCTTCGAAGTCCTGGGGAGGCGCGAAAGTTGCGCGTTCAATCGGTCGCGCGGCCGCATGGAAAATTTGTGCCAAGATCTTGTCACTACTGTATTTAGGTGAAATCGCCGCATGAATCGGCGAGTTTGGCGCGCAAAGTCGTGCTTCGCGACAGTGTCAGGGCAGTGTCGCTGCGTGAATGTGGGCTGGGTGTTTTCACTCAATGGTCAGGGCCGGAAGGCAACAGGGCGATGCTCGGAGGCCGCGGAGGGGCGCCAAAGTCCGCTATTTACATCCGACCCATCCTGTGCTACCTAAGCGTTAAAGATATGCAAGAGCGAAGGTTACGTCTGATTGGAAGTTCCGATAGCCGGTTGTGATTTGCCTGGAGCCAACGGCATGGGTTTAATGGAATGTTCGCCAGTTGACCAAATGTTTTTTTCCCATTGTGATGTCGAGATTTCATTCGGAATTAATGGGAATTCCCTCTTGGGGCCGCATATAGTGAGATTGGTCTTGCGGTAACGTGGGACTTCACAGGTGGAGGGTGGAAGCATGATCGCGCGACGTAAGCAACGCTCCTATGACTGGGTCGCCATTGACCTGAATACGCAGCAGGATTTTTGCGAGCCGGGCGGACTCCATCCGATGGCCAACCTCGCGCAAGTATTGCCTGCTCTGCGGCAGATGATGGCGTGGGTGAAGTGGCACGGTATTCCCCTGGTTTCGTCGATGGACTCGCATCGTTCGACGGAGATGAGCGACAGCGGCTACCCGATTTGTTGTTTCGACGGATCACATGGACAACGGAAAGTCGGCTTTACGATGGTTCGCCGACATCTCCGCGTAGAGTTTGATAATACCCTCGCCATTCCCATCGACCCCTTCGAAACGCACCAGCAACTGCTCTTCCGCCAGCGCACCGATGATCTGCTCTCCAATCCGAAGGCCGAGCGATTCTTGAATCAGGTATCGACGCGGGAGTTTCTGGTGTTTGGCAACTCGTTGGAACTGGCGGTCAAGGCGCTGACGCTGGGCCTGCTTACGCAGGATAAGAAAGTGGCGATTGTGGCCGATGCGTGCGGGGTGTGGAATCGCGATGAGGCCGACCTGGCGGTGCGGCTTCTGGAGGCGAAGGGCGCGCGAATCACGACGGTTGCCGAGGTGACAGCGCAGCGACCCCATGAACGAATGGCCTATCACCGGATGCCCGAAGTTGGCGAGCGTTGCAGTACCAACGGCAATGGAAATGGCAACGGTCACACGCACAAGAAAAGCAGTTCCGCCGCCCATCTTCCGAAGTTCAACGGCAGCCAGACGCACAACGTGAACGGGCAATCGAACGGAAATGGGCGATTGCCCCACTGATGGGTCGTCCGTACAATTTCGCGGCGGCGCAGGGAATGGAATCGGACAGCGGACCTGCCGCCAATCAACGGGACGGACGATCGTGGCCAAAAAGAAGAAATTACCGAAGCAACTTGCGATTCTGGATGAGGATCTGTGCACCGGGTGCGACGCATGCGTGACGGTCTGTCCGGTGGACTGCATCGACAAGATCGCCGACCCGACACATCCCGGCTATGCGATGGGCATCTGCACGATTGATCTGCAGGTGTGCATCGGCTGCAAGCTTTGCGCTCAGGTCTGCCCGTGGGACGTGATTACCATGATTCCTTCGGAACAGGTGATCATGGAGCCGAAGTATGCGGCGCTGCTCGAGGGGGAATAGGGCAGGCAGCGATCATTGATGGTAAGCACTCAATTCCGAGTGGTTTTCTAGATAAAATTCAGCTTTGTGCACCCACCGGGAATCGCTTTCTGATGACATTGGCACGCGCGGGGCGGCTATTTCCACCACCGCCAGCGCCGCTGCGGAACAGCTGAACGCAAGCTGCCCGCACCCTGGCGCAAGAGTGCCAAAACGTTGGCACTGGCGGGCAGAAGGACGGTCCTGAATTCAAGATTTCACAGGGTCCGATAAACGAAAGCACGGTGACAGTTAACGCACACTCTCTGCGCGACGGCCGATGATGCCGGCAGCGTGGCAGCCACAAATGACTGGAAATGCAGGGGTTTTCGAGAGGGCGACATTGGCCATGACTTGGCGAGTTG
>CAZKIN010000301.1:0-2249 GCA_964552515.1 uncultured Phycisphaeraceae bacterium
CCGGCACATCTGGCGTTCCTGGAACAACTTACCGCCAATATCGGCATCGTGTTGAACAGTATCGAGGCGACGATGCAGACCGAAGGATTGTTGAAGCAATCGCAGCAGTTGGCCGGTGAATTGCAAACGCGGCAAAAGGAACTGCAGCAATCCAACGAACAATTGGAACAGAAGGCGCAGCAACTTGCGGAACAGAACGCCGAAGTGGAACGGAAGAACCAGGAAATCGAACAGGCACGACGCGCGCTGGAGGAAAAAGCGGCGGAACTGGCGCTTACTTCGAAGTACAAGTCGGAGTTCCTTGCGAACATGTCGCACGAATTGCGCACGCCGCTTAACAGCATCCTGATCCTGGGACAGCAGCTCAGCGACAATCCGGACGGAAATTTGTCCGGCAAGCAGGTCGAATTCGCGCGAACGATTCACGGCGCAGGTACGGATCTCCTTAATCTGATCAGCGACATTCTGGACCTGTCCAAGATCGAGTCGGGTACGGTGACGGTGGATGCCCAGGAAGTCTTTGTGTCGAGCCTGATCGACACGGTGGAACGAACCTTCCGGCATGAAGCGGAAAACCGCAAGCTGTCCTTTGAGCTGGAGCTTGATCCGCATCTGGGACGCAGCCTGATCACCGACCCCAAGCGCCTGCTGCAAGTGCTCAAGAACCTGCTGTCCAACGCCTTTAAGTTTACGGAACATGGCGGCGTGCGGCTCAATGTTTCGTCTGAATCGGGCGGCTGGAATTCGAGCCATCCGATTCTTTCGGCCGCTCCATCGGTGGTGGCGTTTGAAGTTTCGGATACGGGCATCGGCATTCCGCTGGAAAAACAGCGAATCATCTTTGAAGCGTTCCAACAGGCGGACGCGGGCACCAGCCGCAAGTATGGCGGAACCGGACTTGGCTTGGCCATCAGTCGCGAACTCGCGTCGCTGCTGGGTGGTGAGATTCATTTGCGCAGCAAACCGGGAGTGGGCAGCACGTTCACGTTGTATCTGCCGTCGAAGTATGTCGGCCCCACGACACCGGCGCGCGTCATGGAGAGCGAAGCAACACAGGCCAGCCGTACGTTTGCATTTTCCGCGGTGCGCGGCAAATCCGAAACGGTCGTGGAGCGGATTCAGGACGACCGGGAATCTTTGGAACCCGGCGACACCACGTTGCTTATTGTCGAGGATGATCCGCACTACGGTCGCATTTTGGTCGATTTGGCGCGGGACAAGGGGTTCAAGGTATTGCTGGCTACCCAGGGTAGCGAAGCGCTGACGCTGGCACGGGAATACCGCCCGTCCGCCGTTTCGCTGGACGTCTTCCTCCCCGACATGCTGGGCTGGACGGTTCTTAGTCAGCTTAAGCAGGATCCGGAAACCAGGCACATTCCCGTGCAAGTGGTGACGCTGGACGAGGACAAACAACATGGACTGTCGCGGGGTGCTTTTGCCTTTGTCACCAAGCCGACCACGAGCGAGGATCTGGAAGCGGCATTCTCCCGGATCAAGGCTTATTCCGCTCCGCGGCGAAAACGACTACTGGTCGTGGAAGACAACGAAGCGGAACGTCTCAGCATTTCTGAGCTTCTCGGCCATGACGACATTGAGATTACGACCGTTGGTACCGGCACCGATGCGCTGGAGACATTGCACGCCGAAACGTATGACTGCGCTGTGCTGGACTTGCGCTTGCCGGACATGTCGGGATTCGAAGTGCTCGAAAATATTCGGGATGACTCAACGCTTTGCGAACTGCCGGTGATCGTGTTTACCGGCAAGCAACTGTCGCCGGAAGAGGATGCGCGACTGCATACCCTGGCGCGCAGCGTGGTGGTCAAGGGCGTTGAATCTCCGGAACGACTGCTGGATGAAACCGCTCTCTTCCTGCATCGCGTGGTATCAAATCTTCCACCAAACAAACAGCAGATGCTCGATCGCCTGCATAGCTCGGATGAGTATCTCGCAGGAAAGCCGGTCCTGGTGGTGGATGACGACGTGCGAAATATCTTCGCGCTGAGCAGCGTTCTGGAACGGCGTGGAATGATGGTCCATACAGCCAACACCGGCCGAGAGGCCATAGAAACGCTGGAGCAACACAGCGAAATGGCCATCGTGCTCATGGATATCATGATGCCCGAAATGGACGGATATCAGACAATGCAGGCGATTCGTCAGAATCCGGCATTCGGCCGCCTGCCCATCATCGCTTTGACCGCAAAAGCCATGAAGGGCGACCGGGAAAAATGCCTGGAGGCGGGCGC
>CAZKIN010000301.1:2349-4635 GCA_964552515.1 uncultured Phycisphaeraceae bacterium
GTCGACTATGTACCGGTTCCCGTGATCCCTGAAATTCTGCGTGCCCGCGTGCGCGTCTTTGCCGAGCTTTATCGCAAGACCCGCGAATTGGAGAACCTCAATCGTGAGCTGGAATTCCGCGTAGCCGAGCGCACCAGTGAACTGGAAGTCTCCACCGCGCGATTGCGCGAAAGCGAGGAGCGGCTCAATCTGGCCCTCGATTCTGCGGAGGCCGCGCCGTGGGCCTGGGATCTGGATTCCAATCTCCGGAATGGCTCGGGTCGCTACCACGAACTGTATGGATTTGCGCCACACGAAAACATAACGGTCGAGAAATGGCTGGCACGCGTCCATCCTTTGGATCGGGAAAGAGTCGCCGGTCGAATTGAGCACATGCGTACGGATCCCCATGAAGATACCTGGAGCGAAGAGTTCCGAATTTTGCATGCCACCAAAGGCACGCGCTGGCTGGCCGGACTCGGGCGCGCGGTCAGGGACTCATCCGGTCGCCTGCAGCGGATCATCGGAATCAGTTTTGACGTCACCACCCGGCGTCACGCTCAGGAAGAACGGCTTAGTCTGCTCGAAAGTGAGCGCGCCGCGCGCAGCGAAGCGGAGCGCGCAAATCGAATCAAAGACCAGTTTCTCGCCATGGTTTCACACGAACTGCGTGCCCCGCTGAACGGCCTGCTCCTGTGGACGGAGTTGCTGCGACGAAATTCCAAGGATTCTGCCGTGCTCGCCGAAGGCCTGGAAGCAATCGAACGCAGCGGGCGATCACAAGTTCGATTGATCGAAGACTTGCTCGACATGAGCCGCATGCGCACCGGCATGATTCGAATCAACCCGGAACACGTCAAACTGCAATCTCTTTTGGAAAACGTTATCGCAACAATCCGCCCGTTGGCCGAGGCCAAGTCAATCGATGTCACCCTGACCATGGACCCCGATGTCAAAGCCGTCATGGGTGACCCAACGCGACTGCAGCAGGTTTTTCTCAATATCCTCTCGAATGCGGTCAAGTTCACGCAGAAGCGCGGATCTGTACATGTGGAACTGGCTGAGCGCAATGCTCACGCGGAGACGTGCATCCGCGACACTGGCCCGGGCATTGCCCCGGAATTCCTGCCGCATATTTTCGACCCCTTTCGGCAGGAGGATTCATCGGGCACGCGCCAGCACGCTGGACTTGGCCTTGGTCTGGCCATTGCGAAGCACCTGGTTGAATTGCACCAAGGCGAAATTGAAGTCGAAAACATGTTTCCGGAGACCGGGGCCCGGTTCACGGTGCGACTGCCCTCGGCGTCGCCCAAGCGCATGGTGTCGGGGACTTCCGCTGCGAGAGTTGAGGACTTCGATTTTCGATTTCGCGATACACGGATCCTGGTCGTGGACGACGACCCTGATACGTGCCACGTACTATGGCGCTTGTTGACCGAGGCAGGTGCTCAAGTGGAAACGGCGTTATCGGTTGACGATGCCTTGGGAAAGATTGAACGCCTCCTGCCGGAAGTACTCATCAGTGACATTGGAATGCCCGAAAAAGACGGCCATCGCTTGATTCGCGTTGTGCGCCAGCATCCTATTGCGGCCCTCAGCTCGGTCAAGGCATTGGCGGTTACCGCATTTGTTCGTCCGGAAGATCGCATCCTTGCTTTGGAGGCGGGTTTTGATGCCTATCTGCCCAAACCAATCGAACGAAACACGCTGTTCAAGACTTTAGCTGCGCTATTGGCCGCCGACCGCCGGCGCGCATGAGTGCGAAAACGTCCGGCCAGAGTCCCGACCTGCGTTCGTTTTGGACCAGCGTGAACAGTCTGTCGCAATGATCTAAGATCACCTCGGTGCGGTGGTTTGGCGCGCATCACTCATCTGGCGGGAACAGAAATTCGACATGACGCCGTCCCAGTGTACGCAACGACTTTGATCGCGCCGATGGTGAGGAGTGCACCGGAGAACAACCTCTCTCAAGTACCGTGATGTGTCCCGGTTCCGAAGGGCGAAATCATGTCCCGTAATAAAATGCGTCTGCACATATTGCGATGTCAGGATGATTTCCGCTGCCTACTGCTCGCAATTGCAGCATGGTTGGCACACAAATTGCTCGGCATTATAGTAAGGAAATGAGGTCTCGTACCAGAGACGAAATTCGCAAAGGAGATGGCCGGTGATGAACAACAGCGCATTTGAAGCCCGTCGAACGGCATTGGAAAACGCATTCTTCCAGAATCGTGATGCCCAAATGGCCGAAAAAATGCGACAGGAATTATCACGCATGGAGGAAAAGCTCAAGCTGACCAAGGTCTC
>CAZKIN010000302.1:0-4621 GCA_964552515.1 uncultured Phycisphaeraceae bacterium
ATGAGAACGCGCAGCGCCGCGGGTTTGAGTTGCTTTACACGCGGGCGGTATTGGTGCAGGAATGGAAGAGCGGCGGGTGATGGGATGCGCGCGCGGTTGATGGTTCGTGCGCGGGCGGGGCGTAGGATTATGCACCACAGAGAACACAGAGCGGATTTAGGGTGTGGGGGTTGATTCGATTATTTGCGACTGGGAAGAATTAATCCGCAACCTCGTTGAGGTTGGTTGAATTGGGGCGGGGCTGACCCAGGGTAGTCCGGTGTCGCTGAGGCTCCGCCGGACAACCGCTGGGCTGAAATACACAACGCCGTTGGCGTAGAAGAGGAAGCTGCGAGGGCTCATGGTGGCTCGAGGATGGCACTAACGACGCAAATTGGAGTCGACTCCCGGACCGCAGAAGCGATGAGCCACACAGCCGTAAAATGAACATTCCAAGCATTAGTCTGCGTCGCATTGTTTCCGTGTTTAGCCTGACGGCCGGAATGATTCTCTTTGCTTTGGGGATTGCGGCACTATTTGTAGGTCGAGCCAGCGATGGACCGGTGCATTTTAGCAAGCGATGGTACAAGTCGGCAGAAACACCTACCACCCGCCCCATCACAGCATTCAGTGTCGGAGTCATGCTGGAAGGTAGCGTCGTCTGCGCATCGATCGGGCGAGACACCCGAATCCGCAGCCCGGAACGAAGAATTGGCAGTTATCCGGGACCAGTCTCGCTTCGTATCGAAGATGTTGGCGGCGAGTCGGCGACAAGCTGGCGTCGGCAAGTGACTGTGGTTTGCCAACGCTGGATTGCCATCACCAGTTTGTTACTGATCTCCATTTCACTAATCGCCTTCTCAGGGCGGAGATACGTACAGAGTTTTCTCCGAAAGCGGGCGGGCAAATGCGTTCATTGCTGCTACGATCTTACCGGCAACTTCTCTGGCATCTGCCCGGAGTGCGGCACAAAGATCAAGACATGAAGTGTTCTTGGACGCTTCGCGACAACCGCTGGGCTGAAATACGCAACGCCGTTGGCGAAGAAGAGGAAGCTGCGAAGAATCATGGTGGCACGAGGATGGCACTAACGACGAAAGTTGGAATCGACTGCCCCACCGCTGAAGCGATGGACCACCCTGCCACACATCTGTCATTTCACAGCGAAATGATGTCGCTTCGCAAATGGAAAGGTAAAGGCAATGAGAAAGAGTAAAGCAGTCGATGGTTCGGGCAGAATCAACTGGTATGAGAAGTGACCTTCACCAGCGTCCGGACCGTCGACGAGGCCCAACGCCGTAGCAATGCTCGCCTGCAATCTGTATTGTCCTGGAGCAAGGATTCCCTTTTCGTCCAGGTTGATGATTCCACGAATGAAATACTGTGTGACAATGGGTTCGATCTCGGGTTCGATTCGTGTCAGGAATAAACCCAGCGTGGATGCATACGAATTCGCCAGTGAGAAGCTTTCTAACTCCCCATTCACCGTTAGGGTAAATGGTGTTGGCGCATCCACCGCAAACGTAACGAGGTTTTGGCTACCCGCTTCCGCTTCAAACGTATTGTACGCATTTCCATCGCTTAGAAATCCCGCGACCTGGCCGGAACCGTGAACCGCATCGGCAAACAGTAAAGATTGGTGTGCTGCTTCGACACGCACTTTCCGAACCAACCCAAAAGTCTCCTCGGACATGGCGACATTTCCGTCACTCAGTTCCGTCCACACGATTTCCCTGTCGGTCGGAGGGTAAGACACTACGACTCTTACGGAAACGCGCTGATCGAGAAACACCACACCGGCGCGGCACACCTGGGAGGTCAATATTGCGAACAAGCAAACAGATATCAAATGCTTTTGCATGGGATTTCACATTGCGCTGGGAGGCACGCCTAACGCCCGATTTCCGGCAACGTCTTCTTTCTAAACATCGGTCCGGACCAACTCGCGTCACCAGCATTTCTTGTCACTATACAGATAAGCGCGGCCAATCGAAGCCAAGGATAGGGCACCACAAAGACACTGAGGGCACAGTGAGGATTGGGAATGGAAGGGTTAACGAGTATGGCACCGGCGCGCAAGGCAACCGTCGACGGCAATTGCAAATCGACTCCCCCACCGCTGAAGCGATGGGCCACCCCGGTTGGCCCTTTACCTAACTTTCTCTCCCGGAATGACTTACGCAATTCCAAAAAATCTCCTTGACTTTTCTACCAATGTTTGGTATATGTTTATGAGGCGGAAACGTTGTCCGACGCACCGGAGGGTATCGCCATGCCTGCCACAGCTTGCAAGCCGCTATCACGCCGCGCCGGCGGTCCGCGCCGATTGGTGACTGTTATGTGTCGCACTCGAAAAAAATAGCAAAACAAAGCCATTGCCGCGGGGGCGATTGTGTCGCGGCTGTAGAGATTCCATTCCGGGTGTGCGCACGCACATCCGCGGGCGAAAACCTGAAGCCGGGGTGAATCAGTCTTCTACGACGTGGCGGGAGAATTCCTCGCGGCAGGCGGCCCAGCGGGTGCGGTCGAAGCTGCCGTCAGGATTGAGGCAGCCCACCGCGGCGTAGGCCATGGCGAGGGCGTGGTGGGTGTTGTCATGGGCGAAGAGCCCCTGACGACCGAAGGAGAGAATGCCGTCGAGCTGCGCGACCCAGCGGTCCACCAGCTCGAAATGCCGCTCGTAACCGGTAGGGTAAATCGGATAAGCATGCGGCAGGCGCTTGACGACGGTCTGCAGAATTTTGGCGGTGACCGGCAGGCCGCTCTTGTCCAGGGCGTCGCGCATTACATCACGAAGCTGCTCGTCGGTCGCGGTCCAGACGTCATCCTGCAGACTGCACGGCAGTTCGCCGCACAGCACGGTGCGGTCGCGCGGCTCGGTGCGGTCGCTGTAGTTTTTCGGCTCGGACAGGCGGGTGAGGCGGATGTGCGCCTCGGGGAAATAGTGCGCGTCGAACGGTGTGAACTGCGGCGTTTCGAGAATGAGATAAATGAGAATCATGGCCCGCGACTTGGTGTTGCGCGCGGCCGCAAGGACCTCCGGCGGCGCGGGCGGATCGATAAGCTGCGCGAGGACCGAAATCGGAATGGTGGACCAGACGTGCCGCGCTTCCACGACGCTCGCACCGGCCGCTGATTGCACATGCACGCGGTGCGGGGTACCGAGTGCTACTTTGGTGACACTGGTTTCCAGCCTTAAATCGGCCCCTTCCTTCCGGGCGGCTTCCGCGATGACGCGGTTGATCTGTCCGAAGCCGCCGCGCGGATAGAAAAAGCGTCCTGCGCCTTTCTTCTTCAGACCCGGGACTAAGGCGAGCACCTTGCCGACCATGCGGCCCAGCGAGCCGGCGGAGACGCGCTTCTGCGCCTGGATGGCCGATAGCGCTTCGGGGGGCATGCCCCACATTTTGACGGCGTAGGGAAAGTAAAAATCACGGCAGATGGTCTTGCCCAGGCCGCGCTCAAGCACAGTGGCAAATGACTCTTGGGTGACATGTCCATTGCGCGCGAAAGGCTTGGTGAGGGCATCGCCCGCGACGCCGAAGCCGAAGGACCAGGGCAGGCGGAGCGCCAGGTCGACCGGCTTGAGCGGGAAGTGAATCCACTTGCCGCGCAGGCGGATGCGGCCATGCCGCGGGCGGTCGAGCAGGTCGTCGCCGAGCAGTCGCCGCAGGTCGGCCATGATGCGCGGGTCGCAGGAGGGGTGCAGGCGATGGCTGCCGTAATCGACGGGGATGCCCGCGAGCTGAAAGCCGCCGGAATTTCCGCCGACGTCGTCGCGCTGTTCGAGCACGACGGCGCGGGCCTTGCCCTGGAGCTGCAATTGCCAGGCGGCGCCGAGTCCGGCGGGTCCGGCACCGAGGATGGCGATGGTGTTGTTCATAATGTCAGAGGTGTTGGTCCGCTGTAGCGGACCCTACAGACAAAACGGACGCGGACAAAGAGGCCGCACGCTGTTTCTTATATCGGAAAGTCGCGGGAAAAGGACAGCAGTATTGGCCCGCTGAAGCGTGCCTTGTTTCAAGCTGGTGGTCCGCAATAGCGGACCCGGTGCGCTAGGAGATGCGAATATTTTCGCCGAAAATCATGAGAATCAAGACACAATCCAACAACGCTTGAATGGTCACGAATATATAGGGCGACAGGGAAAAAGCCATGCAGACCAGGAGGCCGGATGTCCACAGTGAAAGAAAAACCAGTGTTTGTCGTTTGTCCAGTTCACCCAGCCAAAGCCCTGCAATTATCAGGATAATGAATATTACGGTCGGAGCCAGCATGACTCACGGAGAATACCATGGTGACTCGATCCCGTCACCATCCATGGCAGTATTGGTCCGCTGAAGCGTATCCTACGATACGTGCACATTTCAGGGGGACATTGGCGGCAGTGTGCGGCCCAGGAATTCGATCGCCGCGGCGTTGTCGAACTCGTGGCCGAGGTTGGGAGTAATGACCTTCTCAATCATCTTTGCCGCGCCGGCAGCCTGGTAAATCTTTTCGGCGGCGGCGTATTCGGTCAGCGAAGATTCGTTGAAGGCGGCGCAGCGCGCCTGCACGTTGTTGTCCTTTTCGCCCCAGTGGACGAGAAGCGGGCGCGGGGCGATGAGACCGAGGCAGTCGCTCATGTCGAACCAGAGGGACT
>CAZKIN010000303.1:0-2801 GCA_964552515.1 uncultured Phycisphaeraceae bacterium
CGGTTATCGGAAGTCGTCGCGCAGATCGCCGCCATCGCAAATCTCTCCGGCGCCACCGCCGAAACCGCCAATGATTATCCCGGCTGGTCGCCCAATCCCGATTCCACATTGCTAAAGACCTGCCGTGATGTGTATAAAAGAATGTTCCGGCAGGACCCGATGATTGCCAGCATTCACGCCGGGTTGGAATGCGGCATCATCGGCGAGCGCGTCGGAAGTGTCGATATGGTGTCACTGGGCCCGTCGATCATGGGGGCCCACAGTCCGGACGAACGTGTGTACGTCCGCTCGGTGGAAAAATCATGGAAATATCTCAAGACCATTCTTGCGGAACTGGCATGAAAACCAACCAAACCTCTGCACGGCGACCTGGGCTGCTGATGCTTGCGCTGACCGCCGCGTTCGCGCTGACCGTCATTACCGGTTGCGACCGCCCCAAGACACTGGAATCCGTGCAGAAAGACCTGGCCAGAAAATTCGACGCCCATGTCGGCATCACGGCCGACGTGCGTATCCTGACCGATGTCCAACTCGCCGATGGAATGACCCGCAGCGACGTGACCAATACGATCGAATTCAAGCGTGAAGGCGGCAAGTCTCTGCTTCGACAGGAAGGCAAGACCAGCGGCCTCGAGATCAAAACCGACGGCCGCTCGAGAAAGTTTGACAGCACCCAGACCTCTGTCGCCGATGGTCAAACTGTATACAACCTTACCGACGCCTTCGGCAAACAGTCGGTCCATAAAATGAAACAGGACGACTCCATCGACAACCTGGGTGGAACCGCCTTCTTCGCCAAACTGAACCGCATGTACGATCTTACGCTCGGCGCCGAAGAGACCATGGATGGCGTCGCCGTTTACACCATCAACGGCACCGCGCGCAAACAGGATAAGGCCATCCTCGATGAGAATGTTATTTACAAGATTGGCAAACAGGACGGCGTCGTCCGATCCTGCGAAATGCTGACCAACGATGGCAAATCAAAAATTGTGATGAAAGTCACCAACGTCCGTACCAACGTTTCCCTGGCGACGACGCGCTTCGAGTTCAAGGCCCCTCCGGGCGTCCTCATTTTCGACCTCGACGAGTACCGACGCCTCGAGGCCGAACAAAAACAATTGCAGGAAAAGGCGCACGAAGCGATGCACGAAGGTGAAGGCTCGGCCGCGCCACCCACCGACGACGCCGCCGCCAAGCCGGCTGATCCTGCGCCGACCCCGCCGCCTGCGCAAACCAACGACAAGCAGCCCGCGTCTCCGTGACCATCACATGGCCGGGAACACAGCGCGGACGCAAATAATCCCGCTCCGCGCTTCAACCTGCCGTCGATGCGTCTGTTGCGTATAATGACCCGCAATGCCCGCCACCCTGCTTTGGCTTCGCTCCGACCTGCGCCTCGCCGATAACCCCGCATTGCGCGCCGCCTGCGCCGGGGGAAATCCGGTTATTCCGGTTTTCATCTGGTCGCCGCAGGACGAACATCCCTGGCCGCCGGGTGCCGCGAGCCGCTGGTGGCTGCACCAATCGCTGATGCAGCTTAACAAATCGCTGAACCAATTGGGCTCCCAACTCATCCTTCGCAAGGGACCGGTCCTGCCCACACTCTCGGCCATGATCCGCCAGGGAAATGTGGACCGCATCCTGTGGAACCGCAGCTACGCGCCGTCGCTCGTCGCGCGCGATGCCATCATCAAGTCAGCTCTGCGTACCGAGGGACTTCACGTCGAGTCGTTCAACGCCTCCCTGCTCCACGAACCATGGGATATCGCCAACAACTCCGCCAAACCGTTTCAGGTCTTCACTCCCTTCTGGAAATCGTGCCTCGCGCGCGGCGAACCCGCCCCACCGCTGCCCGCGCCGGACTCGATCGTTTCACCGCCCGAGTGGCCCTGCTCCCTGGATCTTTCCGACCTCGCACTCGAACCCGTCATCAATTGGACCACCGGCCTGCGCGCCGCCTGGACACCCGGAGAATCCGGCGCACAAAAGCAGCTCGACGCATTCCTGAATTCCGCCCTTGGCGACTATTCCGACGCGCGTGACATCCCCGCGTCACCCGGAACTTCCCGCCTCTCCGCGCACCTGCACTTTGGTGAGATCAGCCCGCGCCAGATCTGGCACGCGGTCCGCACGGTGAATCCCGGCAAATCGAGCGCGACATCCGCACACGCCGGCCGCTGGGGCGACGCGTCCGCCACGTTTCTCCGCGAAATCGGCTGGCGCGAGTTCGCCCACCATTTGCTCTATCACTTCCCCCACACCGCCGATCGCCCGCTCCGTCCGGAATATGAATCCTTCCCCTGGAGCGCCGACCCGGCCGCGCTCCGCGCATGGGAACGTGGCAACACCGGTTACCCCATCGTCGATGCCGGCATGCGCGAGCTTTGGGCCACCGGTTGGATGCATAACCGCGTGCGCATGATCGTCGCCTCGTTCCTCGTGAAGGACCTGCTCATCTCCTGGCAGGATGGCGCGAAGTGGTTCTGGGATACGCTGGTCGACGCCGATCTCGCCAACAACACGCTCGGCTGGCAATGGACGGCCGGTTGCGGCGCGGACGCCGCTCCCTTCTTCCGCATCTTCAACCCGGTGCTGCAGGGGGAAAAGTTCGACCCGCAGGGTCACTATGTGCGTAAGTGGATTCCCGAAATCGCTGGACTACCGAACGATTGCATTCATCAGCCCTGGACCGCCGCGCCAAGTGTCCTTTCCCACGCGAAAGTGACAATAGGAAGACACTACCCCGCCCCCATCGTCGATCACGCCGCCGCGCGAACCCGCGCCCTCGCCGCACTGGC
>CAZKIN010000303.1:2901-4614 GCA_964552515.1 uncultured Phycisphaeraceae bacterium
CGGCAATCGATACTCAACTACTCCGCCGTCGGCAGGAACGCGTTCGACATCACGTGATCGGCAATGTTATTGCCCATTTCGATGCCGGCCGTTTTGTCATACGACCAGTGAATTCCCAGGTAAATGCGGCTCTGCCCGTTTTCCTCTTCCGCCTCCGACAGCGACGAGAAAGTCCGCTCAACCAGCGGCCGGACATTGCCTTCGTTGTCCACGGTTTCGCCGTTGAATTCATCCGAAACGAAGGTGAATTCCACTTCGTCCGTCCCGAAGAAGTTGCGCAGCGTCTCAAAAAGAGCTCCGCCAAAGGTCGCATGTCCCGACGGATATGCAGGGAACGGCGGCGTGAAATTCGGAGCCGTCAAGTTGCTGGCCGGTGCACACAGCGGCACATAAGTCGGGTCCGGCTCCGTTGCGTCGTTGCCGTCCGTATCCGCTTCCCGAATGCCCGTCACCGGACGCCACAAGTTGTAGTGATATTTCGATTCCCAGCAGGCAATGCCCGCGTCGGCCATGCTCACGTTGACCAGCGCCAGCAGTCGTGCCGTCTCCACACCGCCCACATTCCGCTGATCCGCCAATGTCGTTGTAATCTGGTTGTACAAGCGCGGCGGAGCACACAACGTCGGCGTGCCGTCATAAGCCCAGTAAATACCGGCGGTTGTTTGATCTTCGGTCCGTTCGGTCGGCGTGATGATCCCATCGCCACCCAGCCGCTTGGCTTCGTCAAACGCTACGGCATACTCTTCCGTATCCATCGCTGGTGGTGCCGGCGCACGAAATTGCGTCACGCTGTTCATCGCGAACGGCTTGATCTGGAAATACTCTTCACCCAGCGGCTGCTGATCCGGATTGATCGGATCAGGTCGCCATTCACCCGGCAAATTCCCTATTGAATAGTCAAATGGAACGTCGGACCCGTCCGCCTCGCGCGCCGCCAGAATCAAATCGGCCGACTCCGCACCGAACGCAATGCCCGCCGTCTTCGCATCACCGTCTTCAACCGCATCCAGTGACTCCGCCAGCGCCGCATCAAACGACGCCGTCTGCAACGGATACAGTGCCACCAATGTGTCATGTGCGGCTTGGGCAATCGCCGCCTCAACCGCTGCGCCGCCGCGCCCGGCTAGCGTGCGCGAATAGGTCAGAAACTCTCCCGAAGCCGCCGCCACGACATCCGCCATCGCAATATGTGTAATCGCCATAGCCCGCGCCGAAAGTACCGGACCCGGCGCACTGGACGAACCAGTATCCGCCAGCAGAATATGATCAAAACCGCTCGCGTCGATCGCAATGCGGTTCCACTTCAGCACTTCGGCCAGCACCTTCGCATCATCAATGGTATTGGTGTCGCCATCCGGTGGCGGTGCCACCACGCCGGGACAGCCGGCCAGCAGCGAAATAAGCAGGACCGACAGCCCACCTCGACCAAGCGCCTTCATACACCTTCTCCTCGTCACGACATCGCCCCCAATTTCAGAAATGTGGTCCCCGATCGAATGCGAAATTCTAAACGGCATCACGCTCGTAGAAGAACCGACGCTCCGTGAAGCACCACCCACCGCGGCAACAAGTCATATCGACCGACATGACTTTCCCCTCATCACCAATCGACACGACCGGTAATGTCCACTTCAATTAGCATATTTCCCGCCAAAAATCAAGAAAAGTCTTGCGAGTTCATGTCGTGGCCATTGCGATCGCTTGCAACTGGTG
>CAZKIN010000304.1:0-4612 GCA_964552515.1 uncultured Phycisphaeraceae bacterium
CGGCGGGCGAGGCGGCGCATGGGCAGGTCGCTGTAGCCGGAGAGGGCGGCCTGTACAAAGGGTGTGTCGAAGTTGAATGTGCCGATGCGGAGCATGGTATTCAAGCGGGGGTAGTGCTGCTCCTCGGCCCAGCGGGGGAAGACATGTTCAAAACTCCTTCCGTTGCCGCGCCGAGGGAATTTCCAGTTGTGCGCGGTACTTGGCGACGGTGCGGCGGGAGATTTCCATGCCTTCCTTGATCAGCAATTCGGCTATTTGATCGTCGTTGAGCGGGTTGCGTTTATCCTCGGCTTCGACCAATCCCTTCACGCGGTCCTTGACCCGATCCCAGCCGACGCTTTCGCCATCGCTGGTTTCCATGCCGCCGGTGAAGAAATAACGCAGCGGGAAAATGCCGCGCGGGGTCTGCATGTACTTGTCCGCCACGGCGCGGCTGATGGTGGAAGGATCGCACTTGAGTTGTTCGGCCAGATCGCTCATGCGAAAGACCTTGAGCGCGGACGGACCGAGGTCGAAGAAATCGCGCTGCCGTTCAACGATCGATTTGCTGACTTCCATCAGTCGGCTCTGGCGGAAGGCGACGGCGTCGATGATGGCGGCGGCGGCGTCCACATGCTTGCGGGCGAATTCGCGCGTTTCCTTGTCTTCGTCGCGGGTGCGCGAAAGTTTGAGCACTTCGTCGCGGATGCGCAGTTCCGGCAGATTGCCGCGGGCGAGGCGGACGGTAAGGCCGTCGCCGGTGTCGGCATAGGAGACGATGACATCCGGACGGATCGGTGGCTCGCTGTGGCTGCCGATGAGGTGGCCGGGGTGCAGGGTGAGGCGGGCGCGCATGGCCTTCACCGCTTCCTGGATTTCGCCCATCGAAAAACCAGTCGCGCGCTGGACGGCGGGCAGGCGATTGTGGGCGATGTCATCAAGGTGTCGCGAAATGAGAACGCGCTCGACCTGGTTGTCGCCGGGGAGGTTGTCGAGCTGGAGGAGGAGGCACTCCACGACATCGCGCGCGCCGACGCCGGTGGGTTCGAGTTTTTGCACTTCGCGCAGCGCGGCCTGCAACGTCTCCACCGGGAACGGCGGCCGAACGCTCTCGGAAACATGGTCGAGTGATTCCCGCAGGTATCCATCCGTATCCAAATGATCGATGATGGCCTCTCCGGCCCGGCGAACTTCAGGCGGCAGGTCGAGCAGGCCCCATTGGTTGAGCAGATGTTCGTGCAGGCTGATGTCGCGTCCGGCGGTGTTGGCCATCGCGCCCATTTTGGCGTCGTGCTCACCGTCGCCGCCGGATCGGCGGGAATGCGCAGGTGCATAGTCAGGCGTATCCAGATCGTTGTCGCGGGCGAAACGGTTAAGCCGGGCGAAACTGTCGCCGTCGTGGTCGTGGGCGCGGTCGCGTTCGCTGCGGGATTCTACGGCAGCGGAAGCGTCGTCCGATGGGGGTGCCTCGGACTCGGCGACTTCGAGGGCGGCGTTACTCTTGAGGGCGTCGTCGATGAATTGTTCCAAGTCGGCGACCGGTTTTTGCAAAATGGCCATCGACTGGATGAGCTGCGGCGTGAGACGCTGCTCCATCCGAAGCTGCTGCGAGAGAGATTGTGAAAGAAACTGCGACATTTTCCCCTACTGTCGAAGGCAGTAAGCCTTCTCGACCAGCCAATGAGTATAACATACCCGGGCGGAAACGTCGCGCGATAGCCTGAAAAAGTGGACTGCGGCGAGGCAGCGTGCGACGCATTCCAAGGGCTGCGGAGCGGGAAAGCCGCATCAAAGTGACGTGCGCCCGCGAATGGCCGACTCCAGCATGCCGGCGCTGGCGTATTCCAGTTGGGAACCGACGGCGAGCCCCCGCGCCGGGCGGGTGATCTTTACACCGGTGTCCGCGAGCAGGCTTTGCAAGTGCAATGCAGTGCCGTCACCTTCCAACGTCGGGTTGAGAGCGAGGACGACTTCACGGATCCCGCCCGCGCGGACGCGGCGGAGAAGGGCGTCGATGGTCAGGTGCTCCGGCTCGACCCCTTCCAGTGGGGCGATGACACCCATGAGGACGTGATAAACCCCGCGGATCATGCCGACGGCTTCCAGGGCCATCAGGTCCTTGGGTTGTTCAACGACCCACACTTCACCGGAGTCGCGGCGCGGATCGGCGCAGATTCCGCAAGGGGAAGTCTCAGTCAGGTTGAAGCACTGCGCACAGTGAATTACCCGATCCTTGACGTTGAGCACGGCTTCGGCGAGGCGTGCGGCGTAGTCACGCGGTTCCCGCAGGATGTGAAAGGCCAGTCGTTCGGCGCTGCGCGGACCGATGCCGGGAAGATCCTGCAGTGCTTCCTTCAGGCGAGTCAGGGATTCCAACGAACTGGATGCCATGGTCTTTCGTCTTTTCGGGATGCAGCGCTACTTACGATCGATCCCCGTGGTGGCGCTGGGCGGTGAAAAAACATCCAACACCACCGTCTCTTCCAGCGCCAGGGCGGAGTGTGGCACATTTGACGGAAGGTGCATGATTTCGCCCGCACCGACACTAAGCTCGCGGTGGTTCGCACTGCCTTCCTTGCCCAGGCCAAAAAGCAACCGCCCGCTCAGGATGCAGGCAAACTGTTCGTTTTCATGGGCATGCGTGGGAACTGAGCAACCTTTGTGCAGCGTGACATGCGATATCATAGCCTGTGCGCCGATGACACGCCGCCGTTCGAGCAGTGCCATCGGGGTGTCTTTTTCCAAGTCGGTCCACCGATAGGCCCGCGCCGGGATACTTCCTGACATGATGTCGTCACCTTTCCTGACGCAGCCTCTCCCCCGCCCGGTCTTTCCTGCGAATTCCGCCCAACCGAGCACCGCTATTTGCCCAGTAAACCCTGCAAACCCGGAATGTTCAAGCCTCCGGTGAGGGCGGCCATCTCTTCTTTCATGGCTTCCTGCGCCTTGGTGAGTGCGGCGGTGACCGCTGACTTGACCAGGTCTTCGAGAAGTTCAACATCCTGGGCCGCCTGCGGTTCTATCTTGACGTCCAGGATGGTGGATTTTCCGTCCACGACGACCCGAACCATTCCGCCGCCGGAGTCTCCCTCAAAGCGTTTGGCGGCAAGCTGCTCGTTCATGCGCTGCATGTTGCCCTGCAAATCCCGTGCGGTCTTCAGCAGACCGGCCATGTCTCCGAGTGCTCCGAACATTTTGTTTTTCCCAATCCTAATCCACGTAGCGTTGGAGTGCGCCGCCGGGCCGCACCGCTGGAAACTACCCGGCATTGTAGCAGCTTCGCGGGAAAGTAGCAGGTCCACGGCACCCGCCATCCCAAAAAACTCGCAAGCCCGGAGAGCATTTGCTCACCGGGCCTGCGCCGAGGGTTTCCCCTTCTTGCGATTCGTAATCGATGAATCAATCCTCGTAAGGCATGCCTTCGTCGGTGCACACATACTGGCAGCCGTCCTGGCAGGACACCAACTTGCATACGATCGTGCCGTTCCGCATGATCTGGGCACAGTTGGCACACGGGGGATTCGGGATCGGCGTGTCCTTCTTCGCTTCCGCATTGCCACCGCTCATCATCACCACCGCCGCAACCACCACCGCAACCGCCGTCATCCATTTCTTCATATTCGCGTTCATGACTGTTTCCTTTCGTTCGTTGAGCAACCCTCATCAGGCTCCTCGTTTCTATTTCATTTGTTTTCGTTTCAACCGCTTGCACGTGCTTCACTGGTAAATAGACCGCCGTGCCTGCGCTTTGACACCCTGACGATGAATTATTTGCGGCGAATCGTGCGCATTGCGGGGACAGTGGCGGAAATGCCGGGCATTCGATTATGATTGGGCGCGAACTGGAAAGGGAGATACACATGCGGCGAATCGGTTATTGCCTGGTATTGGTCGGCGGCCTCTTCCTGGGCACGGGGTGTGCGAGCACCTCCATCCTGCGCGTCACCTCCTATTGGGGTGAGGCCATTAACCTGTACGGTACCGGCCGTACGTTCGCGTGGGCGCCGCGCGTAGAGGGCGAAGCGCCGGCCACGCCCAACCCCAGCTTTGATTCGATCATGCATGAGACCATCGCACGGCGGATGCAAAGCAAAGGGTATATCCAAACCGAGCCAGGCAGCGCCGACCTGTGGCTGAGTTATCGGGTTGGCATGCAGGTTCCGCAGCCGCGGCCAGGTATTGAACATGTTGAAGAGGGCGCCTTGGCGATTGATATTCTGGAGCCGCAAACCCGGCGAATTATCTGGGTGGGAACGGCCTTGGTACGGGTCGACCATTCCACGCCGCCGGATGCCCGGCGACAACGCATCCGGGCGGGCGTCCGGAAAGTGCTCTATCAGTTCCCCAACCGCGACCGGGATTAGCCCCCTTGCCACCCTGCGCCGCCAAGGCGTGATGCGGGTATCCCGCCGGTCGGACGACAATTCTTTCAGAAACGCGACAGGCCGATATACGGATACATATGGGTAACCAAACAACGCCGGAATTGCGCCACGAGGCGGCAATTTTCGGGATGTAACTTTTTGAGAGAAGGACGGTATGCGAAATCACTTGTTCCATGCAGGTCGTGTGGTCTTGACGGTCGCCACCATGTTTTTCGCAGGGTGTGTTGCGGGTGTGGGCGGCGGGCTGG
>CAZKIN010000305.1:0-4610 GCA_964552515.1 uncultured Phycisphaeraceae bacterium
TCTCCGCCGTCCGCGAGATCGGCCGCGCCACCCAGGGCGTCCGCCTCATCAAACTAGATGAAGGTGACAAGGTCGTCGCTGTCGCACGGCTGGTGCCGGAGGAGGAGAACGGCAAGGACGACGAAGCAGGGAATGCGACAGAAGGCAGTGAGGATGCGGGCGGGGCAGATGCCTCCGCTTCTGACGAAGCGACGGAATAATCGTTGGGTGAGTGCTTGCATTGTTGGGGCGTGAGTTCTCCGCACTCACTCCATCCGATTTACGAAGCAGACATAGAATCCGCATTTGACCGGTCAGTACATGAAACTCTATCAATTGGAGTCGCGATGCGTTCCATTGAACTTCCTTCAGTATTTCATCGCTTCAGTCAGATTGGAGGGGCGCTGAAGTTTGCGAGCTTCGAAGTTACCCAAGGCGACCAAGAGACTGCTCTAGCGGCCATCTGTGCCGCAATTCCGGGGGCCGACAAGGACAAACTCAGAATCCTCGGTTGTCGACGCATCGACGATGCTCTCTTCCTTGGAGACTGGTATGACACCGAAACCAAATCCTTGTTAAAGCTCGGACACTATACAATGAAGGACGGGCAAACGCTGAAAGATCCTCGTCTCCGAGATTTGGAAGGGAAGCAACTATCACACGGCAGTGGCCAGTGTGTCGAAGTCGGCTGCGGAGGGCAGTTTGCTTATGCGTTCTCAAAACCGCCTTATAGTTTGAGCGCGAGTCCAACTGAAGTTCAAGAACTATTCGACGTGATCCATGAGTTCGTAAACCCGCCAAGTTTCGAACACGAGATTCTCGATTGGACCAATCCTCAGCTCGACGAGGTAGCAGATTATTTCACCGATGGTATGGAATGGTGGGGCGTCTTTCTTTTCACCATATTTGTTCCTGCGTTATCCAGGTTAACCGTAATATCGGGCTCCACTACTGATTAACAGTGGCCACGGTCAACGGCGACGTGGAAATGACGGTGTCCGTGTGCCACTGCTCTGCAAGCCGACACGGCAGTGGCACGCAAATTGTGAGCGGCTCTCCGATTGGACATTCTTCAACGATCCGACGAATATCAAACAAAGGGTTCTCAAAGCCCGCTCTTTGCCCTCACCTTTGAAACGCTATCTTATGCAGGAAACCGCCTGTCCCATTTGCTGTGGCCCTCTCGAGGTGCGCGAGGTCGCACCGTGTGCCGAATGTGGGGCCGTGCCGGACGAGCTTGAACATCTTCGACAAAACAAACACACCTATGCCGTGTATGAACTCTACGATGAGATCAGAGTTACACTTTGCCTTATCTGCGCGCTCGAGATCGGTTTAATCCGTGGGGATTTCTTCGGCCTGCCGGGAAGGTCGCGCTTGGACTATACCCAACTGCGTATGGTCCGGCAGATCGAGAACCCTTCCGCCGGGCGTGACAAGTATTGCCCGGCGTGTGCACTTCGCCTCGCCTACTTGCGTTTCCTAGATGCTGTTCGCAAACGCAACGCCCGTCAGCTCGAATCGTAATTTGTAACTCTCCGCTTCCCCATCAAACAAACAGCAATATCAACAGCAAACTCGCCGCTCCCAGCGCCAGCGTCGATAGCAGCCCCGCCGTCACGGCCTTGCCGCCCACCGCCGCGAGGTGCCGGATGTTCACTTCCAGCCCGATCGCCGCCATGTCCATGGTCAGCAGCAGATTGGCAAGCAACGTGCATAGCGCGCTCAGCTCGATCGTGGCCGTCTGATCGCCCATGCCCGGCCACGGAACAATCGGCCGAAACGTCAGCGCCGGCAGCAACCCAAACGTATGCGCCAGGCTGAGAATCACAAACCCCCACACAAACCACGGAACCAGCCGCGCGTAGCGAATGGAAATGGACGAATCGCCCTGGTCGCCCGCGTGCCGGCGCGCATGATAAATCGCCAGAAAGAAAACCATCGGCGCCAGGCACACCACGCGCACCAGCTTCACCAGCGTGGCGAGCGTTCCGGACTCCGCGCTGTAGGCAAACCCCGCGGCCACCACCTGCGGCACGGCATGAATTGACGTCCCCGCCCACAAGGCGAAACTGTCCGCCGAGAGCGCCAGCCACGACCCCACCACCGGCCAGACCAGCATCGCCAGCAGGCCGAACAGATTCACCGTGCCGATGGACAGGACGATGTCATCATCCTCGGCGTCGATCAGCGGCGCGGTGGCGACAATGGCGCTGTTCCCGCAGATGGCCGTGCCCGCTCCGATGAGCAGCGCCGTCTTGGCGTTCAGTCCGCAAGCGCGGCTGAGGTAATAGCCGCTGATCAGGGCGAACGTGATGCAGGTCGCGATGATGACAAAGGCCTTGAACCCCACGGTGGATACCACCGCCAGGTTCAGTCCGCCGCCAGTGAGCACGATGGCGATGGGTATATAGTTCTTGATGGCGCTCTTGCACCCCGCCTTCACACTCTCCGGCAGGGTAAGCAGATTTCGAACCGCCAAACCGATCAGAATGGCGATGATCGGCGGACTGATGGGATGGCGGACCCCGGACTGCCCGACGACTGAAAATGGCGCCACCGGCAATTCATGCAGCAGATAGGCGAGCGCCGCGATGCCGACCGACAAGGCGTATCCCGGCGCGAGGCGCGTCCAATGCGGCGTGACGACGACCGTTTTCGGTCGCACCACCGCGTCGAACATGCCTTCCATCGAACCCAGTGACAGGAATGCGTCGGAGCTTAGCCCGTGAGCCAATGCCAGCGGCGGCTTGCTTTCGGCGGCGAGCGATGATTTGGTCACCAAATCAGCCATGCACTTTTTTGCGCCTTAGATGCCGCTGCCGAAGCAGTGTTGAAAAATCTCCGGCACGTATTCCCCGACGACCCGGTCGGTGAGGGAATAGGTTTTCATCCGCAGCAGGGGCGGAGAATAAATGTGCAGCGTGATCAGATTCGTCCCTTCGGCCTGCAAGTTGGACACCTGATGGATATCGGCATCCTGCGAGGCGCAGATATGGCCCTGCACCGCATCGCACGAGGAAACTGCCTTGACCAGCCCGCAGGGCGTCATCTCAAACTTGGTCTCGGTGGCGACGCCGGAGAGAACTTTCAGCCCGCAGGTTGATTCCGCATGGTTGTGAATGGGGCTGCGCTGTCCGCTGCGCCAGCAAATGACCAGTAAGTGATACCACGGACCGCCGCACACCAGGTTTCGGCGGTAACTCTGCGCATTGAATTGCACGTAGTCGGCCACGTCTTCCGTGGTGATGGGAAGCGCTTCCAGCCGGCGCTGCAAGGCATCCAGCGATGCCCGCGCAGTGAGGCTGTCCAGATACTCGACCAGTGCGGATAATTTGTCGACAGTGACGGCCATGACGAGCAGTGCCATCGGAAATCGAGCGCCCCGCGCCAGCGTGTGCCCGAATGCCGATACCCCAAAGCTAAACCGGCCGGCCAGCTTCGTCAACCAGTCGACATTCTGCATTCATCAAGAACTGGGTGGCAATTCGTCAATCCGCATACAGCACATACTCCGTCCGCCGCGCGAGTTCCTGCGCCACGACATAAAAGTAATCCGCCGACCGCGACACTTCACCTGAGCTCGTGATCTGCGCACGTTCCAATCCGCGCTGCGCGACATTCACCTTCGCCTGGGCCAGATCCCGTTCCTGTCGGAGTACTTCCAGCTCTTCATCGATCCGCCGCTCCACCGGTTCCAGGCAACCGCCGCCCGGCGCGTCGCACTGTTGATGCAGACGGTACAAATCGTCCCAGTATTCTTCGATGTTTTCGAGGTCCACGCGGAATCGTTCCAGCCGCTCCGCATAGAACAGCACGTTGGTGTCCTGCCGCAGGCACCCCTCGCGCAGCACATAATAAAGCACCGGCTCCAGGTCGACCGGCTTGTCGAACGAATCAAGGCTGGACACGAACCGCATCCAGTGATTGTAACCCTCGTCGCGACGGTTCTCGCGGAAACTGGCGATGGTCACTTCGATCTCGCGGCGACGATCGGCATCGAAATAGTCCAGCGAGAAGCCGAAGTTTCGCGTGCTCCGCGTCATCAGGCCGTGATAGTCAATTTCGTTGCGTTCATCCGTGGGCAGGGACAGGCGAATGTGCCGGCGCACCTGCTTGCGCGGCACGATCACCTTCTGGCGCGGTGCCGCCGTTGTCGCTCGCGCGGTAGGCCGCACCTGCTCCTTGTCCGTCTCCACCTTTTTCTTCTGGATGATGTCTTTGGAGGATTTGGACTCCGGCGCTTTCGCGGGCCGTGGTTCCTGTGCCAACACTGCCCCCCCACCACCCATGCCCAGCACCAATACGCACAACATCATGCTTCGTGCAAAAATCGCGTCCATGAGATTCTCCTTCGTTTCGTCCGTATCGCATTCGTCCGCATCCTTCCCGCCCCGCTTGGCCAATCCGACCCGTGCAGCAGGAATGCGGCATTCTTAGCCGCACCGCTGCTGCAAGTGTAGAAGGAAGCCCCGAATTGTCACACTCGCGGACTGGCGTCCGCGCCATGTCGAAGGGCCGCGCTGCTCCCGCGCCATGGGGCGCACGCCCCGAGGATTAAACATATTCCTAACTCAAGCTGCGGCAAGGACTTACGATTTTCCGACATCGATCGCTTGACTTCGCGCCAG
>CAZKIN010000306.1:0-4581 GCA_964552515.1 uncultured Phycisphaeraceae bacterium
CGACACTGCGGGAACTGATGGCCAAGGGACCGGTCATGCTGCCGGGAGCGTTCAACGCGCTGTCCGCGCGGATGATTGAGCGCGCGGGGTTTGACGCGATGTATCTTTCCGGCGCGGTGCTGGCCAATTCAGTGGGCGGTGTGCCGGATGTCGGACTGATGACACTCAGTGAAGGGCGCGACCACGCCGCAAACATCGCGCGATCCACCGCGCTGCCGATCATTGCCGACGCGGACACGGGATACGGCGGACCGGACAACGCGGCGCGCACGGTGCGGGAACTGGAAGCGGTCGGGGTGAGCGGCATTCACCTGGAGGATCAGGAATTTCCCAAGAGGTGTGGACATCTTGATGGCAAGCGACTCGTGCCCGTCGAAGAGATGTGCGAAAAAATAGCGGCAGCCGCCGCCGCGAAAACCAGCAAGGATTTCTTGATTATCGCCCGGACCGACGCACGCGGAGTGCTGGGCTATGACGAAGCCGTGCGCCGCGCGCAGCTTTACCTGAAGGCCGGGGCGGACGGCATTTTCCCCGAAGCTTTGGAAAACGCCGAGGAATTCGCCCGTTTCGCGCGCGATGTCGACACCATTTTGCTTGCGAATATGACGGAGTTCGGCAAGACGCCGATGCTCACCGCCGATGAATTTGGCGCCATGGGGTATGATCTTGTAATCTTCCCGGTCACGCTGCAGCGCGTGGCGATGCACGCGGTGGGCGAAGCGCTGCGGACGCTGAAAAAGGATCGGTCGCAGCGATCGCTGGTGGATCGGATGCAGACGCGAAAAGAGCTTTACGAGTTGATCGAATACGATCCCCGGAAATAAGCATGAAGGCACGTGGGCACGAAGTGATGCGGCCACTTACCGATGCGACGGCAGGTGGCGGATAACCTCAAGGATACATGATGGCTGACGAAGCGGAACAGACAATCATCGCGAAGCCGGGACTCGAAGGGGTCATCGCCGGGGATACCGAAATCTGCTGCGTGGAGCAGGGGGAACTGCTTTATCGCGGGTACAAGATTGCGGAACTTGCCGAGACCGTGGTCTTTGAGGAGATCGCGTACCTGCTGCTTTACGGAAAGTTGCCGACGCGATCGGAACTTGCCGACCTGCGCGCGATGCTGCAGCGCTTTCACGGCCTGCCGCGCCCGGTGGTCGAAGCCATCCGTGAGATGCCGGCCAGCGTGAAGATGATGGACGTGCTGCGCAGCGGCGTGTCGATGGCCGGTCATTTCGAACCGATCCAGGGTGACGATCTGGAGTCACTTCGCCGCCGATCGGTATGGCTGATGGCGGTGACGGCGGACGTGGTGGCCGCGCGGTTTCGGTTTTTGCAGGGTAAGCAGCCAGTTGCGGCGAAGGCGGGCATGACCCACGCGGCGAGCCTGCTGTACATGTGCCACGGCCAGGACCCCGATGCCCTGTCGGCGCGCCTGCTCGATCTGACCATGACGCTCTATGCCGAGCACGATTTCAACGCGAGCACGTTCGCGTGCCGGGTGATCGGATCGACCGGCTCGGACATGGTGTCCAGCGTTGTCGGGGCCATCGGCGCACTGAAGGGTCCGCTGCACGGCGGGGCGAACGAAGCGGCGATGGAGCTGATCGCGCGGTTCAAGTCCGCCGAAGAGGCGAGTAAGTGGGTCAACGACGCGCTGGCGCGCAAAGAGAAGGTGATGGGCTTCGGGCACCGCGTATATAAGAATGGCGATCATCGCGCGCATATTCTGGAACGGGAGATGCGGAAGCTGGCGGACCTGAAGGGTCGGCAGGACCTGGTGGCGGTGTATGACGCGATCAAGAATCCGATCGTGAGCAAGGCGAAGCCGATTTATCCGAATGTGGATTTTCCCTGCGGGCTGACCTATTACCTGCTCGGCCTGCCGACGGATCTCTATACGCCGCTTTTCGTCTGCGCCCGCGTGACCGGCTGGTGCGCGCATTTCATCGAGCAGATGAAGAACAACCGCATCTATCGCCCCCTTAGCCGGTACGTCGGTCCGGACTATCGGCCGGTACCGGGGATGGAAGAGCGGAAGTAACTACGCATGACCATTTGTCGATGACGGAACGATTGCCGTTCGGTGCGGAATTCGCTTTGCCACCAATTCTACGCTCAGTTCTGTAACTCCTTATATTATAGGAGTTTACGCGGCGATTGGGCCGCTTAGCGGTTGACATGCGGACCCGCGAACGCCATAATGCATAATGCGGAGCGATGTGGTTCTCCGATGACATTGCGCATGTGACTTGCGACCTTTGCCATGGGCTGAAAAATGACTTTGGGAACTCATGCGGCTGATTTTATTGAACACTACCAACGTGCGTTGGCCACTGCCGACGACGTGATGTCGCATCATTTCGAAGCCATGAACGTCTTTGAAGTAGAAGATGTAGTTGCGAACGGGTTGCACAATTTCAGTCAGTACTTCCGCTTTATGGATGCGTGGCACAGCGCGGTTTCTGAATCGCCCGATGATTTTGACAGTGAATTACAGAAAGGCATCTTGGAGCTTGAAGAGTCCCTCATCAAGCTTGGCCAACGGATTGTTGTTTGGATTGATCGCACCACTGACCAGGGATTTGAAATCAAGGGTGAGTCGGAGTTCCGCGCTGCGTTGACGCATCTCGAGTCATGCGCGGCCGGCATTCCGTCGGATTTTCAGCGAGTGACTTTGCGGACGCAGTATTTGAAAGCCGCTCAGGATCACGCCAATGGTCACACCGAAGCGCCCGCCAACCCCTGGTCCTAACGACCTGCCTGGAACCGCGTGTCATAGGCGGCATGTGATCCGCACCAGTACCACACATAGCGTCCGGCATCGTCGATGAACGCCACCGCGCGATATCCGTAGTGCATTTCCACGGCGATGCTCTGCTGCGGCGCATCGGTTACGTCGTGCAGGGTGTGGCGGGGGAGGAGCGGATGCGACGAGTCGTGCAGGGCCCGGAAGGGGCGGAGGAATGCAAGACCAACGAAGGCAGGACGAGTGGGCTTGCCCAAGTCACCCGAAAGCAGCCCGACTACCCGCCCGTTAGCGGACGCCATCAGCACGAAACTGGACTCCGACAGTTTTATCCCGCCGATAGTAAAGGAAGGTGTCAGCACCTGCCCTACATGCCTTGTTTCATTTGCCCAGCAGCCCAGAAACTATCTTGGCCCACAATGACAATGCCGGTGGTTTGCTGTTCTCATCGAACGAATGTTGCTTTGCCAATTCGGCGATCGCCAACGCGGATTTGATACGCTCGTCGGACGTGTTCCTCGTTTGAATCTCGGCGGATTCGCCAAGTTCATTGGCACTGGCGTAAAGCACTTCTGATGTACATTTGTCTGTGTGAATTATGTCTGTCGCCTTGGTCATTAGCTCGATGGAAAGCTGCATTTTGTCCTTGTACAACTGAGTTGCATCATAGTCCTCAAGCTGATAAGTGGCGATAAGATCGTCGATCCTCTCGACCCAAGATAGCCAGAGCGGGACATCGATGTTCTTCGACCTATCGATCGAGTCAAGGTAGAGAACTATCCGTTGAGTCGCCAAGAGAAGTAGCCCTTCTTCTGCCATAGAAGTATCAATATCGGGCGGACGCAGCACAACGCTGATTACTCCTGCATGCAAATGGGTTGAGGATGGGAGCCCTTCCCATTCGGTGCGCTCAGCAAAGGCACGGATTGATGTGAGGGTGTCGGGCCGCAGCACTCTGTCGGACAATCTAATGTTGAATTGAGCCATGCGACGACCTCCAGTAGCACTCCACAATGATCAGACCGTTGGGGCCAACTGCCCTACGACGATTTGTAATCCCGTAAATGAGGATCAAAGTCGCGTCGGGTGGGTCGTTTCGACCCACCGAATCCATGCCGCGACCATCATGGTGGGCTCAGAGAACCCACCCTACAGATCGGCAAAGAAGGCCGATGCGGCACCCAAGGGCGCGACGCTACACCGATTGCAAATCGGTGCTACATCATGGCAACAACGTCACAAAATCCCTCCGACTTTTTTGCAGCACATCGCCGTTCTTCACGGCCAGTCGCGCGATGGCGTCTTCTATGGCGACACCGTTGAGTTCATCGCCATTTTGCTACACTGAGGCGTTTGGCGTGGCTCCCCATATCCGAGTCCGCTCCCTCACGGTCGCGGTACTGTAATTCATCGAAACAGATTGTACTTCACGATGCACCAGATCGCCCGGACGCCGTCCTTCCAGTTGATCTTCTTGCCCTCGGCGTACGTCCGGCCGGAATAGGAAATGCCCACTTCGTAGATGCGGCATTTCATCCGCGCGACCTTGGCCGTGATTTCGGGTTCGAAGCCGAAGCGGTTTTCCTGAACGGTGATCTTCTGGATGATCTCGCGGCGGAAGACTTTGTAGCAGGTCTCCATGTCGGTCAGGTTGAGATTGGTGAACATGTTGGACATGTTGGTGAGGAAGCGATTGCCCAGCATGTGCCAGTAATAGAGCACACGGTGGCACTCGCCGCCCGCAAAGCGCGAACCGTAGACCACGTCCGCCCGGCCGTCGAGGATCGGCTGAATGAGCTTGGGATATTCATTGGGGTCATACTCCAGATCGG
>CAZKIN010000307.1:0-4577 GCA_964552515.1 uncultured Phycisphaeraceae bacterium
AGGACGCAGACGAACACCGAGGGCAGGTACCAGATGCGTTCGGCGAAAGAGACCTGTATGAGCATCAAGAGGTTCGCGGTCGGGAGGTATGACACGGCGATTGCCGCGATGAGGAAGACGATAGCGCGGGCGTCGCGTCGCCAGGCGTGCCACGCGGTGGCCGCAAGGGCGATGGTCACAGCGAGGCCGAGCAGGACGTGGCCGTGCACGAGCGAGGTGGCGGGCCTCAGGGCATTGATGGAGTAATTGACGCTGAGGATGTCCGGCCAGACGGTCTTGAGCCAGTACATGCCCCAGAGCTGGAATGCGCCGAGTCCGCGCTGCCACGGGGGTGCGTCGACCAGCATGTTGACGGTCTTGGTGAGCGCGGGTTTCTGGAAGAGGTTTCCTTCGAGCGCGTGATAGCGGAGTGCGAAGTAGAGCAGCGCCGGGACGAGCATGGCGATGATCCATGGCCAGCGGGCGCGATTGAGCGAAAGCAGATGCCACAGCGGGAGCAGTGCCAGAACCGCGACACCGCTTTCCTTGGCGGAGAGGGCGACGAAGACGGAAAGGGCGAGCGCTGCATACCCCAGCACCGGCGAACGCTCCAGCGCTACGTGAAGAGCGTGGGACCGTTGCGAGTCCGCTTCCTGACGGGCGCGGTACTGATTGGCGGCGCGGTTGTAAGCTAGCAGCGCGCTGAGGGTGCCCAGCGTGGCGAGGAGGTCGGCGCGGCCTACCGCGTTGGCGATGACTTCGCTGTGAATGGGCAGTGCCGCAAAGATCAACCCGGCAAGCAGCGGAGCGGCCGGCGCGCTGGTGATGACACGGGTGAGGCGTACGACGGCGATGGTCACGAGCGCGTGCAGCAGGATGTTGACGGCGTGCTGCGGTGCGGGGCTGTCGCCGAACAGGGCGGTGACGGCGCGGTAGGTGGTGATGGCGAGGGGGCGATAGAGCAGGTCACGGTTGGGGGTGGCGTCTTTGGCCATGTGCCAGTAGTCGGTCGTCCAGATGCTGAGCCATTGACCCGGCGCGTAGACCAGCGGGTTCTGTTCGACGATGGGGATGCCGTCGTCGCAGAAGTCGTTGGGCAGGATGTTGAGGTAGCAGACCACGGCGAGCAGCGCGGCGAGCCAGTGCGGAGCGGCGAAGAGCCGGCCGCGCAATTTCGGCCCGCCAACGCTTTCGCCAATTCGCCCAGACAATGCCGTTTCGCCCTGTTTCATGTGGTGATTCGAGTGGCCGACTGCCGATTTCGCGGTTCCCAACATTGGGAGCGGCGGGCCGGTTTCGCAATCGGCGCTGCCGGGTACACTATGCACCGCACGGAGTTTCCCGATTCCGGAGTCGTACCTCCAACTGTTCGTTCGCGCGGGCACCCGACAAGTCGGGATTGCATTTGGCCTGCGGCTCGGCGGAAACTCCGCTGCGTGTAAGTGTAAGGCAACTCGGTGATTTCCGCGCGGTGGAGATCGTCCGTTGGTTGCCGAATCGCTGCGCCGGCGGTGCGGTTCCGACGGGCGGCGCTGCTACTTCAACCGATCGACCAACTTATGCAAATGATATTTCCTTTGGCAGGAACACCCCGTACCCGCGGTGCGGACTGGAAGCGTGTGGCGGTGTGGCTGGCGGTGCTGGCGGTGCCGGCCACGATGCGGGCCCAGGACGGCGGCGTCATCGCGGCGGTGGAGTTTGTCGGGCTGAGTGAGACCAGTGCGGCCTACGCGCGGGAGATCGCGGGCGTGAAGGTCGGCGATACAGCCACCGCCGCCCTGTTGGATGGCGCGGTGGGGAAGCTGGTGCGCACGGGGCGCTTCCTGACGGTTCGTCATGAGACGGCACCGGGCGAAGGCGGCGTGCGGGTCACGTTTGAATGCACGGAGCGCTTGCCGATTCGGCGCATTTCCTTTGTCGGGCTGAACAAGTACAGCGAGTCGAAGGCGACGAAGCAGATGGCGGTCAAGGTCGGCGACAGCGTGGATCACTTTGTGATTCGGGACGGAATTGAGTCATTGCGCTCGAAGTACCGGGATGACGGCTTCGGGGAAGTGCAGATTTCGTATGACAAGGAAAAGGTGGACACGACGGGCGAACTGGAGCTGGTGATCAGCGAGGGTCGGCGGGTGCGGGTCACGGAACTCGTTTTCGTGGGTAACGATACTTATCCGCGCAGCGAGCTGATGCGCCAGATTGAAACGCGCACGGCGTTCTGGTTCATGCGCAGCGGCGCGCTGGATGAAGAGATGCTGCAGCGCGACGTGGCACGGCTGCGGAAGTATCACCGCGACCAGGGCTATCTGGATGCGACGGTGGAAGTGGCCAAGGAGGAGATCGCGGGCAGCGGCGACATGATGGTGACGTTTACCATCAGCGAGGGCGCACGTTATTCGGTCGAGGATATTGCTTGGGCGGGCCATACGGTTTTCTCCACCGATGAACTCCGCGGCATGATGAAGACGCAGGTCGGCCAGGTGTTGCGGCAGCCGGAACTGGACAGCGACATCAAGACAATCACGGATCGCTATGGTGAAATCGGGCATATTTATGTGCAGGTGCGTTCGGAACGGGCCTTTTCCGATCAACCGGGCCTGGTGCGTCTGACCATCAACATCAAGGAAGGCGAGCAATTCAAGGTGGGGCGCATCGTGGTACGCGGCAATTCGCGAACCAAGGACAAGGTCGCGCGGCGCGAATTGAACATGTATCCCCCGGACGACCTGTTTAACCTGCCGGAGGCGCGCGAAGCGGAGCGACGACTGCTGGACACGCGCATTTTCAGTGCGGCGAAGGTCGTACCGGTGGGCGACGAGCCGGGCGTGCGGGATGCGGTGATTGACGTTACCGAGTCGGAAAAGTGGGGCGACTTTATTTACGGCCTGGGCGTGACGAGTAACAGCGGCCTGGTCGGCACGGTGACGCTCGACCTGCAGAACTTCGACCTGTGGGACACGCCGCGCACGATGGCCGAGTTCTTCAAGTTCAAGTCGTTCTACGGCGGCGGACAGCGCTTGCGGATGGAACTGCAACCGGGAACGGAAGTGACGAGAGCGCGAATTGACTTTACCGAGCCTTATCTGTTCGACAAGCCGATTCGGTTTGACTCCAGCTTGTATTACTTCACGCGCGAGCGCGACGGATACCAGGAAACGCGCGGCGGGGCGTCGGTGAGCCTGGGCAAGCGTTTTCAGCGCGGGGCACTTCGTGGCTGGAACGGCGAAGTGGCGCTGCAGACGGAGTTGATCTCGATCGACGATGTTGATCTGCTAGCGGCGAGCGATATTCGCGACGAAGAGGGCGATCACTATCAGAGCAGCATCAAGGGAACGCTGGTGCGCGATCGAACGGACAATCGGTTCCTGCCGAGTACCGGTGACCGGTTGCGAGTCAGCTATGAGCAGTTCGGCGTGCTGGGCGGCGACGGGACCTTCGGCAAAGCGGCGACCGGTTACAACTGGTACAAGACGCTGCACACCGATCTGCTGGAACGAAAGACGATTCTTACCCTGCGCGCGGAAGGCGGCATCGTGGTCGGCGACGCGCCGGTGTATGAGCGCTATTATGCGGGTGGTGTGGGCTCCATTCGCGGCTTTGAGTTTCGCGGCGTGGGCGAGCGGCAAGGCCTGGATGACAACAACGTCGGCGGCGATTACCTGATTCTGGCGGGTGCGGAATATAGTTTTCCGGTGTATGGGGACAACCTGCGGGCGCATATATTCCTCGACACGGGCACGGCCGGAGGTGGTGCCTATCGCATGGCGGTGGGTATCGGCATCCGGCTGACGCTGAATCTGATCGGACCGTTGCCGCTGGAATTCAACCTGGCGGCGCCGATCGCGTCGGGTGATGGCGATGACGAGCAGGTGTTCAGCTTTGTGATCGGCGGTTTGTATTAGGCAGACGAAGATCGGGCGATATTCTGCGTCGCCCGAGACTGGCAAGCGCAATTTCCAATCCGAGCGAAAAGGAGGGTGTAGTCATTATGAGTACGATCAAGTTTGTTTCACGAGTAGCCTGCCTGGCGGGTCTGCTGTCGCTGGTCAGCGCGTCGCCGACGGTGGCCGACACGAAAATAGCGGTGGTGAACGTGGCGGAAGTGTCGGAGAAATACGACCGTACGAAGGATCTCGAATCGCATTTCGACAATGTGCGGAAGACGTTGCAGACGCAGCGCGACGAACTCAAGCAGAAGGCGGAGCGGACGGCGAAATCGCTGAATGAGGAATTCAAGCCGGGTACGGATGAGTATCGCAATCGGCGGAAGGAACTGGCGATGATGGAGGCGCAGCTCCAATACTTCGTCGATTCCGAAGGGAAGCAGATCGAGGCGGAACTGGCCGAGTCGCTGCGCAGCATTTTTGACGACATTCAGACGGTGATCCGCGGTCTGGCCGAGGAAAGGGGATTTGACCTGGTGCTGGTAGCGGATGCGATGCCGCCCGGCGCGCCGGACAATACGCAGCAGGTTCGTCAGCAGATCGTGCTGCAAAAAGTGCTGTTTGCGAGTCCGCGCGTGGATATTACGAGCGAGGTGGTGACCCGGCTTAATGACAAGTATCGGGCATCGAAAGCGAAGTAATCGGCATTGACGATTG
>CAZKIN010000308.1:0-2016 GCA_964552515.1 uncultured Phycisphaeraceae bacterium
GTAGTCGTTCCGCCGGACTCATCGAAATATCCACCTGCTATGAGGTCCCCTTCAAACTCCGTCAACGCGAAGACGCTTCCTGAACTACTATAATCATCGAAGCCCGCCCCCATGCTCTCCCATGCGGTTCCATTCCATTGGGCAATTCTGTACGGGGGCAAGAAACCGGGCGAGTAGAAACTGCCTCCGGCGATGAGGCGACCGCGGTACACGGTCAACGCGTTGACGGTCCGTAGGCCTTGACCGATCGGAGTCCAAGTCGCTCCATCCCAACGATTGACTCCATAGGTTGGTATACTCATTTCGTTTCTAAAACTTCCTCCTGCGATAAGATCACCTTCAAATTCCTGGAGAGCAAAAGCCTCACCGTCCGGACCAGTTCCAAGCTGATTCCACACATCGCCCGTTTTCAGCAGGACATCTTCGCCGATGGAACCGGTGAGTCTCAGGTCGCCGCCGATGGCAATTCCGTCATTGTATGACCCGACGATTTTCACATAATTTCCGATTCCAATTCCGAAGCGGTTCCATTCCAGTCCATTCCAACTCAGTAGGTTGGAAGAAAGTCCAACCACCAATTCACCTTGTAGGCTGATGGCTGCACGGCACCCTGAAATGCCTGCGGTCGCGGCTCTCCACGTTAGGCCATCCCAAATTGCCGTTCCCATGACCTGCGTTTCGCCTGAATTCGTAAAGTCGCCGACAGCGACAAGTTCGCCGTTATGACCAGCCAGCGATCTGACGACTGGATTTGAGCTGGCTGTCAGCCCGTCGCCGACCTGCTGCCACTGATTGCCGTCCCACTTCGCGACACTTGCCATTTGAGTGCTACCAGAGGCCGTAAACAAACCTCCGGCAAATAGCTCGCCGCCATGGACTGCCAGAGAGTTGACACGCGCATTAAGACCGGTGCTCATGCTGGACCACTGGGTTCCATTCCACAGTGCCACACGCTGGACACCAATATAACCCGCCTTGGTGAAATCCCCGCCCACGATGAGATCGGTGCCGAAGGGGACCATGGTCCGGACCGCGTTGCCGGAGGGGCTGACATTAAAGAGATTGCCCATGGCGAGCCATTGAACTCCATCCCACCGCGCCACACCTTGTGAGCCCATGTTTCCGGCGAAGCTGAAGTGGCCGCCTGCCCATAGTTCACCGTTAAAGCTTGCGAGTGCAGCGACTGGAGCATCCGTTCCTACTCCGAGGGCGTGCCAGTTGCCGTTTTCCCATTCGGCGATGTAGTTGGCCGGAGCCCCACCAGCCATGGTAAACCGACCTGCGGCAAACAGTTTTCCGTCCTGAACGGTTAGTGCCAGAACCTCGTCATTCATACCCTGGCCCAGCGGTTCCCAATCCTGTCCATCCCAAGTCGCAATGTTGTTGGCAATTGCATCGCCGGCCACCAGAAACTTTCCGCCGACTACAAGTAATTCGGGCAAGGGGCCAATTCCATCTGGATCCCAGCGGACCAATGCGGACACCGGTCCCAAGACTCCCGGGTAGTGGCTTTCACCGAACCACTCCCATTGGCATTGGGCATTAACCTGAGCCGCTCCCAACAATGTCGAGAGGAATGCACTGCAAAAGAACCGTTTATAAGCACACATCGTGTTCCCCAAAGGCCCGGGTATTTCTTTTCGCACCAAGCCCCGACTGGATTCGACACCGCAGATAGGAGTTATGTCTAATTTGCAATATTGCAATTGATAGTATAAGTAAAGTGTCTCTGACTTGCAATGTGCGGGACAACCCCGGATCGCGAATATATTGGGAGCTTCTCATCGTGAAATGGTTAACACTCGTAGGTTGCATCGGCCTGGCCCTTTCATCCGCATCCGCCGCCGATCTCACCCCGCTCAACGAAATGGACGTCTTCCACTTGGAATTCGCCGCCGATCCGCAGATCTCTCCCGACGGCGAACGCATCGTCTATGTCCGCCGCTTCGCCGACGTGATGACCGACCAGAACTACAGCAACCTCTGGATCGTCCGCTTCGACGGCACCGACCACCG
>CAZKIN010000308.1:2116-4534 GCA_964552515.1 uncultured Phycisphaeraceae bacterium
CCGACCAGAACTACAGCAACCTCTGGATCGTCCGCTTCGACGGCACCGACCACCGTCCGCTCACCACCGGAAACCGCCGCGACAGTGCCCCGCGCTGGTCACCCGACGGCCAGCGCCTGCTCTACCTTTCCGACGAACACGGCTCCATGCAGCTCTACCTGCGCTGGATGGACACCGGTCAGTCGGCCAGACTCACCAATCTGCAGCAGTCCCCGCAATCACCCTCCTGGTCGCCGGATGGTAAGCTGGTCTCCTTCGTCAGCTTCGGCCCCTCCGACCCCATCAGCATCGCGAAGATGCCGCCCGCGCCGAAAGGCGCCACTTGGGCCGAACCGCCCATGGTCATCGATCAACTGGTCTATCGTTACGACAAAAAAGGGTATCTCAAGCCCGGCTACTTCCACATCTTCGTAATGCCGCCGGAGCCCGGCACCCCGCGTCAGATCACCCGCGGCAATTTTCACCACGGCACCTCTCCCACCGGAAGAGGAAAATACGTCTGGACCCCCGATGGACAGGCACTCATCGTCACCGCCAACCGCCGCGCCGATGCCGAGTACCAGCCGCTCAATTCCGAACTCTACGCCATCACCCTCGCCGATGGCACGGCCACTCCCCTCACCGACCGCCTCGGGCCCGATGAAGACCCCGCCATTTCCCCGGACGGCAAGCGCATCGCCTACACTGGCTTCGACGACCGCTACCAGGGCCATCAGACCGCGCGACTTTACGTTATGAATCGCGACGGCAGCGAATCCCGCGTCCTCACCGCCGACTTCGACCGCAGCGTCGACACGGTCGAATGGCTCGGCAACGACAAACTCATCATCAAATACGACGATCAGGGCACCACCAAACTCGCCACCTGCACGCTGGACGGCAAGCGCACGCCATTGGCCGAACGTCTGGGCGGCACCGGCAGCGCCTACGGCGGCGGCGTCTTCAGCGTGTCGCAAAACGGCCGCGTCGCCATGAATCACTCCACGCCTGCCATCCCCGGCGATGTCGGTGTAGTGTCACTCGACGGCGGCGCGCTGCGCCGCGTCACCGACCTCAACGCCGATCTGCTCGCCCAGCGACAACTCGGCGACGTCGAGGAAATCTGGTACGAGTCCAGCAAGGATCAGCGCCGTATCCACGGATGGATCGTTCGGCCGCCGGACTTTGACCCCGCGCGAAAGTATCCGCTGATCCTCGAAATTCACGGCGGCCCCTTCGCCAACTACGGCGACCGCTTCGATGTCGAAAAGCAGGTCTGGGCGGGCAAAGGTTACGTCTTGCTCTATCCCAACCCGCGCGGCAGCACCAGCTATGGCGAAGAGTTCGGCAATCTCATCCATCACGCCTATCCCGGCGATGACTTCTTCGATCTCGACGCCGGCGTGGACGCGATGATCGCTAAGGGATACATCGACCCCGATAACTTGTTCGTCACCGGCGGTAGCGGCGGCGGCGTCCTCACCTGCTGGATGATCGGCAAGACCAACCGCTTCCGCGCCGCCGCCTCGCAGTACCCCGTCATCAACTGGTTCAGCTTTACACTCACTGCCGATATGTCCGCCTTCTTCTATCAATACTGGTTCCCCGGCCTCCCCTGGGACCACACCCAGCACTACATGGACCGCTCGCTCACCTCGGTGGTGAAAAATGTAAAGACGCCGACCATGGTCATCACCGGCGAAGAGGATTGGCGCACTCCGATCTCCGAATCGGAGCAATACTACAAAGCGCTGAAACTGTTGAAGGTCGAAAGCGTTCTCGTTCGCGTGCCCGGCGAATCGCACGGCATCAGACAGCGCCCCAGCCATCATGTGGCGAAGATGCTCAACATCGTCGGCTGGTTCGATCGCCATCGCACCGGCACCAATCCCCCGCCCGACCCAACAACTCCGAAAGACAGGTAGCGTGGGCCCGCGGCCGTTTGCGGCCCCACCTTCTTGATCTCTTCTTACGCCTTACGCCTTATGCCTGTTGTAGGGTACGCTTCAGCGGACCACTCTCCGCTTCTTCTCTGTTGCCTGTTGCCCGTTGCCTATTGCCTTTCCTCTTCCGCCTTTAGCCAGGTGTAGGATACGCTTCAGCGGACCACTCTCCGCCTCTCCCCTGCTGCCTGTTGCCCGTTGCCTATTGCCTTTCCTCTTCCGCCTTTTGCCTTCCCCCTTCCGCCCCTCGTAGGGTACGCTTCAGCGGACCAACATTCGCCTTCGTGTCCTTCGTGTTCTTCGTGGTGCAGTTCTCTTTCGTTTCTTCCGCCTCTTGCCTCTTGCCTTCCCCCTTACGCCTTACGCCTGTCGTATGCTACGCTTCAGCGGACCACTCCTCACCTCCACCTTTCGCTATTCGCTATTCGACATTCTTCATTCCCCTTCGTCGCTTCCTCTTCTACGCCAACGGCGTTGCGGCCGACTTGCAAACCCG
>CAZKIN010000309.1:0-4528 GCA_964552515.1 uncultured Phycisphaeraceae bacterium
GCATGTTGGTTTGACCGTTTTAGTTTCATCCCCAAGCGACGATGGAGCCGTCGGCCTTGAGACCCAAACTGTGGAGCGCGCCCGCGGCGACGGCGACAAAACCCGTGTTGGGCGCGGGTACGTTGCATTGTCCGTTGTTGTAGAAAGGGTCACATCCCCACGCGACGATAGATCCGTCCCCCTTGAGACCTAGACTGTGTTCACCGCCTGCGGCGACGGCGATGAATCCCGTGTTGGGCGCGGGGACATTGGTTTGTCCGTAGGCGTTGTATCCCCACGCCACGATGGACCCGTCTGCCTTGAGTCCCAGACTATGGATCTCGCCTGCAGCGACGGCTACGAAGCCAGTGTTGGGCGCGGGAACGTTCGTTTGACCTGCGGCATTGCTACCCCATGCGACAATGGACCCGTCACCTTTGACAGCGAGGCTGTGGTACCAGCCCGCAGCGACGGCGACAAAACCCGTGTTGGGCGCGGGGGCGTTGCTTTGGCCGAAGAAAATGTCGCCCCACACCACGATGGAGCCGTCGGCCTTGAGACCCAGACTGTGCGAATTGCCCGCAGCGACGGCCGTGAAGCCACCGGAAAGGTCGACTCCGACGACCTGGCTTCCCCATCCCACAATGGATCCCTGTGGTTGGTCCGCCCGAACGATGGCCGACGGACTCAGCGTCGCCATAGCGACGCAGGCGCAAACAATGACGAAAGTGTATTGGAGTCCGGTGTGGCGAGCATACTCGCCCCTAGATGCATAGCGGTAGCGCGAGTTTTTTCGAGCGATCGGATTCATGAATGTCTCCCCAAACGGACAAGTGCACAGGAAATCATAGCGGAGTCGGGCAGCAAACTCAATGCACTTCCGATCTTTCCGTTGGCTTTGGAGTCATTTGTGTCCGGTCGGCAGCATGGCCCGGTTAATCATGCCAATTTTTCGTCGCGCCGCCATCCAGTCAAAATCGCGACTTTGGTTTTTTTATTTTTCAATTCCTTGTTGTGCCGCGCTTTTTCGTTCACCCGGCCGTTCAACGAAAAGATAGTTGACGGCGTTGCATGCCACGCCGCCACACCATCACGACAAGAGGCCTTTGGGAGTGCCACTTATAGGGCACCTACCTGTCGTATTGAATCGTCGCGAATCCGCTTCCTCACGGGCGCGGTACTGAAGAAGAAGCCACGAAGCGACGAAGCCACGAAGGGAAGTTTCATGGTTGATGAATGTTGTGCCACGACGCAGTCGCTCCAGCGTGGGCCATGCCACGCTGGGACGCGCCGTATTTATTCGCCGTAGCGCGCGACGATTTCATCGCGCTTTTTGCCCAGGATTTCGTATTTTTTTCCGACCTTGGTAAATGCCGCAATCGCCCGGTCGATATGCGAAAATTCGTGACCGGCCGAAAGCTGCACGCGGATCCGGGCCAGTCCCTTCGCCACCACCGGAAAGTAAAACCCGATGACGTAAATGCCTTCGCTGAACAAATCCCGCGCGATATCCTGCGACAGCTTCGCGTTGTAGAGCATGATCGGCACGATCGGATGCACGCCCGGCTTGATATCAAAACCGGCCTCCGTCATGCCCGCGCGAAAGCGCCGCGTGTTCGCCTCAAGCTTGTCGCGCAGCTGCGTCGAACCGGCCAGCAGGTCTATCACGGCGAGCGAAGCCTTGACGATCACCGGCGGCACGGAATTGCTGAACAGGTATGGCCGCGAGCGCTGGCGCAGCAGATCGATGATTTCCCTGCGGCCCGAGGTGAATCCGCCGGACGCGCCGCCCAGCGCTTTACCCAGTGTCGAGGTGATGACATCCACGCGTCCTGAAACGCCACAGTGTTCCGCCGATCCGCGCCCGGTCTTGCCCATGAAGCCGGTGCAGTGACAATCATCGACCATCACCAGCGCGTCGTATTTTTCCGCGAGGTCGCAAATCCGGTCGAGTTGTGCCACGGTGCCGTCCATGCTGAACGCGCCGTCGGTGGCGATCATGCGGTAACGCGCGCTCTTCGTTTCGCGCAGGCGCTCTTCAAGCTGCGTCATGTCGTTGTTCGCATAAATGTAGCGCTTAGCCTTGCACAGGCGAATGCCGTCGATGATCGAGGCGTGGTTCAGTTGATCGGTGATGATGGCGTCATTCTCGCCGAGCAGCGGTTCAAAGAGGCCGCCGTTGGCATCAAAGCACGCGGCGTAAAGAATGGTGTCGTCCGTACCAAGGAACGCGCTGATTTTTCTCTCGAGTTCCTTGTGAATGTCCTGCGTACCGCAGATGAAGCGCACGCTGCTCAATCCGTAGCCGTGGCTGTCCAGGGCCGCGCGCGCGGCCGCCAGGACTTTCGGGTGCGACGACAGGCCGAGGTAGTTGTTTGCGCAAAAGTTGATCACTTCGCGCGGCGAACTGCCTTCGGGGAAAACCACGCGGATGTCCGCCGCCTGCGGCGAAAGGATCTGTCGTTCCTCCTTGTACAAACCGGCCTCGCGGATGGCGATCAGTTCCCGTTGCAAATCGGCCTTCATCTGTCCCAACATGATCCCGTTCTCCGGACAAACCCACTTGATGACTCTGGTGCGGATCATACCCCGCGGACCGAAAATACAGAACGTCCGCCGCCCCGGAGAGGCCAGGCGCAACTCGGGCGTAACAAGACGGCTTGCCGGAGCGTTGAATTGCCTTTGATTGCGGGCTGTAGAGCGTTATGCTGATTGGAGTTAAGACTTGCCCCGCTGCCGGCGGGTGAACCTGTTGAAGGGAGTTTTCACTCATGATGATTCGCAGTCTGATGACATCCATGATCTTCTCGGCTGTTCTGGTCACGGCTTCACCGGCCAGTGAAACGCTGGAGTCCATCGAGCAGAAGGCCAAGGAGAATTGGTTGAAAGTGAAATCGCTTTCGGCCACCACACGCCTGGAAAGTGAACGCATTTATCCCGATCGCAACATCAAGAAGCTGACGACCGGAAATTATTTCTTCCTGCGCGATGAGGAAGGTCGGGAGATGGTGCGGCAGGAATTGGAAACCAACCAGGACACGGAAATGACATTGGGCAAGGACAAGCCCATGACCACCATTCCCAATTCCGAGAAGCGCACCATGGTTTCCGATGGGCGCAAAGTCCGGATGATGTCGGAAGGCATGCGCGGCAACAAAGCGGGAATCAGCTTCCACAAGGGATCGGGAATTGTCATCGGCGGCGCGCAACTGTTTGAGTCCATTCGCAAAGAATCGGAAGTACAGGTATTGCCCGATTCGCGCTTCGAAGGCCGCGAGGCCTGGGCTGTTCAAGCGGTTCAGCACAAGGGTTATCAGAAAACAACCTATCTGATCGACAAGGAATGGGGCTTTCTGCTCCAGCGCGTCGCCTATTCGGCGAAGGATGCGGACGATGTTCCGGCCACCACCTACACCATTTCCAAGTTCCAAGTGAATGCCAACGATGTGGTTCCCGGCCAGTTCAAGTTTGAATTTCCGCCCGGCATGGAAGTCAACGACGAGACCAAAGACGAGTAAATTCGACGCGGTGCGAAAGGCTACATTGGGGCTGCGTGGCTCTTTGATGTCGCAAAGCAGTGTGATCCGACGTAACAGGGTCGCTGGATAAACTCCGTCCACTTCACTATACCTTCACGGGGAAGTACTTCGGACTCGTCCGAGTGTGCAGTGACGCGCGGCATGGCGACGCTATAGCCGTCCCTGTGCAGCGGGTCCGAGTGCAGGTGATGACGGAAAGGAACATCTCATGCAATGGCGCGGGGCACGTCAAAGCGCAAATGTTGAAGATCGCCGGCACCTGGGCGGTCGGCGGCTGGCCGTCGGTGGCGGGCTGGGCAGCGTGGTTTTCATCATCATCGCCCTGATGTTCGGGGCGGACCCGGCAGCCCTGCTACGCGACGTGGCGGGGCCGGGCGGCATGGGTGACGAAATGGTGTTACTTCCGCAGGGTGCGGCGGACCCGGCAGACGACGAAAAGGCGCAATTCGTGTCGACGATTCTCGCCACGACGGAGGATGCGTGGTCGCGAATTTTTCAGCAGATGGGCAAGCGATACGCGGAGCCGAATCTGGTGCTTTTTCGCGGCGCGACGGATTCGTCCTGCGGTTTTGCCGATTCCGCCGTGGGCCCGTTTTATTGTCCCGGTGACTCGCGTGTGTATCTCGACCTGAGTTTCTTCGACGAACTGGAGCGCCGGTTCCAGGCGCCGGGAGATTTCGCACAGGCGTATGTCATCGCGCATGAGATTGGGCACCATGTGCAGAACCTGCTGGGCATCATGGACCAGGTGCAACAGCAGCGTGGCCGACTCAGCGAAAAAGAATACAACGAGCTTTCCGTTCGGCTGGAATTGCAGGCGGATTTCTTTGCCGGTGTCTGGGCGCATCACACCAGCCAATCGCTGGGGATGCTGGAAGATGGCGATATTGAGGAAGGGCTGCGGGCGGCCAGCGCCATCGGGGACGACAAGATTCAGAAACGCACGCAGGGATATGTGGTGCCGGATTCCTTCACCCACGGGTCATCGGACCAGCGGGTGCGGTGGTTCA
>CAZKIN010000310.1:0-4471 GCA_964552515.1 uncultured Phycisphaeraceae bacterium
GCAAATTCAGTCCTTTTCTTGGACGCCCCAGCCGCGCCGCAAATTCCGATATCAACTTCATGACCGAAGCTCCCATGGCCGCCGGCATTGCCCTGATCAGCGCCGCCGGTGCCGCACTCCTCCGCGCGCGTCTCGGCTCGGGCGCTGTCATGCGCGCCGGTTTTGTCACGGCCGTCGTCGCGCTGGGCTTCCTCACGGCGCTATGGTTCGTGGTCACGCCGCGCCATGCCGCGGAATACCTCGCGCGCATGAGTGCCATCATCGCGGCAGTCATGAGCATCAGCGCCGCGGGCGTACAATGGAGTTTTCAAACGGAAGACGAGGAGGGACTCGCGTTCGCGTTTGTGCGGGTCGCCCGTCATCTCGCGCTGCTCTTCGGCGTATTGGCGGGCACGGTTCTCGCTGTCGTTCTCGGCGTGCGCTGCGTGTACGTCGCCGTCGAACTGCTCACTGTACTGCCGACCAAAATTACCAGTGATTACGGCTTCACCCGCGACGGCGCGGGCAGTCTCGCGCTCCTGCTGGTCGCCTGCGCGGTCAGCTTCGGGGCCACCTCAGTGACCGCACTTTCCACATGCATTGTTGCGCTCGCGACCATGATTGGCGCATGGCTCGCCCTCGACGGTCCGGTGCTCAACATGAGTGCGGGCGACGGCATGACGCGGTCTTTAGGTTTCGCCCTGCTGGGACCGTGGCTGGCCGCCCTCATGATGGTCGCGACGATCATGACGCCCTTTGTTCTTGCCGCCGCGGCTCCGTCACCCGCTCCACAGGTGTCGATCAAAGGACACCTGCACCTGCACACGCATAACGCAGGCTGGCGACTGTGCTGTGCGGTCCTCACCGTGGCACTCCTATTGCACGGCGTTTATGCCTTTGTCGTGCCGATGGAGACCACGCATTTCGGCTTGCGTCTTGCTGCGCTCGTGGGTTGCGCGGCGGCGTTGATGGGAGGTGTCGCCGGACTGTCGCTCGCGCGTGAACTGCACAGCGGTAACCTCGCGGATGGGGCGTTCGGACTGCTCGCTATTGCCTTTGGGGCATTGGCGGTGGCTTTGATTCCCAGTTACCCGGCATCGCTGGTTGAACGATATCCGGTAATCTTCAATGCGGTGATCATTGGATTGGCACTGGCCAGCGCGGCGTGCGCCGTTCTCGCGCGGCACTGGACGCTGCGCGCCGATCTTGATCCCGGCGACGAAGGCGCCGCGATGCTGCGCTTTCACGCCAAGCGCGGAATCTTCATCTGCGGCGCGGCGGGCGTGGTGATCGGCGGGATGATGGCCTTCTGGCCGCGCCTGCGGGGTATCGCCGTATCGGATTTTTCACTGGCTCGGGTCAGCGCGGGATTCGCTGCGAATCTGCTGCTGTTCATCGTCATGCTGGGCTGCGCGCGGATGTTTCTGCGCCCCACCTACTATGCGCTTTCCGGCCTGGCCTTTGTTTCGGCGGTGGCGTTCATGTTGATGCGGATCTTGCCATTTACGCCGCGCTTCGGATAAGGTCGATTTTTCCGGTTGAGTTTGAAACCGTAAATATGACCGACCCCTGAGAAGCCCTATGCGCGCGGTGGTCCAACGAGTCAGCGAAGTGCTTATCGACAGTGAGGGACAGCAAAGCGCCATAGGTCGCGGTCTGCTGGTCTACCTGGGCGTCGCGCCCGATGACAGCGCATCCGATGTCGAATACCTCGTGGACAAAGTTCGACACGTTCGCATCTTCGAAGACGAAGCGGGCAAACTGAATCTCGATATTGTGCAGGTCGGCGGCGACGTGATGGCGGTCAGCGCCTTTACATTGCAAGGCGATGTGCGGCGTGGCAGGCGACCCTCGTTCGACGGCGCTGCGCCGGGCGAGCAGGCGATGGGCCTTTACGATGCGTTCTGCCGACAACTCTCCGCCCATGGTCTGCGCGTCGAACGCGGATTCTTCGGCCGGCACATGGAGGTGCGGTCCATCAATGATGGCCCCATTTGCATTCTGCTCGACTCGCGCAAGGGCTTCTGAGCGAAACTCAGCGGAAATTATCGGCAGTCCGACAGACTCGGACCCAGCCGCCAGTGTGCCGATAACTTTAGACGGGCTCCGACACGGGAGGCCAAGCAGTGGTAAATAGGTTAATAGTCGGGAGCCTGAAGTGGCCAAGAAGGAAACCAAGTTCTGCGAACTGACCATCCGGTTGCAATCCGGCGAGTTGATCTCGGGGCGGTTTCATGTGCCACTCAGCACCAGCTCGGGCATGCGCCCTTCGGATGCCATTCGTGACCTCCCTACGGAGTATATGCTGCTTTCCAAAGCCGTTATTCGATTTGGCACTGATTCGATGCACAAAGACGCGCTGCTGGTGTTTCGTTCGGCCATTTCTTACGTTGAATTGCCCTCTGTCGGTTGGACATCGGCCTAAAGCGGCGATTGCCGACCATCCTTCATTCCACTTTCGGTCCGCCGGTTTGTAATGCCGCAAGATAGGCGAAGAACTTCTCCTGAAGCGGCGCTACACTTTCGCCGAACGCTCGCTTGAACGCCGAGTCGGGGTCGAGCCCCTGATCCAGGTGTTTGAGAAACTCATCGAAGAACGGACGATACTTGTTCTCTTCGCCGTGAATCAGGAAGTGGCACAGCGCCCACGCCTGAAGATATTGAACCGATCCGGAGCGGTTCGCGATGTTGTCATTCCAATCCTGCGGCTCCAATCGAATCAGTTCGGCCACCGGCATCAGCACTTTTTGGCCAAGCGCTTCTTGGATAGCGCGGACACGCCATTTGGGAACCGCACCCAGCAGCAGGCGACCGGACGCTTCGTCAAATTCGCCTTCCGAGAAATATTCGGCCAGTCCTTCGTTCGCCCAACTGGGCAGACGTCCCCCAACGACCAGTTTCACGAACTGATGAAAGCACTCGTGTTTCAGCGTCGCGTCGACACCCGCACCGTCATAAGTGTAAACCGTCTGATCGGAATGGTGGAACAGGCCGCGGGCGTGCTCTGCGAGTGCCTCCGCGCCGGAACCCCGATCAAAGGCCCGCATGAAATCCTCCTGATGTGCGAAGACCTTGACGCGCGGTTTGGAACGCACAACACCGCGAAAGCCCTGGAAGCGGCGATTGTACTCCTGCCCGGTGGCGTCCATGAGCCGACCGAGATAGGCCGCGCGATCCTTGGGCAGATCCGTTTCGATGACGTAGTACCTGGATTCGTAGGGCATCAGCGCAGGTGCGCGAGCCTGCACCGCACCGACGCTCAACACTGTGATGAGGGTTAAGGAGATCAGCATGGAAGTCATTATATGGTGTCCCAGTATGGAAATCGCCGATATCTTCGACGCCAAGCTAAGGAATATTGCATTCAGGATGGACCACGGGATATGCGCATCGGGGCATTTGAGCACGGTTGGTGGAAGAAAGCCTGCGCGGCCGGTCGACATGACGTGGTCGACCTGCCGATCGCAGAAGAAGCCAGCGGCAACGCGCATCGGGCAAACCTGATCGCGCGACTCAACCAGGGTGAGAATGTACGGTCACGTTTGGCAGGTACGCGGGTCGAATTGCTGCTCGATAACAGCGGCACGGGCCTTTCGTTTGTCGACCCGATGGGGCCGACGGCGGAGCTGCAACTGACGCATGAAGCGCTCGGTGTTCCGCTGTGTTCCCATTACATTGATCCGATTACCACTGCCTTTCAGGGAATTGATTACGCGGTCTTGTGGCAGGCGCTGCAAAGTCCAACCTGGGTGAAAGCCATCTGGGACCGCGCGCAAGTGAAAGAGCTGCAGGGGTTCGGAGTGCCGACGGTCGTTCATCTGCCCATGGCCGCCCCGAACAGGCCATATGATACAACTCCCATCGACGTCCAGCGGCAGCGGCCCGTGGTCTCGTTTGTCGGCGGACAGAATTCCACCTATTTCCAGGGCCAACAAGGAGTATTGACCCGCTCGCTGTTTGCCGGGGCGCTGGGACAGGTCGTGTGCCACGCGCATGACCATGCCTCTTTCTTTGAATTATATCACCATTGGTATGGGCTCGACGCACCGGTGCAGCCTGGTGACGACCTGGCGACACAAGTCCGTAAGAGCGCCGCCTACTTTGAAGCCAAGTTGTTTTTTCACGCCGTGCAAAACATCCGAAATCGAGACCGGTATGTCATCTTTCTGACACGGCATCTCGCCGATCAGTTTGAACTGCGCGGCAACGGATGGGACCGGGCCTATGGCCTTCAAGCAGCGGCCATGCTTCCGTCCTATGAAGAATACCTGCAGCACTTCCGCGATGTGGCAATCAACCTGAACCTGGTCAACGGCAACTCCGAAACCGGACTGAACATGCGGCATTTCGAAATAACCGCGGCGGGCGGGTTCCTGTTGTGCCATGAGCATCCGGAGCTGGGAGAGTGCTTCGAAGTCGGCAGGGAGTGTGTTGCATTTCGCGATGAGCTGGACCTGCGCGACAAAATTGCCTTCTATCTGGCCCATCCGCG
>CAZKIN010000311.1:0-4470 GCA_964552515.1 uncultured Phycisphaeraceae bacterium
GCCAGTCGCTCCAATTCCGCTTTCGCTAATTTGGTCGTTGCATCAGAAATCGCACGATGCGCAAGGCACTCGCGCAGAAGTTCCGTCGCTTTGTCCTTGCGGCTCAACCGTTCGACGCACTTGGCGGCTCCAAGCAGTCCTTCGGCCGCGCGCGGATCCTCCGGCATATGCGCAACCACGCGCAGGAACGGCCAGCTCGCGCGGATCAAGTCTTCGCGCGATTTCGCTTCGCGCAACAGTGTTCGTCCCTTTAGCAGCAGAAAATCGGCCAGGGCGTCCGTGGGGCAATGGGTCATCGCCCGGTTCAGCGCGGCCAGTGCCTCCGGCGGTGCCGCGTCAGCAAGCCTTTGATCCAATGCAGTCAGGATCGAGTTGTACACACGATCGATGCGCAATGCGGCGGGAATCTCCGTATCAGACAATCGGATTCCAACTTGAACGGCCTGCGGATCGCGCAGACTGCGCAGAATTTCGTAGCCGAGCAGATCAATCGCCAGGCGCTGTTCCGGACCGGGATTCGACCTGACGGCGTCATCCAATTGCTGCAAGGCGCGGGTCGCTGCTGCATCGCGAATGGTCGGCAGGTTGGTCGGAAAGAGTGAAAGTGCCGCCAGCGGACCGGCCGTCTCCGCGCGCACCACCCGCAGGTATGCCGTCGTCGCTTCGTCCAGCCGCTTGGCCCGGACCGCGGCGCGAAGCATTCGTGCCGCAATCACGTCGGACCAGAATCCTTCGCTCAACCGCGCCGCACGCTTGTAGCGCAGCAGCGCATTGCCCCATTCATTCTCCGAAGCATAGCGTTCGGCCTGGTTGAAATCGGCGAAGGCATCGCCGCGTTCGACGAGCAGGATGTCCACGTGGGCAAAGTCCGCCTGGCGCGTTTCGCCCGCCGCCGTGCGGAATTCCACCCGGCCGCCGGTCACGCCAAGGACCCGGGCCCCGGCATAATGATGTCCATTAACCGTCAGTTGGTCGGCGCGGACAGCGCCTCCGGCCGCGAGCAGCGCCAAAACAACGCCGGCGAAAACTGTCATTGATTTGTCACTATGACCGGTCACGGCAAGTCGCGCTCCGACACAAATTTGAACTCGCCACGGTGCTCGCGCGCAATGCGTTCCAACAGCGCCGCGCCGGCCATATCGAAATAAGCGATGGTGAAAATGAGCACCCGCCGCTCCTTGTTCCATTCATCCAGCTTGGGCAGCAGTCCGGGGTCGAACTCGCCGTCAGTGAGAAAGTAAATAAGGTCCGGTTCCAGCGCCAGTGCCCGGCGCATGGCCGCCTCGGGGTGCGTGCTGCCGCCCGGTCGAACGGTTTCCAGAAACTCAAAAAATGTACGCTTCTGCGATTCGATCGCACTTACCAGCTTCTGGGGTGGGTTCTCATACGGCTCACCGGAATTGAAAAAGAGCACGTGAAATTTCTGACTGCGGCGAAGTTTCCCCACCGACCGCCGCAATTCAGCTTTGACGTGTTGAAAGGTATCCAGCATAGACCCGCTGCTGTCCACCACATAAACGATGGACTTCACGCCGCGCGCCGGGCCCGCTCCGAAGAACTCCGCCCCGCCACCGCCGCCGCTACCCCCACCCGAGATGCCGAAATCCGCAAAGTCTCCGCCGCCGCCCGACGCACCGACACCGATGATGGACAATCCGGAGCCCGAGCCCGGACTACCTCCGGCCTCATCGCCGCTTCCGCCGGTCCCTAATCCGGCGAGACCGGCCACGGATGGTTGCGGTGAGTCGGCTTGCGGTGAGGCATCCGACCAATCCAGCGGGGACTGCATCGCCAAGGGTCTGACCATATCCGGCGGCAACGGCGGAGCATTTGGTGAACCGGCCATGGTTTCCGTGGCGAACACCTCGCCATACAGCTCGACGTGGGCTTCGGTGACTTCCTTCGTTTCCTGCGGAACATACGGAAATACAATCCAGAGCATTCCGGCCAGCCCGACCAGATGCAGCAGCAGTGATCCGACCCAGGCGGTGACCACCACCCGTCCCGACACTGCGGGAGAGGCCGCTCCGCGATGCGCGGCGGTTCGCGCCTCCGCGGCGGGCAGTGCGACCGGGTTGGCAGTGGAGTCGTTCATGAAAAAGTGATGATCCCGCGAGGAAATCCAGCGAACCGCTATATCACAGTCACAAAACGGGTGTTCAATTGGCCCGATCCCCCGACAAAAAGTGTAGGTCCGCAAGGGGGGCGGGTCAACGCGAATGGCTGATTCTGTAGCTCGGGCGCAACTGCGCGTTCTTGGGTTTCAGCCCGCGTGATCCGCCGTTACACTTCCGCCATGACTTTCGATGGACGAATCCGGCGAAGTTTCTATAGCGGCAAACATGACCGCAGTTTAGGCATCCTCATGCTAGTGGGGACATTCATATCATTAAGTGCCATTTCTCTGGCACAAATCGGCGTAGTCGACGGATCTAAGCTGAATGATGGGACGGATCTTATCAATAAAGAAGTTGTGCATGCGACCCTTCCCGAAGTGCACTTGGCGAAAGTCGAAGGCTTCGACACCGAGTCGGCGTATCTTGTCGCACAGCGGGAGCAATCCGAAGCGCTGGCCAAGCGCGCGGCCGAGGAACGGGAAGAGTCCGTCCGCGCCGATTTCTGGCTCGCCGCTGCCAACCATATTCTCGCCTACGAGATCGAACCGGCCTGCTCACGACGTTTCCATCGACTGGACGCGTCCGATGCACCCGTATCCGCGGAAGTGACGGCCGCTCTCCTGCGGGCTGATACCGCGCTGCAAAAAGCGGGCGAATTGCTGGAGGTCTTGCGGCCACGGGACACCACAGACGCCGCATGGCTGGCGAAGTGCACTCGAAACCACCGCGCCCTGGTCGCGTTCGCGCGCGGACTTGGCGAATATCTCGTACCCGCAAATGGTGACGATCGGGTCGCCAAGGCGCGGGAAGCGGCGTCCGCCCTTGCGATTCCTATGGAAGACTCCGACGAAGTGGTGGCGCTTGCGGCCACGTTGTGGCACGCCGCGCTGCGTGCCCGTGCAGGCGATCCCGACGCGGCACTGGCCGTGCTGCCGATGACCGCGTCCGATGCGCCCAAGACTTCCCAGCCGCAGGCTTTCTTCGCCCGGCTCCTGCGCTGCGAACTGCTTGCCCAGCGCGGCGGCTATGGCGTCGCGTTTGCACTGCTGGCGAAGTTGGACGAACCAGTCGCAGGTTGGTTTCCACAGGGTGCCTCCCGCGATGACGCGATGCGCACGCTGGCGTGGACCAAGCTGCGCATTCTGAAGAACTGGCACGAAGAATTATCCAAGTCGGCAGACCGTACCGAAGAAGCCGCTTGGTGTGCGGAACGGATGCAGGCGATCATCGCCGACCGGCTGCCCGAGGATCGACGCACCATCTTACGCCTCAGTCCCGTGATTCCGATCATGGTTACGCCGGGCGTGGCGCCCGAATTGCCGAAGCCGGAGGCGGGCGAATAGTTACGTTGCCGGCCCCAAGTCCTTTATCGCGAGTCTTCAAACCACATGATTCGTTGGGGTATCATCGGCTGCGGTGATGTGACCGAGGTCAAGAGCGGACCCGGATTTCAACAGGCCGCCAACTCCGCGCTCGTCGCCGTCATGCGCCGCGATGCGGGCAAAGCCGCCGACTATGCCCGACGCCACAACGTCCCGCGCTGGTACGCAAACGCCGACGAACTGCTGGCCGATCCGAATGTGGATGCCGTCTCCATCGCCACGCCGCCATCGAGCCATGCCCAACTAGCACTGCAGGCGGCCGCCGTGTGTAAGCCCACGCTTGTCGAGAAACCGATGGCCATCAGCCACGCCCAATGCGGTCAGATGTTGGACACTTTTCGCGCCGCCGGCGTTCCGCTGTTCGTTGCATACTACCGCCGCGCACTGCCGAAGTTCGTCAAGGTGAAGGAGCTTCTTGAATCCGGCGCGATCGGCCGCCCCATCGCCGTTCAGGTAACGCACTGCACCCAACCGGCCCGCTACGCGCCGCACAGCCTCCCCTGGCGCTTCCAGCCGGAAATTTCCGGCGGCGGACTCTTCGTCGATCTCGGCGCGCACACGCTGGACCTGCTCGATTTCTACTTCGGACCGATCACCGACGTCTGGGGCTGTGCCGATCGCTTCGGCGAGAATTACCCAGTGGAAGATGCCGTGGTCATGGCATTCCGTCACCAAAGCGGCGTACAGGGTGTCGCGCGGTGGCACTTCACCGCCGACCGGCACGTGGACCGCGTGGAAATCGAAGGTACGGAGGGCACCCTTCTTTTCCCCACTTTCGGCGCCGAGCCGGTCATGCTGCAGCGCCGCGGCCACAGCGAAAGTTTTGACATCCGCCACCCACCCGCCATTCAGCAGCCGCTCATTCAGTCCGTGGTCGATGAACTCGAAGGGCGTGGCCAATGCCCCTCCACCGGCGAATCCGCCGCGCGCACTACCTGGGTGATGGAGCAGGTGCTGCGGCCTTATTACGA
>CAZKIN010000312.1:0-4467 GCA_964552515.1 uncultured Phycisphaeraceae bacterium
CTGTGGCAGTAACCTCGCTGCGACCCTTCGCCATATGCCAAATTGACAGGAAACGAGATCGGGCCGCCACCGGCCGTAATTGTCACCCCTCTGCGCCCCGTTTAGCATCCCCGACATGTCCCGATGGATCGAAAGTTGGCTTCAGCGCCATCGCCACCCCGTCTCGCTGGTCCTCCATGTGCTGGCCATCCCCATGTTGCCGCTGGCCGGCATCCTGACAGTCGTACAACTCCTCGATGGTGCCTGGAGCCTCTGGTGGCGACCGGTCGGACTCTTGGTCGTCAGCTACTTCCTCCAATGGGTCGGCCACCGCATCGAAGGCAACGACATGGGCGAGGTCATCCTGATAAAAAAATGGCTCGGACGACCCTATGTCGCCATCGCTCCCCGTCGACCCCAGCCCTCACCCGATCGAAGCTGACTAATACCTGTCACCTCCGCGCCGTCCCGCATCCGAATAAATTCGGCCAAGGAAAACGTATCCAGATCAGATTTTCTACTACGACAATCTGTCGCGTTTTCCCCATTTTTCAAAGTCGTTTTGGCCATTTCGCGTTCTGACTGGACGACCGGTCAGATTTTGTCCGTTTTATTGTTTTTGGTGGTTGACCCCGTCATCATGAATCCTAAAGTTGTTTCCAGTCGAAAAGGAGTGTGATGGATTATAAGTCGGGTGATATCCTGCGTTGGAAGGCGGAGACCGTAACGTTCATTCGTGTGGTTGAACCCGCAGTCCCCTCTGACGACACCGCCGCCATGAACGGGTCTACCGGGCCCCGCATGGCCCGTGTCCGTAAGCAAAACGACGAAATCATCCTGGTTCCTCTGGACGAATTGTCTCCGGGCGAATGAACCACCCCCATATCCCGCACTATTGCCACCTCGGGTATCCGCTCTTACCATCGCCCCGGAGTCAAAAACGTCTATGCAACCACTTTTGGGCAAAAAAGCGATTGTCTGCGGCGCGTCTCAGGGCATTGGCCGCGCCTGCGCCATCGAACTTTCCAGGCTCGGCGCCAGTGTCACGCTGGTAGCCCGTGACGAAACCGCCCTCCGCAAGGCCCTTGCCGACCTCAGCACCGCCGGTGATATCGCCCACGACTATCTGGTAGCCGATTTTTCAGATCCCGCTGCCCTCGCGGCCAAGGTAACCGCCTACGTCCAGTCGCGCGGCGAATGTCACATATTGGTCAACAACACCGGCGGCCCCCCGCACGGTGCCATTACCGAAGCCAAGCCGGATGACTTCCTGAAAGCCATCTCCGCGCACGTCATCTGCAACCAATTGCTCGTGCAGGCGCTCCTCCCCGGCATGAAGCACGCCGGCTTCGGCCGCATCATCAACATCATCTCCACCTCCGTCATCGCCCCCATCCGTGGGCTCGGAGTTTCGAACACCACGCGCGGTGCCGTCGCCCAGTGGGGACGCAGCCTCGCCGCCGAGGTCGCTCCCTTCGGCATCACCGTAAACAACGTGCTACCTGGCTTCACCGACACCCAGCGCTTAGGCTCGCTTTTCACCGCCAAGGCTGAAAAACAAAACACCACCGTCGATGCCGTGCGCCAGGCGGTGATCGACTCCATCCCGACCAGGCGCCTCGCCGCCCCGTCCGAAATCGGCGCGGTCGTCGCCTTCCTCGCCACCCCCGCCGCTTCCTACGTCAACGGCGTGAACCTGCCCGTCGATGGCGGCCGCACCGCGGCGCAATAACGGCTACTTGTACCCCGGTGCCAAGGCGTTGAGCCCGCACGATAAGAGGGATGCTTACTTATTGTCGTGCCATTCAAAAGTAACTTTCATCGAATCACGAATCTCCAGTCGATTAGGGTCGGTCCCAACAAACTTGCGCGGAAAGCGTTGGCGCGTCCCTGAAAAATATGTAGCTTCGGCAAAGGAACCACAGGGAAACATGGACTCTGCAATGGAAACAATGTTTCCCAGTGTCTTGCCTACCAGCCCAGCCAGTTCCTCACCATTCAGGCGCGCATTCTTCATTGCCGTCTTGCGAACCCGTGCAAGTGCGCTTTCCTCATCCGACAGTGCGTAAACCACGTTGCTGTTGTTTTCTCCCGACATATGCACATTGCGCTGTAGCCACAGCGAAGCGCCGGCTTGGATTGCCGCATCAATGATCTCGGTTGCCGCACCGGGCGAGGCCGTCAGCGTAAATGTGATTCGGTGGTTAACGGCCGGCTTCGGTACGTCCGGTTCATCCGGACGCCAGGTACGGGTCTCCTTTTGTCCCACCCCAAGGGTGAACACCTCTGGCGGCTCGAAGTCGTAGTCCATACGCGCTTTCTTCGCCGCCTCCACGACCGCTTGCACGCGCTCCGCCGCGTTCTTCGCCGCGTCTGCCATGGACGCGCCCTCTCCCGTTACGAATACCGTGACCATCATTAGGTCCGGCTTGACGACCTCTTCGGCAGCACCTGTCGCAACCACGGTTTGCTTATCGTCTCCGCGTGCCGCCCCGGTAAATAGACCGAGAACAATCGCCATTGAGAAAGCGCATCGTTGCATGGAAAGCCTCCGCGAATTCCTCTGACAACCAAGAAGAGATCGGCCACCGACCCAGAGCGGAACTTGACAATAAACTGAATTGTGAATGGTAACAAACCGCGCCAATCTGCGTCAATTCTGGAAATGTCACCACGGACCATTGAAATTAGTTCGGCGTACCTAACCCGGGACGAATCCACACGCTAGAATCTCGGCCATGCAGCGCATCCAAAACTACATCGACGGCAAACTGATCGATCCGCTTGGCGGAAAATTTCTCGACAACATCGAGCCCGCCACCGGCAAGGTCTACTCGGAGGTCCCCGATAGCGACGCGGCCGACGTGCAGCTCGCCGTCACTGCTGCCGAGCGTGCGTTCCCTGCATGGTCGCACCTGCCCGCCACCGAGCGCAGCCGCATCCTCTGCAAACTCGCCGACCTCATCGACGCCAACCTCGATTCCCTCGCCCGCGCCGAAAGCATGGACAACGGTAAGACACTTTCCCTCGCCCGCACGCTCGATATCCCCCGCGCCGCCATTAACTTTCGCTTCTTCGCCACCCGCATCCTGCACGCGCAATCCGAAAGCCACGCTACCGATGATGTGGCCATCAACTATACCCTGCGCCGCCCGCGCGGTGTGGTCGGTCTGATTTCTCCTTGGAATTTGCCGCTCTACCTGTTCACCTGGAAAGTCGCTCCCGCCATCGCCTGCGGCAACACCGCCGTCGCCAAACCATCGGAACTCACGCCGATGACTGCCGCCATGCTGTCACAACTCTGCATCGACGCGGGCCTGCCCCCCGGCGTCCTCAACATCGTGCATGGCCGCGGCGCTGCTGCGGGAGCTGCCATCGTAGCGCACCCGAAGGTCACCACCATTTCCTTTACCGGCGGAACCGTCACCGGCCGCGAAATCGCGCGCACCGCCGGTCCGATGTTCAAGAAACTTGCCCTGGAAATGGGCGGCAAAAACCCCACCCTCGTCTTCGCCGACGCCGACCGCGACAAGGTCATCGCCGAAACCGTCCGCGCCGCCTTCGCCAACCAGGGCCAGGTCTGCCTCTGCGGCTCGCGCATCTTCGTGGAGCGCTCCTATTACGGCGAGTATGTTGATCGCTTCACTGCGGCCGCGAAGAAACTTCGCGTCGGCGACCCGCTGGAACCGGGCACCGACCAGGGCGCGGTCGTCTCCGCGGCGCATCGTGACAAAATACTGTCATACATCAAGCTGGCGCGGCAGGAAGGCGGCACCATCCTCTGCGGTGGCGGCCCGCCGGATGATCTTCCGCCGCGCTGTACGGACGGCTACTTCGTCGCGCCGACGGTCATTACTGATTTGCCGGTGAATTGCCGGGTCAACCTCGAGGAAATCTTCGGACCCGTCACCACCATCATGCCGTTCGATAGCGAGGACGAAGTAATTGCCGGCGCCAACGCCACCGACTACGGCCTCTCCGCATCGGTGTGGACGCAGAACCTCTCTCGAGCGCACCGCCTCGCCGAACGCATCGACTCCGGCACCATCTGGGTGAACTGCTGGCTCCTCCGCGACCTCCGCGTCCCCTTCGGCGGCATGAAAAACAGCGGCGTCGGCCGCGAAGGCGGCGAAGAAGCCATGCGCTTTTTCACCGAACCCAAGAACGTCTGCATCAAACTGTAGGGTGCGTCCCCGACGCGCCATCGTTTTCAATATGGCGGGCATTTGGAGGCCCTGCAGTATGCCAATCATTGCGACATTTCTGGGACTGGTAATTCGCGTGTATCACGACGATCACGACCCGCCGCATATTCACGTCCAATATGGTGAGTTCGGGGCGATTGTACAGATTTCAAATGGACGGCTTCTTGCCGGCCGTTTGCCCCCGCGAGTAAAACGACTGTTGGGCGAGTGGATGAAGCTGAATCGAGCGGCTATAAATAATTCATGGGAAATTGCTAGGCGGCATGGTACGCCACCCCGTGTT
>CAZKIN010000313.1:0-4462 GCA_964552515.1 uncultured Phycisphaeraceae bacterium
GGAAAGTGGCCGGGTGGCCCACCACTTCAGTGGTGGGGGAGTCGATTTTCCTGTCTTGGCTCCAGACTATTCACTTTTCCGCGTTCTCTAACGGTAAACTATATCCCACATGCTTTCCGTAATTCGTAATTTGTAATTCGTAATTTTCCTTCGTGTCCTCTGCGCCTCCGGGGTGCATCTCCTTTCACTTCGTGCCTTCGTGCCTTCGTGCCTTTGTGCCCGCGTGCCCGCGTGCCTTCTTCACCGTGTTATCGGACCAATCCGTCCGTCAATCTGGGTAATCTCAGCCCCCGCGCGAAACCCGAGCGTCGCAGCCTGCTCACCGCAGCGGCGATTGTTGGGGGTGCTGGCGGTCGTGGAATGGCGACGCTGACGGTGTCGCGCATCTGGCATATGTGCACAATTCGATCGGCCGCCGCGCAGAGAGTGTGCGTTAACAGTCACCGTCAACAGAGCTTCCGGTGCCACCAACCTGGCACTCCGCGCAACCTTTTCCCCGACCGATCCTCGACCCCTTCAAAACTACCCAATTTAACCCCATTCCCGCCCACGAATCTTCATAAATCATTATTCTACAAACACTTACGACCGGGTGGCGCGCCTCCGCAACCACCCCTGGTGTCTAATAGGGTGAGTAGGTTGTGTTCTGTCCATAGGAGAAATGAAATGATCAGCCATCAAAACCAAGAACCGATCCGCCGGCCGGAAGGAAAACTCCCCGCCGCAAAACAAATTTGCCAAATCGGCGCCGGCCGCAAATCAGCGATAGTGCCAACTAACAGTCACCATAGGCCTGCGCCTTCACGGCTTCTTGGCTGGCGCAGTGCCGCGTTTGGGTTGTTCTTTCGGCGGCGCGGCCGGCTTCTTGGGCTGCTCTTTGGGCGGAGGATTCGCGGCCGGTTTGGGCTGCGGCTTGGAGAAGCCCTTGAGGAAATCCTCCACCTTGTCCGGCGAAGTGGGGATCAGTTTCTCGGGCGATACGTTTTTCAAAATCTTGGCGAGGTCGATCTTGGACCAATCGAGCTTCGGCTGGGTGCGCGTGCCAACGAGTGGCACTTCGACGCGCTCGCCGACGAACTGTCGGGCCATGTCAACCACGGGGCCTTTCGCGCCGGCCTTGCGCAGGAGGCCTTCATTCAGCGGGAGAGAGACCGTGAGGTCGAGTGATTCGTCGAGGCCGACGGAGCCGTAGAAACGCATGTCGAAATCGTCGGTGACTTTCATGGTGAAATTGTCGTAGAGGATGCGGCCGTCCTTGATGCGAAAGTCCATTTTGGAAAAGTGGACGGGCGTGGGGCCGGCGGTGCTGACGCCCGAAAGGGGTAGGAGTTCGGCGAGGAGGCCGGCGGGCTTGATGTTGAGAGTGCCTAAATCCATGAAGCCGGTGCCCTGGGCCTGATGTTTCATGGTGTCACCTAATGGCACTGCGATGTCGGTGGTGTGCAGCGCGATGCGTCCTTCGACGGAGGCGAGGTTAAGGAAAATGGGATTGAGGCGGCTGAGCACTTCGGTGCTGAGCTGGTGCGTGATCTTCACGCCGTCGAACACTTTGAGCGTTCCGGGGATGCGCACGGTCGGGTCGGCGGACTGAAAGTCGATGGTAGCGCCGAGGTTGAGCGCGCCGCCGGTGGTGGAGGGAATGGCGGCTGGGGGCATGCGGAACTGGCCGTCCGCGACGCGCGGTTGAAATTTCACGCCGCCCAATGGGATGCCGTAGATGGCGGCGCTATCCCAGGCGATGTCGAGACCGGTGGTGAGGCCGCGGAATTCGGGCTGTGCGCCGGTGGTGCGGAGCGGGCCTTTGATTTCGAAGGTGCTGGCGGTGCGGCCCTTGATGACGAGCAAAGAAGCGGTGGAAGGTACGAGTTCGTTGAGCAGCGCAGTCAACTGGTCCCAGCCGGCGTCGTAGCGGCCGGTGAGTGCGGCATCGAGCGTGGTGTCGTAGTGACTGAGGCTGCCGGCGAGTTCGGCGGTGAGCGGAGTGGAGGTGAGGCGCATTTTGTTGATTTTGATGGACTTGGCGGTGGTGTCAGCGCCGCCGTCGAAATCGAGATCGACACGCTTTTCGCGAAAGGTGTTTTCGCCGGAGCCGACTTCGAGGGTGTCGATGCCACCGCGCGCGACGGCGGTGATCTGCTGACCGTTGGTTGACACTTTTCCGTTCAGGACGAGAGCGCCAGCGATTTCGGGCGTTTTTTCCATCTGGCTGACGACGGCCGCGGCGGCGCTGGCGCGGCGGAGGTCGGCGCGGGCGTCGATGTCGGCCTGCACGGACAGTTGGTTGCCGCGCTGGATGCGAATGTCCTTGAGGTTGGCGGATACGGCGGAACTGGTGAGCGATGCGGCGGCGAGGACGATCTGCGCGAAGTCGGGTGCGATGGCGAGTTCGGTCCAACTGATGAGGGAATCGCCTTCGAGGATGGTCTTGCCGTCGGCGGTGAGGTTACGTGCGGTGAGCTGTCCGCTGGATTGAATTTTCTGCGTGCCGCCGCCGGTGGCCGAAGCCTTGCCGGAGAGGGTACCGCCGTAGCGTGCCAATTCCGTGACACCCAGGGCGGCCGCGCGGGAGGAGGCGAAGGCGAGGTCGGCGCGGGTGATGTCCAGGTCGGCGCGGTAGGTGCCTCCAGCGACGTCGTAATTGGCGCGGGCGGCGAGCTGGACCTGTGAATCGACATCCAGGGTTAACGATTCAATGTCGAGGGACTTTACTTTCCCAGCGGCGAGGTCGATGCGGCCGGTTTCGGTGAGTGCCATCTTTGTGACACTGAAGAAGCGGTCGCCGGATTGCACGGAAACATCGGAACCCTGGGCGGAAATGGTCGTGTTGATGCGTTCGTCGCTCGTGCGTTTGAGGGCCAGGCTTCCCGCGAGTTCGCCCTGTAACTGCAGGCCCTGCAGGTCAAATATCTGGCCGAGTTCCTGCTGGAGCTTGGCGAGGGTGGCTTGGAACTGGGCGCTGAGATTTGCCGGAGTGCCGGAAGCGGTGAGCTGGGCGAAAGCAGAGCGCAGATCCGCGCGGGCGACATTGAGGCCGGTGCCGGTTTCGATGGTCGCGTCGACGGCAAGTGAAATGGGTTGAACATGCAGGGACTTGCCGGCGCTGGTGGCGGTGAGGTTTTTGACAGCGAGGGTGCCGGAGAGGCGCGGAGTTGTTCCGCCGAGTATGGAGAACTTGTTGATTTCGAGCGCGCCGCCGGTGAGCTGCTGGCCTTCACGGACGGGGATCAAATTAGGGAGGGCTTTCTGCAGGCGTACGAGGTCGATGGAACCGTCTGCGACAAGCTTTACGTCCGGAAGGTCGATTGCTGCGCCGGTGAGGATCGCGGAGAGCAGTTGTTCGGCGTCTACAGTGATGGGTTTGTCGAGTCCGCGGTATTCAGCTCTTGTTTCGACCGTGCCGACGTCGCCGGTCAGGTTGAGTTGAGCGGATGCGGCCTGAGTGTTGGCGTTCACGTTGCCGGTGATTTTCAGGTTGACGGGTGCGGCGCCGGACGTGGTGCGGCCCGCGGTTTGCAGTTGGGTCAATTCGATGTTGAGTGTCCCTTTGACGTCACCCTGGGCAAAGGTGGCCTGAATATCCGGTTTGAAAGTACCGGCAAGGCCGAGGTCGGGAGCGAAGACTGCGACGAGCGGCGCGAGGTCGATGGGGGCGGTGCTTTGGAAATTCATTTCCCCGCCGGCGCGGAGCGGCTGGATGCGGTTGTCGGCCACGAGTTCCTTGAGATTCACGTCGAGTGCGATGTCGGTGCCGGCGGAAAGTTTGGCGGTGAGCTTGGCGGTGATACGTTCGAGGGTGTCGAGCGTGACTTCGGTCTGCAGGGCGGTGACTTCGACGGGAGCACCGGCAAGGCGCTGCAGGCGAACGAGGCCATCGCGGATGAGCAGTTTGCCGCGCGGAGCGGGGAGCGGCCCGTTGGGTGATGGCTGCGGTGCGGCGTCGGAGGGGGTAAGTGGTGGCTGCTTGGGTTGAAGGGCGGCGGACAGGGAAGGCTGATTGTGTTCGTCGAGGATCAGGTGAATGTTTGGGGCGGTCAGGGTGATGTCGCCGAAGTTGAGACCGTTGCGGATGAGGTTGAGGACTCCGGCGGATGCCTGAATGGTGTCAACGCTAAGGACTTCACGATTTTCGAGGTCATTGATTTTGACGCCGCGGATGGTCAGCGGGCTGAACCATGACAGGCTCCAGTCACTAAGCTGCAGGTTACCGGCGATTCGGGCATTGACCATGCCGAGGGCGTAGGAGCGTGCGGGGCCGGTAGAGAGGATGGTGGGGGCAGCAGCGACACCTATTGCGACGATCAAAACGATGACGACGAAGAGAATGAACAATCGTCGGAGCCAGGACTTGCGTCGAGGTTGCGGGGCCGCGTCCGCTTCAGAATGGGTTACCGTAGTTCCGGGTGGATTTTGCAGGGGCTGATCGTTCGGCGTAGGCACGGTAAGTTACTCCGACAGGAACGGC
>CAZKIN010000314.1:0-4456 GCA_964552515.1 uncultured Phycisphaeraceae bacterium
TCGCGCCTTGAGAAGTGCGCCGACAAATCCAAAAAATATGGGGCGTTGCGCCGCTTCTTCGAAGCAGCGAATCGCGAACGAGTTACGGACCTGCCGGAAAGCCTTGGAGCACAACCTGATTCAAAATCGCGCGTATTCGCTTCCCAATGCCGATTTTCACGGTCGATGCGCGCAGCAAACCCGCTGCATGCGGACTTGAAACCGAGCGCTACACGCCCGGCCGATCGCGCCGCCGCGAAAAAAATATTTTTGAAAAATTCGCGTCGGTCCGTGATCAACGCGTGTCGCGGTAGCGCACGTGACATGACTTGCACGAGGCATTGATGGCGGACAAAAGCTGCTGCAACTCCGCACCCGGCCGCTGCGCCCGCAGGGCAGCCTCGAACGTTACCGTCTCATCGTGTGAGGCGCGCATGTACTCGCTGAACTCCGTGTCGTACTTGGCGTTCTCGGGATCCGTAAGCATGGCTCGCATGAGATTTTCCAACCGTCCCGCTTCCGTCAGCGGCACCAGGTCGGGGTGTCTGGCCGGTGCGACCCAGCCGGCATCCTTGATCTCCGCCAGATGATCATAGGCGTCCTGCGCTTCGGCCATCGCCGTGACAAAGCCCGGCATCGGCGCAACTTCCGGAAATACACTGGATGCCAAATCGACCGTGACCGAATCAGCGGTTTTCGCCTCGGCCACACACCTATACAGCCCCTTGTAGTCCGGCGACGTTCCCGCCTTCTTCAGTAGTGCTGTGCCTTCCTCCGGCGTCATCACGCCCAGCACCACCGCCGCCGACGCCGCCGCCGCAGGGCCGCGATGTTTGCCATGATGACAATGCAGATAAATCGGACCCGGCAGATCACGAACCGCGCGGGCCAGCTCCAGTTGCCGATCCGAGGTCAGTCCGTGATACCCGATCGGCAGGTGCACATAACGCATGCCCTTCGTATGGGCGAGCTGTACATCGGGAGGAGCGCCGTCCACGGAAATCACCGTCCGAACACCCATCGATTTGAGTTCGTCAAAAGCAACTTCGTCCTCGGGAAGTGAACCGCTGATCAATTTGTCGGTGACGGGAATGACATTGTGCAGCGTATGCGTCGCCTCCTCGGATTTTGCGGACTGTTCCATGGAGACGGGTTGCGACGGCGCGCTCGGCGCCGTCGTGCGACAGGCAGTGACAAGCGTGCAGCAAATGAACACGGCCACTGAAGTCCTTGAGACTTTCTTAGAACCGAGCCGCGCCCGCAAGGAAGCGGTGGGTCCAACTGGTAAGGACTGTTCTTGCTCGTTCACTGGTTGTACCCACGTGCAGTACTTCGAAATTCGTAACTTCAAATTCTAATCATCCACGAATATCCGAATCCGCCAATCCCCCCGCCAAATCCTTGAGTTTCTTAAGTCCCTCGAAGAGCCTGGTCTTGACGACGCCTTCATTTACATCCAGCACTTGTGCAATCTCGGTTCGTGACAGTCCTTCGACATAACGCAGCCGCAGCACCTCGCGCATCCCCTCCGGCAGACGCCGCACCAGTTCCACCACCTTTTCCTTCATCTCATCACGTACCAACCGCGTCAGGTGCCCGGTGAGCGATTCTCCGATCCCCGAAGGATGCGGCATAGCGGCCTCATTCGGCCGATGCTGACGTTCACGCAGACGATTCAGGCAATGATTGCGGGCGACTCGATACAGCCATGGCCGAAAGTGGTCCGGAATTTCCGTGGCCGTAATAATCTTGTAGGAAATCTCCTGGATCGCGTCCTCCGCTTCGCCCATGTCGCCGAGATATCCCCAGCAGAAGCGCAGCAAGGCGGCGCGGTACAGTTGATTGAGCATGACCGGCGCATCCGCATGACCGGCGCGCAATCGTTGCACCAGCAATTGTGCTGTTTCAGGGTCGAACTGCTTGGCGGGTTCGGGCATCGTGTCGGTCATGGGTATCGCGGGACAATTCAAGCAACTCTTGCGTTGCGGTCAATAGCGAAGAATCAGGCGATCAACTTGCCGGTGTCGGCGGCTCCACGGCGCCCTCGTTTAACTTTGCTTTCTCGATTTCCAGGCGGACGCTGTTCAGTTCCTCTTGCGCCTCCCGCGACCGTGCTTCGTCTTTGAGCCCATCGGGACCATACACGGTAATCAAGGTATCCCACGCCCGCCGCAATTCCTCGCGAACACCGTTACTGGATGGCAGTTTCACCAGCATGGCGATCGCTTCCGTGGCGAAACGCTCCGCCTCCGGAAAGTCAGGCGGCGCTTTCTCACACATCACTTGTGCCATGGAAATCATGATTTTCGCTACGACAATATCCGACCGGCCTGATCCCTTGAGCCGACCCAGCGCCTCGCCATATTGGCGCAGTGCCTTGTCCTTGTCATCGTCGCGCATCGAGTCGGCCAGCAGGGCGCCAAGCTGGGCGACTTCAAGGTCCTGTACGTCGCGCAATCTGCTGAAGGATTCCTGCATGGTATGTTCGCCGCGCCGCACCCAGATCGACGAAGCGACCATTACGCCAATCAGGGCCAGCGCGAAGATCAGCACGAACTTGCGCCGCATGAGAAACTTGCGAAATTGATAGAGCATGTTGGCACGCCGCGCCAGAATTGGCTGGTCGGTCAGATAGCGGTGAACATCATCGGACAGCGCCGCGGCACTCTGATAGCGCCGCCCGCGTTCCTTTTCCAGCGCCTTCAGCGTAATGGTCTCCAGGTCTCCGCGCAGCGTCGGGTCAATGGAAGTTGGCCGGCGCGGCGGATCTTCGCAGATCGTCCGCACCGCTTCATGCAGCGCCGCGCGGTGCACCACATAAGGCAACTGATCGGTGAGCAGCTCATAGAGGATCACCCCCAGCGCATACACGTCGCTGCGCACGTCAATCTCATCCGGATTCCCCCGCGCTTCCTCCGGACTCATGTACGCCAGCGTCCCCATGATCCGCCCGGCAAGAGTCGCCGTCGCGATCGTCGGCATGTCCGGGTCATTGATTCGCGCTAGACCGAAATCGAGAATTTTTGGATTACCGTTTTCCTCCACCAGGATGTTGCTCGGTTTGAGATCACGATGAATCACGCCGCGCTGATGCGCATAGTTGATGGCATCACAAATCTTTCGAAACAGCTCCAGCCGCGCGCGTCGCGAAATCTTGTGTGCCCGAACATAATCATTCAGCCGCTCGCCCTGCACCAGCTCCATCGCGAAATAATGCTGACCGTCATCCGTCCGACCCGATTCGTAAATCGCGGCAATCGCCGGATGTTTCAAGCGCGCCAGCGTCTGCACTTCACGCTGAAACAACTTCAATCGGTACTCATCTACAAATTGTCCGCCGCGCACCACCTTGAGCGCAACCCGCCGACGCGGGGTCTGCTGCTCGCCCTCGTAGACAATGCCCATCCCCCCTTCGCCGAGACGCCGGTGGATTGCATACACCCCGATTCGTTCCGGAAGCGGCGCCGTAGGCGGCACCGACGCGGCTGCGATCGTCCCAATGGTTTGAGTTAGACCGGCCGCCTTTTCGCGGCATGACGGGCAGTGCGCGATGTGGTCGAGAATCTCCGGAGCCTCACGGTCCAGCCCGCTCCACAATTCCTGCTCGCTTAAATTACAACTTTGAGTCGTAGCCGAAGTTGTCGCAATCGGAGTCATGCGTGGTCGCCCGTATCGAAGCAAAAAGGTCCCTTCCAAGCATCTTAACCCCGAAATATGACCGGCGGCGGAAAAAAATGTGACAGATTTTCCATTTTTCACCCGCCGCGCGGCTGGATTCGGTGTTTAGAAGATTGAGGAGTCCGGCGCGGCTACCCGCCAAAAACGGGTGTGCAGGCTGGAAATTCCGAAAAAATGTGATAAAGTGCGTGGACGTTGGGGGGCGTCCATGCCGCTATATTACCCAAAGTGGGAACCCAAAGGACGGATTTTGGAGCGAAAATGGCTATGAAACGAGGAATGACGAGTCTTCAGAAGCTGAGCAGAAAGCACTTCGGCTTCACGCTTATTGAGCTGCTGGTGGTGATTGCGATCATCGCCCTGCTCATCTCGATTTTGCTGCCGTCGCTGGAATCAGCGCGGAAGCAGTCGAAACTGTCGGCCTGTTTGGCCAACGTGAAGGCAATTGCGACCAGCAGCCGCGTATACGAGACGGACGATCCGAACGGCTGGGGTATTCCCGCCCACCCGTTGATGTTCCAACAGGATCCGAACAACCCGACCTTCATCGGCGCGTACGAATGGGGCGGCAAGGCCGGCATCGGAAATCCCGGTTTCGTGACGGGCGGTGGCGCGGGCTTTGAGTATCTGACCAGCAAATTCGGTACGAAGGCGGGCTTCGGTCCGGCATCACGACCGATGAACGACATTCTCTATCCCGGCGGCTTCAAGGACAACAACAAGCCGCGTTTCGATCGCACCGGCGCGACGCAGGACACCACGCTCAAGCTCGACCTGTTCCGCTGCCCGGGCGATGATG
>CAZKIN010000315.1:0-4446 GCA_964552515.1 uncultured Phycisphaeraceae bacterium
CGGCCGAGAACCAAAAGCTCGATGCCCAGGGCGATGGCCCCTGGACCGATCTGCCAGTCGTCGTACTGGTCGATGAAAACAGTGCCAGCGCATCGGAAATCGTCGCCGGGTCCATTCAGGACACCAAGCACGGAACGGTTCTCGGCGCACGTACTTACGGCAAGTTCAGCGTACAGAACCTCATTCAGCTCAGCCGCTCCAATGCGAAGCTGAAGATCACCACGGCCAAATACTATCTCCCCAGTGGGCGCTCGTTGCACCGTGAAATCACCTCCGACACTTGGGGCGTCGAACCGGACGTACCGGTACGCATGGTGCGCTGGGAGCGCGTAAATATGTGGCAGCTGCGCCGTGAAGCCGATCGTCTTGGCCCGCCCAAGCCGGGCAAGTCGGACGACGACCTGACTTTCGCCGGCGACGACGAGGAAGACGACAAAGTGGTGCCGATTGTCGACCCGGAAGGCGAAAAGAAGGACGATGCGGCCGAACAGGCCAAGGCCGATGCTGAAAAGAAGGACGATCACGACGAAGAGGATGCTGAGATCGCCAATCTGCCCAAGATTGAGCAGCCCGACGAGAACGATCGTCCGAAGACGGATCCGCAATTGGACGCCGCGTTGGTCATGATGCGCGTGAAATTGCTCGGTGACGCGCACCCGACTCTGGCCACGGCCGATAAGGTCGATCCCAACACCGCGCGCAAGTAGTGCGGATTGACGATCGGGATGGGCTTGCCGCATGATAGCTGGCATGACGTCGTCGTCGCAGCCCAGCCCGACCGTGCCGACCGGCACTGCCGGGGTTTTCGTGGTCATCCCCGCCTTCAACGAAGGTCCGGCGATCGCCGAAGTCCTGGCCCAGTTAAAGCCGTTTACGATTCAACTCATCGTTGTAGACGATGGATCAACCGACTCAACTTTTGAAACCGCGCGGCAGCACGGCGCGCACGCCCTGCGGCATGCGATTAATCGTGGGCAGGGTGCCGCTTTGCAGACCGGTATCGCCTTTGCGCTCCGCCGCGGTGCCGAGATCATCGTGACCTTTGACGCTGACGGTCAGCACCAGGTTTCAGACCTGCCTGCCCTGATTGCCCCCATTCAAACCGGACGGTGCGAAATCGTCCTCGGCTCTCGCTTCTTGTCCGACCAGTCACAGATGCCTCGTCGCCGCCGCTTGCTCCTGCGCCTGGCCACCTGGTTCACCCGCGTGGTCAGTCGTATGCCGGTCACCGACGCGCACAACGGCCTCCGCGCTTTTTCCCGACGCGCAGCGGAACGCATAGATATTCATCTGGACCGCATGGCCCACGCCAGCGAACTGATCGATCAAGTTCGCACCTCCGGCCTTCCTTGGTGCGAAGTGCCGGTCTCCGTGCGCTACACCGCCTACTCGCTTGCCAAGGGGCAGTCGTCGCGCGGCGCCTTGAAAATTCTCGCTCATTATCTGCTTGGAAAGGTAATGCCATGAATCTGTCAGTGTTGAATGGTTTTCAATGGGCCGCGCTCAGCGTTATCGTGCTGCTGATTGCGCTGACGGCTCGCGGGTGGTATCGCGGGGGCGGCGCACAGCGCGATCGCATCTTTTGGATCATGCTCTGGATCGTCGCGGGCATTGCCATTGCCTGGCCGAAAGGTACAGTGCTGCTCGCACATGCCCTGGGCATCGGTCGCGGCACCGATCTGGTCCTTTACTGCGCCGTGCTGACCATGCTGGTGGGCTTCCTGATGGTCTATGCGCGGCTGCAAAAACTAAACCGGGAAATCACGCTGCTCACACGGCATCTCGCCCTTCAGGAAGCGGCAACGCCGAAGACCTGAATCGCCGGGTAGCGCAGGTCGTCGCCATAATGCGTCTGCCCCATTCCTGGTCGATCGTGGTTTTCAATGCCACGAACTTGAACCGGCACCCCTGTTTTGCAGCCATTCGCGTTCTCCTCTGGATGAAACGCCCGGTTTGATCGATAAATGCACTAATGAACGAATACTCCGCTAGGAACAATATGGATTCAGCCGCAAACGAAAGAGATACCGCCATGTCGAGGCCGGCCGCCGGGCAAGGCGGCCTCGTGCGTCCGCTCCTTGCCGCCGTGGCGGGCTGGGCGCTCGCCGGTTGCCTCGTCGGCGCGTGGGTGGCTGCCGCGACGATAGGGATTAATGATTCGATCCGGGCCGGCGGTGACTCCCTGATCTTTGGCTTGTGGACGGCGCTCTTTTTCGCCCTCGCCCTCGCAGTTTTGGGTGTAGCTGGTCAGACCCTGCTGCTTATTTTTTCCCGCGGACTCCGCTGGCCCGGCGCGCCTTCCGCTGCGGCCCACCTGATCGCTGGAATTCTGTTTTGCGTTACTGCGTCAATCATCGCCCGCATCGCTTACCTGCCCGCCATCTGGCCTGACGACCGCAACATGCGCCTTGTCCTCGTCGCCGTGGGCGCTTTGATGGCACTTGGCGCTGCGCTCGTCGTACTCCGTATCGCGCAACCCCAACGTGGACCCCGCGCGCTCCGCACGGCCATGCTTCTGCTGGCCATCGTGGGCATTATCGCGGCGTTCTTGACGCAACAGCGCATCGGCGCCGCCCGCGCCTTCGCCGCATTCACCCCGTCGCAGGCGACGCCCGAATGGACCGGTCGCCGCGTTTTCCTGATCGGTATCGACGGCGCGGAATGGTCCTACATCAACTACCTGAAAGCGGAAGGCCGCATCCCCAACATCGCGAAGTTGGTGGATGGGGGGGTCGTCGCGCCACTGCGCACCACGCTGCCCACCTATTCACCGATCATCTGGACCACCATCGCCACCGGTGTCAATGAACAGACACATGGCGTACACGACTTCGTGGAGCTGCGCATCCCCGGCATGGAGCGCGGCGTGCAGCGACTCCTCAAGTACCCTGAACTCGTCCCGTCCTATACCGGCATGCGCATGTTCGCCTCCGCCATGGAAAAGGTTGGCCTCGCGCAGCAGGTTCCCATTACCGCCGCACACCGCCGCGTAAAAGCGCTGTGGAACATCTTTTCGGAACATGACGTGCCCGTCGGTGTCGTGAATTACTTCGCCACCTACCCGGCAGACACCGTGCACGGCTTCCTCGTTTCCGATCGCTTCGGCTTCAACATCAAGTTCGGCGCCACCGACGTACCGGCCGAGCCGGGTAAGGTATTCCCGCCGGATCTCGCCGCGCGACTGGGCGCGCCGCTGGAACTTCCCGCCGGCCTGGCGAAACCTGAGGACTTTTTCCGCGCCGACGTGGATAGCCCCACGGGCCTAAAGGCGGGGCAGAAGGAATTCGACATCTTGCGCATCGGATTGGACACCGACCGTCTCGCCGCGTCCGCCGCGGTTCGCATTCTCGACGATTACAAGGTTGAGTTCCTCGCCCTCTACATGTGGGGCATCGACTATAATTCTCATCGCCTGCTAAAGCGATTCCCGTCAGTCATCCCCAAATACTATGAATACATGGATTACCTGATTGGTCAGGTCATCGCCCGCGCCGACGATAAGACCACCATCGTCATGGTTTCTGATCATGGCTGGGGATGGCGACCCGACGAACAGTTTTCGCATTTCCATGCCCCGCCTGGCGTATTGATCATGAATGGTGCCGGCCTGCGCGCGCCCGGCGAACTCTCCGCGTCGCCGCACATCATGGACATTGCGCCCACCATTCTCGCACTCGCCGGTTTTCCGACACCCCGGGACATGCAGGGCCAGGTGATTTCTGAAGCCCTATCCGCAGAACTGCGTGCGCGGCAAGAAGGCAAAGTCGTGGAGACGTATGGCCGCTACCTGCCACCGTCACTTAAGGACATGCTTGGCGGCGAGTCCACCCGCGAAGGCGATGCTGAGGCCATCGAACGACTTCGGGCCTTAGGCTATGTCGATTGACGAACGGTGGCGTAACATTTCCAGCCCGAAGGGCTGACAGATCATAGCCGTGGGCAAGCGCAGCGCCGCCCACGGATGCGACCCCCATAATAATTTTGCCCTGAAAGGGCGAAACAAAATGCTCAATTCACGGCATTGGCTCGCAACATGCGATGCTCCGCACCCACCTAATTGGAGCAGGCACCGGTCATGTGTAGCGAGCCGCGGGCTTTAGCCTGCGCGGACGCTCGGATTTATTTGTCTCTTCGGATCGTCATGTCGCCACACTAGATTGTTAATTGCACTAGCCCTTTCCGTGGCTTCGTGGCTCCGTGCATTCCTCAAGAATCACACAATCCCCAAGATTTCACATAACTCCTGCAACCGGCGAATCACATGATCCGCCTCATCGGCGAAAATAGGCCGCTCGTCATCGCCGATCATCAGTACCGTTTGCGTACCTGCCCGTGCTCCGGATTGAATGTCAAACAGAAAGTCTCCAATCACCCAGCTCAAGGAAGGCAAAGTGTCCAATGACTGACATATCGCATGCACTGGTTCCGGTGATGGCTTGATCGCTC
>CAZKIN010000316.1:0-4440 GCA_964552515.1 uncultured Phycisphaeraceae bacterium
TTCATCAGTTGAATCAGCTTGTCCGTGCCCCCCTGAAAAATATAAACGCCCTTGCTCATGAAATTCGAAAAGACAATGCCGTACGAAATCGCCGGATCATCCAGTGTCGATCCGTTGGCATAAGCAATCGGCTCCATCAGCAGCCGCACCACGTCCGACCGACCCGGGAAAAACTTCGCGAACAACTCGCGCGTGGTCATCGTCTGATCGTCATAGAAATCCATCGCCCGCGCGGTATTGAAAAAATCGTCCACCGTCTCCCGCGCGACCGAAAATTTCTCCACCAGCAGCCGCGTAAAATCATCCCGATCGAACGTCGTCTCCAGCGTAAACTGCGGATTGTCGAAATGAATGCCCTTAAGCTGCACGATCGAATCGGCGATCTCCTTCGTCCAGTACTTCCGGCAGCTCTTGATCATTCCGATCGGAAAACCATGCAGCGAAATGTCGAACAGGTGCCCGCCCTTCCGACGAAACCAGGTGGCCATCCCGCCGAAATTGTAATGCTGTTCCAGCAGCAGCACGCTCCGCCCGCACTTGGCGATCTGATTCGCCGCCGTCATGCCGGCCAGACCGGATCCGATGACAATCACGTCGTAGTACGGCCGAACTTCGTTAAGCGGGTCACGAACCATATTATCTGGTTATGGTAGGCTGATTCACACTTGGGACAAGACGTGCAGATTGGCGATGGTAATGCCCGAAAGCATCGCGCCGACAATCCCCAGAAATCCCTGATCGGTCCCGATGATAAACAGATTCTGCAAATCCGTGCGCCCATCGCGCACCTTCTGCGGCGCGCCATACACCGCCCCGTTGATATGCCCGGTAAACCGCTCAATCGTCCGCGGCGTGAACAGGTCCGACGACGTCACGTGCCCCGCAAACCCCGGCATATAGCGTTCCCCAAATGCGACAAACTTCTCCTGCGCCTTCGCCTTCTCCAGTCGATACGCCGATTCATCAAACCCCAGCCACGCATCGCAGTTCGCCAGCCACGTCACCCGAAAAACCCCCTCCGCCATGTCCCCATGTCGCTCGTAATTGCTCGGACAGCAGACTACCCCGCTCCGAAAATCTATCGCCTCCACCGGCCTCTCATACGTGAATGTCTCCGCATCATTGAAGAACACAATCGTCGCTTCATGGCCCATCTGCTGCGGCAACTTGTCCATCGTCGCGATGCACTCCACGAACGATACCCGCCCCGCAGTGATCGCGCCGGAATCACTCTCCCTCATGTCCCCCGCCCCGCGCATCCGCATCGTCTCCACATACCCCGCGCTCGACAGCACCACATCCGCCGTAACCGTCTCCCCACTCTCCAGTGTCACTCCTGTGACACGTTTCCCGTCATGCACGATCCGCGTCACCCCGCACCGCATCTTCAACTTCCCGCCGCACGCCCGATACTGCCGCACCAGCGCCTTCACGATCGCCCGCACCCCCGCGCGCGGCCGCGCGAACCCCTCAAAGAACAGACTCTTGAACATGGTCACAAACTGCGTGAAGTCCATGTCCCGCTCTTCCGCACTGCCGTAATACATCACCGGACACAGTAACATCTCAATCAGCGCCGCATCCGGAAGCGCCTCGCGCAATACCGCCCGCGCCGACCGATACGGCTGATCCAGCTTCACATCATCAAACTCGCGCAGCTCCGCCGCAAACCGCCGGAACGCATCCGCTGCCTTCGGAAATTCCCGCGCCACTTCCTCGGTCAGCACGGCAATGTCATTCGTAAACCTAAGTCTCCGCTCCGGAAACCGAATCTCGGAAAAAGTCTGCGGACACAGGTCGAGTTCGTCGCGTTCCAGACGTAGCTGCCGCAATAGTTTGTTCAGCGGAGCGTTTCGGATCCCCGGCGGACTCGTCCCCCCCGGTGCCGGCACATAATTGGTGAGCGCATGCAGCCCAACGTCAAACTCCCGACCATGCAGCTGGTAATAGGAGTTCAGCCCCCCATAGGCGTAATGTCTCTCCACGATGAGCACCGACTTGCCAAAATAGGCAAGCCGAATCCCCGCCGCCAACCCGGACATCCCGGCACCGATAATAAGGGCGTCATAATGCATCCGGCGGGCAAGATAACATGATCCGCAGGGAGTTCACCATGACCGTTCACCCCCCTCTCCAAAGTGCCACTCCGCTTGCCGACCCACTTGGGTCCAGCTATCTTTCTCACAGGGGAATTCGGAAGGGGACTCTGGAAGCGTTTTCCACGTTATTACTGGACTACCAAACTCGTCGGGAAGACACTAAACACGCCTGACGATAACAGCAGGTGAGATTCGTTGACTTTTTAGGAATGATGTTCATGAAGGCACAACACACCAAGTACGCTCGTTTTCTTTGCTCCATGCTCGCCGTCGCCAGCCTCTCTTTGCTGGTCGGCTGCCCGCCCGCAACGCCGGATCCCGATGGCTCCGGCACCGGTGGCAACCTGACCGGACGCATCATCGTCGAAGGCGTCGATCTCGACGGCTCGACGGCCCGCGTCGGCTCCGGCGAACCTGGCGACGTCACCGACGGAAGCTTCACCGGAAAGCTCCGTCCCAATGCGCCGGGCCTCATCGTCATTGCCAACGACGATGGCGATCCCCTGCTCCTCGCCGTTTTGGCGCAGGATGACGATGCCGCGGACGACGACGAAATTGAAATTGACGTCACCTTTCAGACGACCGCCGTCGCGCTGGTCTATCTGATGCCCCTCATCACTCAGGAAGCCCCGGCCGACCAGGTCGCCATGCTCGCTCTCATCAGCAGCTTGCCGCAGACCTCCGCCTTGACCGATGCCATCCAGGCAGCACTGACGGCCAACCCCACCACCGGCATTCTGGATGATGCCGGCGTACAGGCCGCTTTGGAATCCGCCATTGATGCCACCTTCGCCCAGGCCGCGGCGGCCCTCGCCGGCGGCGGAACGAACGCTCGCGTCGTCATCACCCCGACGGAACTCGATTCCGTCACCGTGACCCAGGATGACACTGATCTGACACTCTTCGATGTGACCAACGGCAGTCGCCGCCGCATCAGCGCCTTCGTCGCCAGTACCGGCGCGTCCCTCGAACTCGATTCGATTGGTTCGTTCCTCTCGATCAATCCTGCGGCCTCCCCGACCGGTCAGCTCACCAGCACGGTCGCCGAAGCCGATGGAGATGTGATCGATGTGTTCGGCCTTGGATTTGCGGATGGCCTGCCCGCGGTGGCCGATGTCGATCGCTGGGGACGGCCCTCCGCCCTCACCATGCTCGACAACATGGTGACCCCGGTCATCAAGCTCGTACTCAACGTGCCGTCGGTCCCTGACGACGTCGTCGACGCACTCGCGGAAAGCCTGAGCACCGTCTCCAACGATACCAACACCGTGATCGATTTCCTGACCAGCGTTCAGCAGCAGGATTACTTGGGCGCGGTGGAACTCGTCGCCACCCGCATGCTCTCCGAATTGTCGCAGGACGAATGGGCCCTGGTCCGCTCCATCCTCGATGAATTCCTGACCGCGGAAGAAATCGACGCCTTCGTCAACTCCGGACCCGTCTCCGTCCCCACCGATTTGTTGAATGCGGTGGACAGTCTGGCCAACGTCAGCCTCGTTTTAGGCGACCTCGCCAATACCAACCACAGCACCGCCTTCACGCTCGCTCCCGAACCGCCCGATTGCGGCAACGGCACCTGCGGCGAAGACGAAACCTGCATCACCTGTCCGGCCGACTGCGGCGTTTGCCCGCCGCCCGACCCGGTCTGCGGCGATGCCGAATGCAACGGCGACGAGAACTGCGAAACCTGCGAACAGGATTGCGTTCCCTGCGATGACGACGGCGACGGCATGGTGGACCTGAGCGTCTCCTGCGCCGGTCTGCCCGCCGGCCCGACCGCTGGACAAACCGTCAACTGGACGGCCACTCCCATGTTTGCGGACGGCTCAACGATCGAAGGTGCGACTTTCTGCTGGGGCAGCAGTTGCACCGGTAGCCCCTTCGGCGGCTCCAACGGCGCCGTAACCGGAACGACCCAGGCAACCACCTCGGTCTCCGCCGGCGGCACCACGGTGGCCAATGTGCAGGTCACCATCGGCGAACAGACCGCTATCGCCCAATGCCAGGTCACCGAAGTAACCGGTGGCGGCGGTGGTGGTGGTGGCGGTGGCGGTGGCGGCGGCCCGACCAGCTTCACGCTGGCCGTCACCCTCATTCGCGCCGACAACCAGGGCTATGTCACGGAAGCGACGATCTTCACCAACGGCGTGCCATCGACTCCGCAGCTCACCTGCCCGGAATTGACCACCCTCGGTCGAAGCTGCACCGAGAGCTATCCGCCCAATACGTCGGTGCCCTTGCTCCGCTACGCACCGGAAGGCTACGTCTTCCTCGGCTGGGAGGGCGATGCTTCCGCATGTGGCACCGCGGACAGTTGCATGATCGTCATGGACGCGAACAA
>CAZKIN010000317.1:0-4418 GCA_964552515.1 uncultured Phycisphaeraceae bacterium
TGAGCAGCGCAGTCAACTGGTCCCAGCCGGCGTCGTAGCGGCCGGTGAGTGCGGCGTCGAGCGTGGTGTCGTAGTGATTGAGGCTGCCGGCGAGTTCGGCGGTGAGCGGTGTGGACGTGAGGCGCATTTTGTTGATTTTGATGGACTTGGCGGTAGTGTCCGCGCCGCCGTCGAAGTCGAGGTCGACGCGTTTTTCGCGGAAGGTGTTTTCGCCGGAGCCGACTTCGAGGGTGTCGATGCCGCCGCGCGCGACGGCGGTGATCTGCTGACCGTTGGTTGACACTTTTCCGTTCAAAGTCAATGCGCCGGCGATTTCGGGCGTTTTTTTCAACTGGCTGACGACGGCCGCAGCGGCGATGGTGCGGCGGAGGTCGGCGCGGGCGTCGATATCGGCCTGCACGGATAGCTGGTTGCCGCGCTGGATACGAATGTCTTTGATGGTGGCGGATGCGGCGGAACTGGTGAGCGATGCGGCGGCGAGGGCGATCTGCGCGAAGTCGGGTGCGATGGCGAGTTCGGTCCAACTGATGAGGGAATCGCCTTCGAGGATGGTCTTGCCGTCGGCGGTGAGGTTACGTGCGGTGAGCTGTCCGCTGGATTGAATTTTCTGCGTGCCGCCGCCGGTGGCCGAAGCCTTGCCGGAGAGGGTACCGCCGTAGCGTGCCAATTCCGTGACACCCAGGGCGGCCGCGCGGGAGGAAGCGAAAGCGAGGTCGGCGCGGGTGATGTCCAGGTCGGCGCGGTAGGTGCCTCCAGCGAGGTCGTAGTTGGCGCGGGCGGCGAGCTGAACCTGCGAATCGACATCCAGGGTCAACGATTCGATGTCGAGGGACTTTACTTTTCCGGAGGCGAGGTCGATGCGGCCGGATTCGGCGAGTGCCATCTTTTTGACACTAAATAGGCAGTCGCCGGACTGCACGGAAACATCGGACCCCTGCGCGGAGATGGTCGTGTTGATGCGTTCGTCGCTCGTCCGTTTGAGGGCCAGATTTCCGGCGAGTTCGCCGCGCAACTGCAGGCCCTGCAGGTCGAAAATCTGGCCGAGTTCCTGCTGGAGCTTGGCGAGGGTGGCTTGGAACTCTGCGCTTAAGTTGGCCGGAGTGCCGGAAGCGGTGAGCTGGGCGAAAGCAGAGCGCAGATCCGCGCGGGCGACATTGAGGCCGGTGCCGGTTTCGATGGTCGCGTCGACGGCAAGTGAAATGGGTTGAACATGCAGGGACTTGCCGGCGCTGGTGGCGGTGAGGTTTTTGACAGCGAGGGTGCCGGAGAGGCGCGGAGTTGTTCCGCCGAGTATGGAGAACTTGTTGATTTCGAGCGCGCCGCCGGTGAGCTGCTGGCCTTCACGGACGGGGATCAAATTAGGGAGGGCTTTCTGCAGGCGTACGAGGTCGATGGAACCGTCTGCGACAAGCTTTACGTCCGGAAGGTCGATTGCTGCGCCGGTGAGGATCGCGGAGAGCAGTTGTTCGGCGTCTACAGTGATGGGTTTGTCGAGTCCGCGGTATTCAGCTCTTGTTTCGACCGTGCCGACGTCGCCGGTCAGGTTGAGTTGAGCGGATGCGGCCTGAGTGTTGGCGTTCACGTTGCCGGTGATTTTCAGGTTGACGGGTGCGGCGCCGGACGTGGTGCGGCCTGCGGTTTGCAGTTGGGTCAATTCGATGTTGAGTGTTCCCTTGACGTCGCCCTGGGCAAAGGTGGCGTGAATATCCGGTTTGAAAGTACCGGCGAGGCCGAGGTCAGGAGCGAAGACTGCGACGAGCGGCGCGAGGTCGATGGGAGCGGTACTCTGGAAATTCATTTCCCCGCCGGCGCGGAGCGGCTGAATGCGGTTGTCGGCAACGAGTTCCTTGAGATTCACATCCAGCGCGATGTCGGTTCCGGCTGAAAGTTTGGCGGTGAGCTTGGCGGTGATACGTTCGAGGGTGTCGAGCGTGACTTCGGTCTGCAGGGCGGTGACTTCGACGGGAGCACCGGCAAGGCGCTGCAGGCGAACGAGGCCATCGCGGATGAGCAGTTTGCCGCGCGGAGCGGGGAGCGGCCCGTTGGGTGATGGCTGCGGTGCGGCGTCGGAGGGGGTAAGTGGTGGCTGCTTGGGTTGAAGGGCGGCGGACAGGGAAGGCTGATTGTGTTCGTCGAGGATCAGGTGAATGTTTGGGGCGGTCAGGGTGATGTCGCCGAAGTTGAGACCGTTGCGGATGAGGTTGAGGACTCCGGCGGATGCCTGAATGGTGTCAACGCTAAGGACTTCACGATTTTCGAGGTCATTGATTTTGACGCCGCGGATGGTCAGCGGGCTGAACCATGACAGGCTCCAGTCACTAAGCTGCAGGTTGCCGGCGATTCGGGCGTTGACCATGCCGAGGGCGTAGGAGCGGGCGGGTCCGGTGGAAAGGATGGTGGGCGCGGCCGCGACACACATTGCGACGACCAAAACGATGACGATGAAGAGAATGAACAGCCGTCGGAGCCAGGACTTGCGTTGAGGTTGCGAGGCAGCGTCCGCTTCAGATTGGGTTACCGTCGTTCCGGGTGGATTTTGAAGGGGCTGATCGTTCGGCATAGGCACGGTAAGTTCCTCCGACAGGAGCGGCATTGTGATTTAGTTCTGGGCACTGGATGCGGCGCTGTAGAATTGTATGGTGCCAATGGGTTTGGAGTAGTGGAAATGGGGCGAATTCGGGGATACAACACTTTGAAACATGCGGTTGGGCGATGCAGCTTGACACTTTTTGCCGTGGGAATAGGATGACCACCAGTGTCACTCAGTAGGCGCGATAGGTTTGGGCTAGGGGTGTGCAGATGAAACGTATGCGAATTCTGGCCGTTATGATGCTGATCTGCGGGGCAGTGGCAGCAGGCTGCTCCAATCCGAAGAATCATACCTGGCCCTATTTTCATGACGACATGGAGACGTTGGGTGAAACGCCCGAAGATCATCGGCACCGCACGCGCAAGGTGGCCGATCGCGATGCCAAGAGCCTGGCGGAAGATTGGGACATTTTCATGATGACCGATCGTCCGTCGCGGCTCAATCGCTGGCAGGATGAATAAATCGGCGGCACTGTGGGTTTGAAACAACGGCCCTTCGGCGACCGGTGGTTGTCCGAAGGGCTTTTTCGTGCGCGGGCAAGCTGTAGCGATTCCAACCCGCGGCGCATCGGCATATCATGGCCGCACACAAAGGGGGGGGCGCTGGTGCGCTACCCGCCAATTTGGTGATATGAAGAATGGCTAATTGTTGTCCCCGGTGCTGCGCTGGAGTGGCGCGATGTGTGACGAGGACGAAGGAGCTGGCATCGTGAAGTTGAATGCGCATCGTGCGTCGCGGTTTGGCCTATTGGGTTGGGGCGTAGCGGCAGCGTTGGGGGTGGTGAGTTGCACCGCCGGTCCGGCGCAGCGGTTTCATAAACACATTGCATTTCTGGCGAGTGATGACTTGAAGGGACGCGGAGTGGGGACGCCGGAAATTGAGCGCGCGGCCGATTATATCGCGGCGCAGTTTGCGCTGGTCGGACTGCAGCCGGCGGGGGAGAACGGGACCTATTTCCAGAGTTTTCCGATCGCGCTGCATCGGAAGCTGACGGATCAGTCGCGGCTGACCTTGTCGACGGAGTCGTCGCCGCTCGAATTGCATCGTGATTTTGTGCCGCTGTCGTTTTCCGCGCCAGGGAGCTTTGATGGTGATGTGGTGTTTTGCGGATATGGCATACAAGCCGCGGAAAAGGATCGCGACGATTATGTGCATGCCGATGTGCACGGGAAGGTCGCACTGATGTTTCGTGGGGAGCCGCCGGCGTGGACGGCGGCCGATGGAACGACGACGAAGTATGCGACGTTCTGGGAGAAGGCGTATGGCGCGCGCGATCGCGGCGCGGTGGCCATTTTGGTGGTGAATCAGGCACCGGGTGAAGGTGATGCGGATCGCCTGATGGAATTTGAAGGGGAGAATCCGGACGACTACGGCATTCCGGCATTTCATGTTTCCCGTGCAGCGGTTGATCGGATGTTAGCGTCCGGTGGAACGGCGACGCTGGCGCAGCTGCAGGAGAAATTGGATGCGGGCGGCTATGCCTCGGCGGCGCTGAAAGGCGTGCGGGCGAGTGGCGACGCGGGTCTGGAGCGCACGTCGGCGAAGACGCGAAACGTGCTGGCGCTGCGGCCGGGCATTGGAGCGATGGCGGAGGAGGTCGTGGTGGTGGGGGCGCATTACGACCATCTGGGCGTGCGTAAGCCGTCGATGCGGACATTCAAAGGCGGGAAGCTGGTGACGGATGACGGTCAGCCGCAGATTCACAATGGCGCGGATGATAATGCCTCGGGCGTGAGCGGGCTCTTTGAAATTGCGCGGGAACTGCACGGCAAGACGCTGAATCGCAGCGTGCTGTTCATCGCATTTTCGGCGGAAGAGTCAGGTCTGC
>CAZKIN010000318.1:0-4394 GCA_964552515.1 uncultured Phycisphaeraceae bacterium
GTTTACATCACCTTATCTTGGCACTTCAGGATTCGGCGGTACGGCGGTCATGGCTACGCGGGCAATCTTAGGGGTCGCATAGTTGTCCCGTCAAGGAAGGACTCCCGACCGCAGCAGCCCGATCGGCGACGGCGTGCGCGGAACGGGCAGGTCGCGCACGAAATTGACGGTGAGCGAAGCGGTTTCTATACTCGCGGGCGTGACAATAGGTGGTATTTGTTAGGAGAATGGAGATGTCGAGGCAGTGCACGCTTAAAGGTAAACCGCTACGGCTGGAGGGTCCGCAACTGAAGGTCGGGGACAAGGCGCCGGAAGCGACGCTCAAGAAGAGCCTGGTCGATGCGGTGAAGATCAGCGAGACCGGCGGGAAGGCGCGGATTTTCAGCGTGGTGCCCTCGGTGGATACGCCGGTTTGCGCGATGCAGACGAAGCGGTTCAATGAAGAAGCGGCAAAAATGGCGAACGTTGATTTCTACACGATCAGCTGTGATTTGCCGACGGCGCAGGGGCGGTTTTGCGGAGCGGAAGGCATTGATCGCGAGCGGCTGAAGATGCTCAGCGATCACGTGGACACCAGCTTCGGGAAGAACTGGGGCACGCTGATTCCGGATCTGCGCGTGGAGTGCCGGGCGGCGTTTGTCGTGGATCAAAGCAATACGCTGCGGTACGTGGAATATGTGCCGGAAGTGGCCGAGCATCCGAATTATGATGCCATTTTGAAGGCGGCGAAGGAGTGCGGTTGACGCGGATCGTTGCGCGGCCGGATTGAAAAAAGAAAAGATCGCGCCGAGACCCATGTCTCGGCGCGATCTTTTTTTAAACGCGAAGTCAGAACCGCTACCGGATGATGAAGTCCTCCGGCATCATGGTGATGGCGCTTTCGTTGTGCAGCAGCTCGATGCGTTGCAGCGCCTGCATCAATGCGTGGAAACGGAGGGGGTCCGCCTTGGCGAGAATCGGCAGCATGGATTCGAAGAGCGGCATTTTCGCGAGGGACAGCGTTGATCGCGTCGCCGCCACATCGAACTCGTCGTCCTTGGCCTTGTCACCCATGAACATGTCAAAGATGGAAGCGGGTTCCGGAATGACCCGGATATCCGGATCGGTGACGCCGGACTTTTCGGACGCGTAAGCAATGGCGTCCTTCAATCCGCCGAGACGATCGACAAGACCCAGTTCGAGCGCCTGCGCGCCGGTGAAGACGCGGCCCGCGGCGACTTCGTCGATGGGTTTCTTGAGCTTGGGACCGCGCGCCTTGACCACGTGGTCCTTGAAGATGCCGTAAATGTTGTCCATGTAGTGCCGCATCTTGGCACGCTCGGACTCGGTGAACGGTGCGGCGGTGCTCAGCATGGCGGCCATGTCACCGCGCTTGACCGGGTGCCAATTGACGCCGAGCTTGTCCCACATGCCGGTGGTGACGACTTTTCCGCCCAGCACACCAATGGAAGAAGTGATGGTCATGCGGTCCGCGAAGATCATGTCTGAGGCGCAGGTGACATAGTAACCACCGCTGCCGGCGACATTGCCCATGGAAACCACGAGTGGTTTCACGGCGGCCACGCGGCGTGCGGCGTCGAGGATGATTTCCGAGGCGAGCGCGGAACCGCCGGGCGAATCCACGCGGAGCACGACGGCTTTTACGCTGGGCTCGTTGGCGGCTTTGTCCAGAGCTTTGCGGATGGTGGTGCTGAATGCGCCTTCGGAGCCGCCGAAGAGGGAAGGTTCGGCAGTGCCGGTGTTGATGGCGCCATCCACGTAAACAATGGCGATCGTGGGATCCTTGAACGCCTTCTTGTCCGGGTTGAGCATCTTCATCATGAATTCGAACATGGCGAAGAAGTTATCGCCGGGCATTTCGGAATCTTTGTTCACGCCGTAGTTGCGGGTGAATTCGACATCGGCACCGAACTTCTTGCGAATGTCGGCGATGAAGTCCTGACGGTGTTTGACGGAATCGATGAGGCCGGCCTTAAGGGCTTCGTCGGCGGAGTATGGCCCCTTATTGATCAGCTCGCGCATTTTGTCCGGGGTCATTCCGCGACTGTCGGCGAGGACTTTGACGAGGCCGTCATAGAGGCCGTCGTAGAGCCATTTGATCATGGCCTCATTTTCCGGAGAAGGTTCGGAGCGCATGAAGGTCTCGGCGGCGCTTTTGTATGCGCCGCAACGTTCGATGTCGGGCGTCATGCCAAGTTTTTCGAGCGCGCCGCGGAGGAAGAGCATTTCGCCGTAAAGTCCGGTGAGCCAGAGGTCGCCGGTGGGCACCAGTGAGACATTGGAGGCGCCGACGGAGGCGGCGTAAGTCCAGGTGGTGAGTGTGTCGGCGTGAACGTATACGGGCTTCTTCGCGTCCTTCAGGGCACGCAGGGCCGTGTTCAGTTCTTCGATTTGACCCGCGCCGAATACGGCGTTCTGAAGGTCAAGCACGACCGCCTGCACACCGGGGTCTTCGTTGGCTTTCTTCAGGCGGTTTAAGATGTCCAGCAAAGCTGGCGGCGGCTCTTCACCGAAGAGCGGCGGCATGTTCATGGGCGTTTCGCCGACTTTGCCCTTGATCTCAATGTGCGCGACGACTTTGGCCGGCGCGACTTCGACCTTGGGACTGCCGGTGAGTTCGCGCAGGAAATCCAATTGGGCGATGGCCGCATTCGTGCCGCTGATGGCCGGCAAGAACAGGGCGATAGCACCCACGACGAGACGATTCTTCAGGAAAGACGTTTGCATGTTGAGTATCACCTCCGTGGCGGGCGTGCATTCAGCGAACGCTGCGAATTACACCCCTGCCTGTTGACGCGAAACGGTGGAAAACAAAAACATCGCTGATGCCATAGGTTAGCACTCGCGGTGCGCCGCGAAAAGGCGTCGCCGGTTGCGCGCACAAGTACTTACACGCTGCGACCGACGAATTCGTACGATGCTTATTCGGAAGTCAACACGTGGTTATTTCGGCGGGCACGCAAGAACAGACAAGAAATGCCGCCGAGCAGGTTGGCGAGGCCGACGAACTGCATCCATATCATCGGCTTCCAATAATTCTCGCCTCCCGCCCGGAGAAACAGCAGCCCGTTAAGCATGAAAGCCAGGGCCACCAGGCTCCAACTGGTGCCCACTCCCTGCCGCAACAACAGCCACCACAGCACCGCGAGGAGGATAAGTTCTCTTTGCAGCGGGAAGGGCGCGACACAGTAAGCGAGAGCCTTCGCGAGGGGCTTCCATGCACTGGGGCTGACCTTCAAGCCTTCCTTGGTGGCGACGATGGCTTTCGTCTCGCCGGGGCCCATGAGGTCGCCCTGTTCGGTGGTTACCCAGACGTGGGAGAAATCAGTCACGATTTGTGCCGGATAGCCGATCCGCGTGAGGAGGGAGGCGGCCACCACGGCGCGACCGTCGCAATCTTCCTTACCTTTTTCCAAGGCCTCTTCGACGGTGGGGATGTAGTCGGCGTTGCCCCAGGTGTTCCAATCCCATTCATAGGCGACACGCTTGAGGACGAACTTTTCGACAACCTTCAGGACATCGCCCGGAGCGCCATCCGGTGGCAAGAGAGTTCGTACTTCGTCGGCAAGGGGCGCGAGGGCGGGCGAATCAGGATTTACCAATTGATTCGGGTTTTTCCAACGGCGAACGTGTTCGACGAACAAGAGCGGCCGGGGAAAACAAACCAGGAACAGGGCCATGAGGAAGATTGCGATTTTCGCGGGAATTCGCCAGAGCGTCGGGAGAGCATTCAGGAAGAGCAAACGGTGCATCAAAGCGACTCCCATTCACGAATCAAGCGCACAGCGGTTATGCTGATCATACGCACGGAAATTGCAAGGTCGAGTTTGTGACGGCAGTGGGCAACGGGGCGCTACGGCAATTATGACAGCGGGAGAACGAAACGCAGATGTTGTCGTGGTCGGCGCGGGAGCGGCCGGCCTGGCGACGGCGATCTTTGCCGCGCGGGCGAATCCGAGTCTGAAGATCGTCGCGCTGGACGGCGCGAAGAAGCTGGGCGCAAAAATCCTGGTCAGTGGCGGCGGTCGGTGCAATGTCACCAACGTGCGGGTCGAGCCCGACGACTTTCGCGGGGCGAGCAGCCCTTCCATCCGCAAGATCCTGCGATTTTTCACAGCGGCGGACGCAGCGGAGTTTTTTCATGAACTGGGCGTCAGCATGCATGAAGAAGAACATGGGAAACTGTTCCCGGACAGCAACGATGCGCAAAGCGTGCTCACCGCGCTGCTGGTGGAGGCGACGCGGCGCGGGGTGATTTTGCAATGCGAACATCGGGTCAGCGACATGGTGCGGGAGGCGGATTCGTTTCGAATCGAAACGAATCAAGGTGCCTTTCTCACCAAGCAAGTGGTATTCGCGACCGGCGGAAAGTCACTGCCCAAGACCGGAAGTGA
>CAZKIN010000319.1:0-4347 GCA_964552515.1 uncultured Phycisphaeraceae bacterium
GAGCTGGCGAAACCCCACTGGTAGTCAGGAGCGCCGGGCGCGCCGGAATCGAGCACGCCGAGATCCTTTTTCCACTTGAGTTCGCCGTTCATGTCGTAGCAGTACAGACCCTCCGAAGCGAAGAACGCGATGACATGTTTGCCGTCGGTGGCGGGTGTGGAGTTGGCGTGACTGGCTTTGGGATGACGTTTGACTTTGGGAACGCCCTGGTAGGCTTCTTTGTCCCAGAGGACCTTACCGGTTTTCTTGTCGAGGCAGAGGAGACGCCATGACTGTGGAGCGTCATCGGTCACGGATTCGCCATCGCCATAGAGGCCGACCTTGAGGAAGGCATCGCCGGAAGCGGGAACGGCGGTGGTGATGAAGACCTTGTCGCCCCAGATGATCGGGCTGGAATGGGCGAGGCCGGCGATGGGAGTCTTCCAAAGGATGTTCTCGCCGGTTTTGACACTCCACTTTTCAGCGGTGGGTGCGCCGTCGGCCACGCCGGAGGCATCGGGTCCTCGGAAAGATGGCCAGTTAATGGTTTGGGCATTCGAGGCGTAGCAGTTGAAAGAAAGAATTAGAAAAGCAACAGCACATTGAGCGATCTTTCGGTCCATATTCTTTACTTCGCCTCCTGAATACTCCAGCACTATCGTGAGTCGCAGCGACCGCCGCGCACGGAATCACTGTTAGTCTTCGCTGAACTCCACCGAATATTCCAGGGTTTGCCCTTGATTGGTGGTGCCAATGAACACATCGCACTCGGCCCGATTCCAGAAGCGCGAAAATTTGGTCACGCCGTTCGCGGTTTCTCCGCAGAATGTACTATCGTCACAAAGGATGAAGAGGCGGGTTTCGTCAATGGCGGTGACACGAACGGTCATGCCGAGGCCTTCATCGATGATGAGCGTGTGGTTGGGTTGCGCGGGGAAGAATCCTTCGCAAGTCTCGCCCTCCGTTGTTCCCGTGGTGGTGCCTTCGCGGGTGCGCGTCCCGAAATCCGGCCCCACGGTCACATTGTGGGCCGTCACATCATCATCGCCCTGACCGTCACCGCCAAGCATGGGGCAGCCCCCAATCAGCGCGACGCAAGGCACCAACATTACCAATCGCGAGATTCTACTCCGCATTCATCTTTCCTTTCGCACCCTCGGATTCTTTTCTCATCGCTACTTCATGACGAAGTTGACCACTGGTTACGCGAGAACCTTCTGCAATTTCTCCACCGCCCAATCCAAATCCTCTTTGGTGATGCACAGCGGCGGCGCGAGGCGCATGACTTGTTCGTGCGTGTCTTTGCACAACATGCCTTCTTCCATGAGTTTTTCGCAGTAAGGGCGAGCCTTGCCGGCGGAAGTCTTGAACTCGATGCCCACCCAGAGCCCACGCCCGCGGAATTCCTTCACCTTGTCCGTCTTGATCGCGCGAAGCTTGCCGAACAGATAATCGCCCAGCTTTTTCGCGTTATCCTGGTACTTATTCGTGTTAAGTATTTCCACGACTTTCCGGGCAACGGCGCAGGCGAGCGGGTTGCCGCCGAATGTGCTGCCGTGATCGCCAGGCTTGAAGACGCCCATGATGTCCCACGTGGAGACGACCGCCGAAATCGGCATGATGCCGCCACCCAGCGCCTTGCCAAGAATGTACATGTCAGGCTTCACACCTTCGGTATCGCAGCAGAACGTCGCGCCGCAGCGGCCCAGACCGGACTGGATTTCGTCGGCGATGAAGAGCACGTTTTTCTGCTTGCACAGGTCGCGTGCCGATTGCAGGAAACCCGCCGGCGGCACTTTGATTCCAGCCTCACCCTGGATCGGTTCGACAAGGAATGCCACGGTGTTGGCATCGATCGCCTTTTCCAGCGCCTTGATGTCGCCATAGGGAATCACTTCGAAGCCGGGCGTAAACGGTCCGAAACCGTCCTGACACTGCGGATCAGTGCTGAAGCTGATGATGGTGGTTGTACGGCCATGGAAGTTTTCGGCGCAGCAGATGATCTTCGCCTTGTTGGCGGGCACGCCCTTCTTGGTATATCCCCACTTGCGGGCTGTCTTGATGGCGGTCTCTACGCCCTCAGCTCCAGTATTCATGGGCAGGACGACTTCCATCTTGCATAGCGCTGCCAAGTCCTTGCAAAGCGGGCCAAGTTGATCGTTGTGGAAGGCGCGCGACGTCAGCGTCACATTGTCGAGCTGCGCCCGTGCGGCAGCGATGAGTTCCGGATGACAATGGCCGAAGTTGACGGCCGAATACGCCGCGAGCATGTCGAGATAACGCTTGCCCTCGACATCGGTCACCCAGCAGCCTTCGGCCTTCGAAACGACCACGGGCAGTGGGTGATAGTTGTGCGCTGCCCAATGTTCGACGAGTTCGATGTGCTCATGCCCGGTCATACCCTTGTGATGTTTGGTGGTGTGCGCAGCCGCCGTTTGCATTGTCATAGGTTCCCTTCCTTCTTCGCTGGTAATCTGCTCAAGGTGATTCGAATGGTTCATCGAACCAGCCCTGCCGTTCTCAATTCCCAATCCGCCATTTTATCGCTTACATCACGCCGTGCATCATCGCGCGCATCTTCTTCACCATCAGGAAGCACAGGAAAGAAACCAGCGTGAGTGCCACGGTAATGTACATGAAATACGTGGCCGGATGGAGCGTGCCGTAGCTTTCGCCCAGCAAACCGGCGACATAGTTTCCAAAGGAGATCATCAGGTGCCACGTTCCCATGAGCATCGTGCCATAGGCCTTCGGCGCGAGCTTGCTGACCATGGAAAGTCCGACCGGCGACAGACAAAGTTCGCCTAAGGTACACAGCAGGTAGAACCAGATGAGCCACTGCCAGCTGACTTTGTTCTTGGCGGAATCGACATAAAGCTGGTTCATCGCGGTGCGCAGATCGTTGTCCGCTCCGGCCACGAGCAAGGCCTTGTAATTGCGGTCGGTGAGTCGCACATGGGTAGTCAGCGTCTTGGACGCGGGATCAAACGTAATCTCACCTTCCTTCATTCCGGCGTAGCGCAGATCCAAACCGGCCGGTGCTTCCGTCAACTGAACGGTTGCAGTCACCTTGTCGCCTTGCTTGGCGCTGTCCTGCTGCGAAGCGAGGGCGAGTTCGCGCACCTTGGAAAGGTACGAAATGGGCGCGGAGGCGCGGAGCAGACGGTCGCGATCAGTATCGGAAAGTACGCCGGTCATCTTAATCTGTTGGGCGGCGTCAAAGTAAATGCGGCCGCCATTGACAACTTTGGCGTTCTTCTCATCCACGGGCGCAGACGCCTCTTTCTGCCAATCATTATTGCCCAAATCGGGGGCGTCACGGAACTCCACCCGTCCGTCAGCACTGGCGATGACACCGGCGGGCAACTTAGCCAGTGGCGCGCTGGTCATTTGATTCTCATACCGAATCGCCCAGACCATCAGCGCAAAGGCCATGCCCTGAAGAAATATGCCAATCGCCATTTTGGCGGGTACGGAAAGATTGATACCCATGCGCGGCAAAGCCACCCACATCCATGCGAACAGCGGGGCGAGCAGGATAATGAACAACGCATTCACCGATTGGTACCAACCCGGCAGGACCGGGTTCAGGAACGAAAGCCAGCCACCGGTGCGTACCACGGCCGTTTCGCCTTCAATGGCGGGATAAATGGACGGCGGCGGAGCGGCCTCGGTCACATACAAATTGGTGGTCTTGCCGGCGAAAATGTTCATCGCATTTCCGGCCTGCTCGAACGCGGCCCAGAAAAAGATCACAAACAGGCCCAGGAGGTAAATCGTCAGGACGCGGTCCCTGGCGGCACCATGCACATGTTTGAGGACAATCGATCCCAGCGTGGTAGCGATCAGGATTCCCATGCCGAACGCCAGGGCATCATCCGGCTTGATCAGTTTGAGTTGCCACAACGCAATGCATCCAACCACAGCGAGGATGCCGATGGCGGCCATCCACGTCGGCGCGCTGCCCGCGATTCCAGGCATGATCGACGGGGCAGCCCCGGCTTCGGCTTCAGTCATGTAGTTCTTTGACGGAGCCGTGGCTACCGACTGACGGGGAGCAATATCCGTCATTTTCCCGCATTTGTAGCATGCGACCTTACCCGACGATTGGCCATGCTCTATCTTCACTCCGCAGTGGGGACAGAACAAATCTCCCCCCGCATCCGTTCCCGGCGCAGCCGCACCCGTCGGCGCCTCTTTGACCCACTTAATGAAGAAGAGGTAGGTAAAGAGCCCAATAAGCATGCCAATACCGGCCGCTCCGAAGGCGTATTTGTAAGAGTGCCCGCGCAACCACTCGCAAAGCAGCGGAGCAATCATCGCACCAATGTTGATGCCCATGTAGAAAATGGTGTACGCACTGTCGCG
>CAZKIN010000320.1:0-4338 GCA_964552515.1 uncultured Phycisphaeraceae bacterium
CGGCCGAGAACCAAAAGCTCGATGCCCAGGGCGATGGCCCCTGGACCGATCTGCCGGTCGTCGTCCTGGTCGATGAAAACAGTGCCAGCGCATCGGAAATCGTCGCCGGCTCCATTCAGGATACCAAGCACGGAACGGTTCTCGGCGCACGTACCTACGGCAAGTTCAGTGTACAGAACCTCATTCAGCTGAGCCGCTCCAATGCGAAGCTGAAGATCACCACGGCCAAATACTATCTTCCCAGTGGGCGCTCGTTGCACCGTGAAATCACCTCCGACACCTGGGGCGTCGAACCGGACGTACCGGTACGGATGGTGCGCTGGGAACGCGTAAACATGTGGCAGCTTCGCCGTGAAGCCGATCGTCTTGGCCCGCCCAAGCCGGGCAAGTCTGACGACGATCTGACTTTCGCCGGCGACGACGAGGAAGACGACAAAGTGGTGCCGATTGTCGACCCGGAAGGCGAAAAGAAGGACGATGCGGCCGAACAGGCCAAGGCCGATGCTGAAAAGAAGGACGATCACGACGAAGAGGATGCTGAGATCGCCAATCTGCCCAAGATTGAGCAGCCCGACGAGAACGATCGTCCGAAGACGGATCCGCAATTGGACGCCGCGTTGGTCATGATGCGCGTGAAATTGCTCGGTGACGCGCATCCGACTTTGGCCACGGCCGATAAGGTCGATCCCAACACCGCGCGCAAGTAGTCCGGATTGACGATCGGGATGGGCTTGCCGCATGATAGCTGGCATGACGTCGTCGCCGCAGCCCAGCCCGAGCGTGCCGACCGGCACTTCCGGGGTTTTCGTGGTCATCCCCGCCTTCAACGAAGGTGCGGCGATCGCGGAAGTCCTTGCCCAGCTGAAGCCGTTCACGGCTCACCTCGTCGTCGTTGACGATGGATCAACCGACTCAACGTTTGAAACCGCGCGACGGCACGGCGCGCACGCGCTGCGGCACGCAATTAATCGTGGGCAGGGTGCCGCTTTGCAGACCGGTATCGCCTTTGCGCTCCGCCGCGGTGCCGAGATCATCGTGACCTTTGACGCTGACGGCCAGCACCAGGTTTCAGACCTGCCTGCCTTGATTGCCCCCATTCAAACCGGACGGTGCGAAATCGTCCTCGGCTCGCGCTTCTTGTCCGACCAGTCGCAGATGCCTCGTCGTCGTCGCATGCTCCTGCGCCTGGCCACCTGGTTCACCCGCGTGGTCAGCCGCATGCCGGTCACCGACGCGCACAACGGCCTCCGCGCTTTCTCCCGACGCGCTGCGGAACGCATAGATATTCATCTGGACCGCATGGCCCACGCCAGCGAACTCATCGATCAGGTTCGCACCTCCGGCCTTCCTTGGTGCGAAGTGCCGGTCTCCGTGCGCTACACCGCCTACTCGCTTGCCAAGGGGCAGTCGTCGCGCGGCGCCTTGAAAATTCTCGCTCATTATCTGCTTGGAAAGGTAATGCCATGAATCTGTCAGTGTTGAATGGTTTTCAATGGGCCGCGCTCAGCGTTATCGTGCTGCTGATTGCGCTGACGGCTCGCGGGTGGTATCGCGGGGGCGGCGCACAGCGCGATCGCATCTTTTGGATCATGCTCTGGATCGTCGCGGGCATTGCCATTGCCTGGCCGAAAGGTACAGTGCTGCTCGCACATGCCCTGGGCATCGGTCGCGGCACCGATCTGGTCCTTTACTGCGCCGTGCTGACCATGCTGGTGGGCTTCCTGATGGTCTATGCGCGGCTGCAAAAACTAAACCGGGAAATCACGCTGCTCACACGGCATCTCGCCCTTCAGGAAGCGGCAACGCCGAAGACCTGAATCGCCGGGTAGCGCAGGTCGTCGCCATAATGCGTCTGCCCCATTCCTGGTCGATCGTGGTTTTCAATGCCACGAACTTGAACCGGCACCCCTGTTTTGCAGCCATTCGCGTTCTCCTCTGGATGAAACGCCCGGTTTGATCGATAAATGCACTAATGAACGAATACTCCGCTAGGAACAATATGGATTCAGCCGCAAACGAAAGAGATACCGCCATGTCGAGGCCGGCCGCCGGGCAAGGCGGCCTCGTGCGTCCGCTCCTTGCCGCCGTGGCGGGCTGGGCGCTCGCCGGTTGCCTCGTCGGCGCGTGGGTGGCTGCCGCGACGATAGGGATTAATGATTCGATCCGGGCCGGCGGTGACTCCCTGATCTTTGGCTTGTGGACGGCGCTCTTTTTCGCCCTCGCCCTCGCAGCCTTGGGTGTAGCTGGTCAAACCCTGCTGCTCATTTTTTCCCGCGGACTCCGCTGGCCCGGCGCGCCTTCCGCTGCGGCGCACCTGGTCGCCGGAATTCTGTTTTGCGTCACTGCGTCAATCATCGCCCGCATCGCTTACCTGCCCGCCATCTGGCCTGATGACCGCAACATGCGACTTGTGGTGGTCGCCGTGGGCGCTTTGATGGCACTTGGCGCGGCGCTCGTCGTACTCCGTATCGCGCAACCCAAACGTGGCCCCCGCGCGCTCCGCACGGCCATGCATCTGCTGGCCATCGTGGGCATCGTCGCGGCATTCATGATGCAACAGCGCATCGGCGCCGCCCGCGCCTTCGCTGCATTCACCCCGTCGCAGGCGACGCCCGAATGGACCGGTCGCCGCGTCTTCCTGATCGGTATCGACGGCGCGGAATGGTCCTACATCAACTACCTGAAAGCGGAAGGCCGCATCCCCAACATCGCGAAGTTGGTGGATGGGGGGGTCGTCGCGCCACTGCGCACCACGCTGCCCACCTATTCACCGATCATCTGGACCACCATCGCCACCGGTGTCAATGAACAGACACATGGCGTACACGACTTCGTGGAGCTGCGCATCCCCGGCATGGAGCGCGGCGTGCAGCGACTCCTCAAGTACCCTGAACTCGTCCCTTCCTATACCGGCATGCGCATGTTCGCCTCCGCCATGGAAAAAATTGGCCTGGCGCAGCAGGTTCCCATTACTGCGGCACACCGCCGCGTAAAAGCCCTGTGGAACATCTTCTCCGAACATGACGTGCCCGTCGGCGTGGTGAATTACTTCGCCACCTACCCGGCGGATACCGTGCACGGCTTCCTCGTTTCCGATCGCTTCGGATTCAACATCAAGTTCGGCGCTGCCGACGTACCGGCCGAACCGGGCAAGGTATTCCCGCCGGATCTCGCCGGGCGACTCGGCGCGCCGCTGGAACTTCCCGCCGGCCTGGCGAAACCTGAGGACTTTTTCCGCGCCGACGTGGATAGCCCCACGGGCCTAAAGGCGGGGCAGAAGGAATTCGACATCTTGCGCATCGGATTGGACACCGACCGTCTCGCCGCGTCCGCCGCGGTTCGCATTCTCGACGATTACAAGGTTGAGTTCCTCGCCCTCTACATGTGGGGCATCGACTATAATTCTCATCGCCTGCTAAAGCGCTTCCCGTCAGTCATCCCCAAATACTATGAATACATGGATTACCTGATCGGTCAGGTCATCGCCCGCGCCGACGATAAGACCACCATCGTCATGGTTTCCGATCATGGCTGGGGGTGGCGACCCGACGAACAGTTTTCCCATTTCCATGCGCCGCCGGGCGTGCTGATCATGAATGGTGCCGGCCTGCGCGCGCCCGGCGAGCTCTCCGCGTCGCCGCACATCATGGACATTGCGCCCACCATTCTCGCCCTCGCCGGTTTCCCGATACCCAGGGATATGCAGGGCCAGGTGATTTCTGAAGCCCTATCCGCAGAACTGCGTGCGCGGCAAGAAGGCAAAGTCGTGGAGACGTATGGCCGCTACCTGCCACCGTCACTTAAGGACATGCTTGGCGGCGAGTCCACCCGCGAAGGCGATGCTGAGGCCATCGAACGACTTCGGGCCTTAGGCTATGTCGATTGACGAACGGTGGCGTAACATTTCCAGCCCGAAGGGCTGACAGATCATAGCCGTGGGCAAGCGCAGCGCCGCCCACGGATGCGACCCCCATAATAATTTTGCCCTGAAAGGGCGAAACAAAATGCTCAATTCACGGCATTGGCTCGCAACATGCGATGCTCCGCACCCACGTATTTTGCCCTTTCCCTTCGTGGCTTCGTGCCTCCGTGCCTTCCTTCAGAATCACACAATCCCCAGGATCTTACATAACTCCTGCAACCGGCGAATCACATGATCCGCCTCATCGGCGAAAGCGGGCCGCTCGTCATCTCCGATCATCAGGACGGTTTGCGTTCCTGCCCGTGCCCCGGATTGAATGTCGAACAGAAAGTCTCCAATCACCCAGCTCAAGGATGGCAAGGTGTCCAATGACTGACATATCGCATGCACTGGTTCCGGTGATGGCTTGATCGCTC
>CAZKIN010000321.1:0-4335 GCA_964552515.1 uncultured Phycisphaeraceae bacterium
TTCCGGCTGGTTCTGCCCGACGAACGCGTGGTCTACATAGATCCCTGGCTGGCGGAAAATCCGTCATGCCCGGATGGCGAAAAGAAGCCGCGCCGCTGCGACATCGTCCTCATTACCCATGGACATTTCGATCATACCGGCGACATCGCTGAACTGATCGAACGTTTTGACCCGACGATCGTCGGCAATTATGACCTTTGTGCGGCCCTCACCGCACGCATCGGCAAAGGCCGCTTCGCCGCCATGAACACCGGCGGGACGCAGGACATCAAGGGCCTCAAAGTCTCGCTCACCATGGCCCTTCATTCCTCCGGTCTGGACTCCCCCACCGGCCCGCAATACGCCGGCATGCCCAACGGCATGGTGGTCACCGCGCCCGGCGTCGCCACTCTGTACCACGCCGGCGACACCGACGTCTTCAGTGATATGGCGATCATCGCCGAACTCTACGAACCGAAGATCGCCATCCTGCCCATTGGCGACCTGTTCACCATGGGCGCGAAGGGCGCGGCAATCGCCGCCAAACTGCTGACGCCCGCTGCGATTATCCCGTGCCACTACAAAACGTTTCCCATTCTGGCGCAATCCGCGGAAGACTTTCGCGCCGCGCTGCCTGCGGAACTAAGGCCACGGCTACACACCCCCCACGCCGGCGAATCCGTGCGCTGGACCGCTACCGGCGTCGGTTGAATGGCTCGCTGAACCGCCCGCACATCGCTCAATCGGTGGCTCATCTATTGACGCGCCACTCCCGCAGGTGTAATTCACCGTTTTCGTGTCACCATCCCGCCTGCTGACGGGATGGTGACACTACCGAACGGAAATCGCGCGCCGCAAGTGAGCCGCTATACACCGCAACTGCTGGTCTGCCTTCGTGAGGGTTACTCACGCCAGAAATTCCTCCACGATCTCCTCGCGGGCATCACCGTCGGCATCATCGCTCTGCCGCTGGCCATGGCTTTCGGCATCGCCTCCATCCCTGAAGACGTCGCCGCCGCGGCCGGTGTTTCCCCCCCCGCCATGGGCCTTTACACCGCCGTCGTCGCGGGCTTCCTGATCTCCGCACTCGGCGGAAGCCGCGTGCAGATCGGCGGACCAACCGGCGCATTCATCGTCATCGTCTATGGCATCGCCGCCAAGCACGGTTACGCCGGACTCGCCACCGCCACGCTGATGGCCGGGGTGATCATCATCCTCATGGGGCTGGCACGCTTCGGCGCAATGATTAAATACATCCCTTACCCGGTCACCACCGGCTTCACCACCGGCATCGCGGTCATCATCGCGTCATCGCAAGTGAAGGATTTCTTTGGCCTGAAAATGGGCGGTGTCCCCGCTGAATTTGTCGAAAAATGGAAGGTCTACTTCGAGCACGCCAAAGACTGGGACCCAACCACCGCGGTAGTAGGCGCAGGTTCACTCACCCTGCTCATCATCTTGCGCAAAACCGTTCCGCGCATTCCCTGGGGTATCGTCGCCGTCATCGTCGGATCGGCGGTCGTCTACGTGCTCGGCCTGCCCGTGGAGACCATCGGCTCGAAATTCGGAGAGATTCCGCGCACCCTTCCCACTCCCCACTTGCCGCCTTTCAGCCTGGCCATGGTGCGCGACCTCATTCCCGAAGCGACCACCATCGCCCTGCTCGCCGCCATCGAATCGCTCCTTTCCGCCGTCGTGGCGGATGGTATGACCGGCGGACGTCACAAGGCCGACTGCGAACTCGTCGCCCAGGGAGTCGCCAACATCGGCGCGGTCTTCTTCGGCGGCATTCCGGCGACCGGCGCGATTGCCCGCACGACCGCCAACGTCAAGAGCGGCGGGCGGACTCCCATCGCCGGCATCATTCACGCCATTGTCCTGATGCTGGTCATGTTGCTGCTTGCGCCCTTGGCCGCCCGAATTCCCCTTGCCACACTCGCGGCCATCCTGCTCATGGTTGCCTGGAACATGAGTGAAATCGATCACTTCCGCTACCTGCTCCGCGCGCCGCGCAGTGACATCATCGTACTCTTCACCACATTCGGACTTACTGTGTTTGCCGATCTGACTATCGCCGTCGGCGTCGGGATGGTCCTTGCCTCGATGCTCTTCATGAAGCGCATGGCCGACGTTTCGGGCGTGCAGGTCATTACCGCCGATCAAAACGATGGCGATGGACTCGAGGAACTGGGCATTGCCAAGGATCCCAACGCAGTAATTGGACGCGACATCCCGGCGGGCGTCGAAGTCTACGAGATCAACGGACCCTTTTTCTTCGGCGTCGCCGATCGTTTGCAGGACACGCTGCGCGGGCTGGAAAAGCCGCCCAAGGTTTTCATATTGCGCATGCGCCGTGTGCCCGCCATCGACGCGACCGGCATGCACGCATTGAAGGAGTTTTATTACAAATGTCATGCGCGCGGCACGCGATTGCTGCTCGCCGGTGTGCATGCCCAGCCGCTCCACGCCCTGATGAATATCGGATTTGATAAGGAAATCGGCCGGGAGAATTTGTTCGAAACGATCGAGGCGGCGATGGATTGCGCGCGGCAGATCGCGGCGGCCGCGCAGAAGCCCCTTTGATTACGCGGTTTGCTCGAGCTCGCGCAGCGCGACCATCAGCCGAACTGGCACACCCACAGCATCCCGCACCCGCAAATGTCGAAATAGACTTTGAATGTGCCGGCGCGTGGCGTCAGGATCCAGGTCCAGCGATTCGGCCATTCGATCGATCGGCCAACCCAGGCAGAGCAGCCGGGCAACCTGCTGATGCCGCTGCGACAAGCCCAGCACCTCCCCCACCGCATCCCATTCAGGCGCGGTAAACAATTCCGGGAGGTCGGCATAGATTCCATCACTATTTTCGCGCATGGACGAGGGCCTCTTCGAACGTCGTTCTGAATTCCCGATAGGCAGTCTTTGCCGTTACATTTCTGTAGACCGGCCGGCCCGGATACCTGAAAAAATCTGAAAATCGGCTCTCAGGCCGCCGCGCGACGGCTTTCGACACCGGTTAAACCTCGGTACACTCCCTGCCCTGATGGTCCAAACGCGGCGAGAGCTTGTTTATTTCATCCTCGGTGGTTTTTTTCTCACCAACGCCATCCTCGGCGAACTGACTGGGGGCAAGCTGTTCGAAGTCAACGGCGTGGTCCTGTCGATTGGAGTCATTCCCTGGCCGGTGGTGTTTCTGACCACCGATTTGATCAACGAATATTATGGCCGAAGCGGCGTCAAGAGGCTCACTTACCTGGCAGTGGGCATGGTGATCTATTCCTTCATCATGCTGTTTGCGGCCATGCAGGTTCCGGCATGGGAGAATTCGCCCGTTTCCAGCGAGATGTTTGCGGGCGTTTTCGGTCAGTCGATGTGGATCATCGTCGGATCGATCGTGGCGTTCCTGGTAGCGCAGTTGATAGACGTCGTCGTCTTTCAATTCGTGAAGCGGCGGACCGGGGCCAAACGGCTGCTCTGGTTGCGCGCGACGGGCAGCACGGCGGTGAGTCAGTTGATTGACACTTTCGTCGTCGGGTTTATCGCCTTTGTGGTCCCACAAAAGCTGCTTTTTTCAGAGTTTTTGCGGCTCGCCCAGGGAAATTATTTGTACAAACTGGGCATCGCAATCCTCATTACGCCGCTGATTTACGTGGTGCATGCTGTCATTGACCGATATCTAGCCAGTGAGATTTCACCTGAACCGCGCGTGTGATGGAGTAGTCCATCGCAAACGCCATAAGAACCGGATACTCGCATGGAATTCATCAGCTATCTGATCGATCTGTTTCTGCACCTCGACAAGCATCTCGAGGAGATCATCGCGCAATACGGCTTGTGGACCTATCTCATCTTGTTTGTGATTATTTTCTGCGAGACGGGACTGGTCGTTACCCCGTTTTTGCCGGGAGATTCGCTGCTTTTTGCGGCGGGAACTTTCGCCGGGCGCGGGTCGTTCAACCTCGCCACGTTGTTCGTCGTTCTCAGCGTCGCGGGCATTCTCGGCGATACAGTGAATTACTGGATCGGAAAATATTTCGGGCACAAGATCACCGCGCGGCCGGACTCGCGGTTTATTAAGAAGAAATACATCGACAAAACGCACGAATTTTACGAACGCTATGGCGGCAAGACGATCATCATTGCCCGCTTCGTTCCGATCGTGCGGACGTTTGCGCCGTTCGTCGCGGGCTTAGGCGCCATGACCTACCGCAAGTTCTTCGCATACAACGTGATCGGTGCACTCCTATGGGTCGGTCTGTGCACGGGCGGAGGGTATCTCTTTGGCGGAATGAAGGTGGTGCAGGACAACTTTTCGCTGGTTATTCTGGGGATTATCTTCGTTTCGATTCTGCCGGGGAT
>CAZKIN010000322.1:0-4323 GCA_964552515.1 uncultured Phycisphaeraceae bacterium
GACGCCGGCATCCACCACCCCCAGCGCCGCCAGATATACCCCCAGCGACCCCTCCAGCGCCGCCGTGAATTTATCCTCGTCCGCGACCTCCGCCAAATGCATGCAGACCGGCAACTTTGACGCCTGCGCGACGCAAAGACACTCGCGCAGCGCGTCCGGTTCGACGGTGTACGGTGCGTGCGGGGAGATGCCAATGGTCAGTCGTGGTGATGCGAAAGTCGTCGCCGCGGCCGCTTCCATCCGTTCCGCCAGAAGGTGCCGGCGATTTCCAATAGCTGCGATTTCCCCGTAGGAAACCGCGCGCAATGGTGACTGTGAAATGGCACTTCGCGACCATGCGGGGTAGCGCGTGATGTCGCCGATGGTGGTGACTCCAGCCGAAAGCGACTGGTGAACGCCTGCGCGAACCGCCGCCTTGATGGTTGCTTCGTCGCGAACGCTGCCGGACAAGATATCGAAAAGCCCGCGCAGCCACGCGGTGAAATCCGCAGAAGGGGGCACGCGTCCGGCGAGGTCGGAAAGTTCCAGGTGGGTATGCGCGTTGACGAAGCCGGGGAGTATCACCGCATCGCCGAAGTCGCGGACCTCATGACCGGATGCGGTCACCTTTTGCACATCGGACATTCTGCCGACCGCGGTGATGCGTCCCGCCTCCACCGCGATGGCGCCGTTCTCGATCGGGGGGCCGTCCACGGGAACCACGAACCGCGCGCGAAAGATCATCGCACGTCGCCTGACAGGGGAGCGGCACTCGCGTGGAACTCGACGATCTCGCCGTCGTGTTCGAAGCCGGATTGCAGCAACCAGCCTAGTCGTGCCTCGAACGTGGCATTCACCTGGGTGAGTACATGTTTGATCGCCAGCCGTCGCGCCAATCCCAGCGTCTGGTGCAGCAGCGCGGAGTCCACTCCCGTTGCGCGGTAGGGGGGCAGCACAACCAAATCCATGACGCGGGCCAGGTCGCCCACCTGGTACAGCGCGCACCGACCGGCCGTCTTTCCGTCCACCAGTGCCACAAAGGTGTCCAGCGCGGAATCATCCAATCGCTCGGCGAAGGCTTCGGCGGCCGATTCACGCGCGGGCGCGGGAATCTCCGGGTCCGCAAGGAAAGTGTCGCGAACGGCGGAACGCATTGCACGGGCGGGAAGAACGCGGATGTCGGCGGGAGCGGGCAGATCCACCCAGCGCGTCAATCGCAGTGCCGCAAATCGCCGCACCGTGTATCCGTGCGGGGCCAGCGCCAATTCAAAGTCGGCGGTGGATTGGCCGATGGCCGGTGCCACAACGTGGCACGATAGACTCCGTTCCGTAAACCATGCCAACCCTTCCTCGACGGCGGCGATGGTTTGTTCGCGGTTTCCCACCGTCACCTCGCGAAACTGATTCGCATCGGCAAGCAGGGGAAAGCGCGACGACGAAAACGCAATGCCATATTGCAGCGTCTCCTTGTCGCAAATCTGCTGACTATACGCCTGCGTGCAGCGCAGCAAAGAGCCGACGGTGGAACGCTCAATCATAACGGCCAGCCTCCCGCGCAGAGCGGCGGACGGCGCGTATGGTGCTCGGTGTGCTGCTGGTACTGGTGCGCGACGCGGAGCAGGCGATCCTCGGCGAGCCAGGGACCCATGAGTTGCATGCCGATCGGCAGTCCGGCCGAATCATGCCCGCAGGGCAGACTGAGCGCGGGAATGCCGGCGAGATTCGCCGAAATCGTATAAATATCGGAGAGGTACATGGCGAGGGGATCGAGCGATTTTTCGCCGACGCGGAACGGCGGAAACGGTGATGTCGGTGACACGATGACGTCAGCCTGAGAGAACGCCTGCTCATAATCGCCCTTGATGAGCGTGCGCACCTTCAATGCCTTCATGTAATAGGCATCGTAATAGCCGCTGGAGAGTACATAGGTACCCAGCATGATGCGGCGCTTGACCTCCGCGCCGAATCCCTCGCCGCGCGACGCGGCATATAAATCGATCACATCGGCAGGCTTTTCCGTACGCCTGCCATAGCGCACGCCGTCAAAGCGCGCCAGATTGCTCGACGCCTCGGCCGTCGACACGATGTAATAGCAGGCAATGGCGTACCTGGTGTGGGGAAGCTGCACACGCACCGTAGTTGCGCCGAGCGTTTCAAGACACTTCATGGCCGCGCGGACTGCGGAGTCGACCTGCGGGTCCAGCCCTTCGCCGAAATACTCGTCACTGATGCCGATGCGCAGACCCCGCAAGGGCTCACCCAACAGAGTGCCATAATCCGGAACCGGCCTGTCCACACTGGTGGAATCGTGCGGGTCGCGACCGGCGATGACGGAGAGGAGCAGTGCGGCGTCGGCGGCGTCGCGGGCGATCGGCCCGATCTGATCAAGACTGCTGCCGTGGGCAATGAGACCGAACCGCGACACCCGCCCGTAAGAGGGCTTGAGTCCCACCACCGAACAAAACGCGGCGGGTTGACGGACTGACCCGCCGGTGTCACTGCCCAGCGCCACAGGGACGATCCCGGCGGCGACGGCGGCCGTTGAACCTCCGGAGGTTCCGCCGGCCACCCGCGTCGTATCCCACGGGTTGAGCGTCACGCCGAAGGCACTGTTTTCGGTACTGCTGCCCATGGCGAATTCGTCGAGATTGGTTTTGCCAATAATGACGGCGTCGGCGTCGAGCAGTCGGCTGACGACGTGTGCGTCGTAGAGCGAACGGAAGTTGCCCAGTATTTTCGAGGCGCAGGTGGTTGCGCCGAACGTGGTGCACAGATTGTCCTTGATGGCGACCGGCACGCCGGCCAGTGGTCCCAGCGGCTGTTTGCGTGCGCGGCGGGCATCAATCTCCCGCGCCCGGGCCAGCGCCGCCTCGGGCGCGAGGCTGATGAAGGCATTCAGTTGAGGGTTGAGACTTTCGGCGCGATGCAGCGCTTCACGCGTGAGGTCCTCGGCGGAAAACGCTCCACCCACCACCGCGGACGAAATATCGGAGACGATACCCATGGGACTTCAAGCCGTCTCCTGATCGAGCACCTTGGGGACGCGGAAAAAGCCGCCGTCATGCTGCGGCGCATTGGACAGCGCTTCGTCGGTGGTGCATGAGGGAACCACGTGATCGTCGCGCAACACGTTGGTGCCGTCATGCGGGTGTGCGGTGGGCGCTACGCCCTCGGTGTTGACGGCGTTAAGCTCCGCCACGTGGTCGAGAATACTGGAGAGCTGCGCGGCGTACATCGCCACTTCCGCGTCGGTAATCTTCAGGCGCGCCAGGTGGGCCACGTGCCGAACGGCCTGCGCATCGAGTTGTCCAGCCATGGAGCGCTCCCACCAATCGCCTGCGGTAATCCGGGCACTGCCTGCCACGAGGCTCGGTTGCGGAGCATCGCGGACATGGAACGCATGGTCGTTTGAAGCGCCGCGCCGGTCAAGCCATTATGGCTGCGCCTGCGGACGTCGTCCTGCGGCAAGGGCCAGGAGCGCCCATCCGACGAGCAAACAGGTTCCGCCCAGCGGCGTGACCGGGCCGAGCCATTTCCACGGCAGGAAGGTGAGTGCGTACAGACTTCCCGAAAAAAGCAGGATGCCGGCCTGAAAGAACCAGGCGGCGGCGGAGGCGGATCGCGATGGTTTCGTACCGATGACCCATGACGCGGCGATCAGCGCGAAGGCATGGTACATCTGAAAGCGCACACCCGTTTCGAAGATCACAATCTGGGCGGGCTCCACGTGCTTCTTGAGTCCATGCGCAGCGAAGGCACCCAGCGCGACGGCGAGAAATCCGTTGACGGCGGCGACGGCGGTCCAGCGTCCGGGCATCAGTCGCCTCCCGGCAGCAGTTCATGCGTAATGACCCGCCGCGGTGCGGGCTCGTGGCTGGAGACGGCGTCCACGTCCACGAAGGAGTCCGCACGCTGGGCGGCGCTGAACACGGTGAACTGACCACGAAAACGCTGGATCATGCGCTCGGCGATACGTCGGCGCAGCGGGGGAATGAGCAGCAACAGGCCCATGGCGTCGGCGATGACCCCTGGAAGGAGCAGGAGCAATCCCGCAAAAACGAGCAGGGCAGTTTCCACCAGGTCGCGTGCGCGGGAGTTTCCGGCCTTCAGTTCTTCGTTCATGCGTGAGAAGGAGCGCGTGCCGCCGCGCCGAAACAGCCAGACACCGCCGAACCCGGTCAACAGAATCCAACCCACCACCTTCGACCAGCCGAGGGCATCGGCGAGGCGCAGCAGGATGAGCAGCTCGGCGAAGGCCGCGGCGAGGAAGAGGATGAACCATCGGGCGATCATGGACGAATACTCATGCGTTGCGGCAGGCCGCTCCCGCAGCGGCGCGGCTCG
>CAZKIN010000323.1:0-4319 GCA_964552515.1 uncultured Phycisphaeraceae bacterium
CACCAATTCCCGTGAAACATATTTCGACCGTGGGATCGCAAACCGAACCCGCGCGTGCTTGCCCGGAAATCGTAAGCACCAGCAACCCCATGAGCAGGATTGCGCCAAACTTCTTCGCTTGTATTTGCATGACGGAGGGCATATCCCAACCTTTCAACGACACCAAAGTAAAATTACCGAGCTGCCGCGGCACCCGGTGCAATACTCAACCGTTCCAGTTCGAAAGTTCCTTGAACGGTAATGGGATCTAGCGCGATGCCGGTGATAACTTCGCGGTACACGCCGGTTAGCTTTCCCGGCCCGAACGTACCGTCCAATCCTGACAGGGCATCCGTGGCGGAAGGTGCGACGGCCTGAAGGGTGATCGTGATGGCCCGTGTGATGTCATACCCCGCCCGATGCTCCGGATGATATCGATGCCGATACGGATTCAGCGGATCTTCCGGAGAAATATGCAGAGTCCCCTGCAGCGTTCCAGTCGCACCCAGAGGGTCCAGCGGATCACCGGGATCACCCACCAGCGCCACTGGCCGATCAAACAAAATGGAATTGAACACGCGCGTCAGCGGACGACCATCACGAAAAACCGAAACCGCCAGCCTGTCCAGAAGCTGCGGCGATCCGCCCCCCGCCGGGTCCGGTAGATCCAGCAGCAAAGTCATCCCCAGCGGCGGTGCCGCTGATTGATCCAGCGGAAGCGCTTGCAAGTTGGGATGGACGCTCACCTGCGTAAGCACCGCTCGTCCAATCCACGTTCCAAAAACAGGCTCGATACTGACACTGGCGGAGAGAACCGCCCGCGCGCCCGTATCATCGGTCACATCAATAACCAGCGGAAAATCTTCGATGACTACCCCGCCCCCACGGTTTCGCGCCGCCGCCCCCAGCTCGCTTCGCCGCGCCCGCAACTCCACATCCACTCGCGTCGCGCCGGCCGGAACCGCCACCGTGACCCCGGCCGACAACGGCAACCAGGTTGGAATTCCCGGTGCCGTCGAATCTCGATACTCCAGCCAATCCACCACCTCTCCATTTCCTGCGCACGTACCGTTTTCCGAAAGCACGGCACAGTCTCGCGCCTGCAGGAACAGGTTCCTTGAAATCGTGGACGCGGGCACTTCAATACTGAATTTCCGTTGCGCCGTGGTCCGGCCGAAAGCGAGTCCGTTGGGCGACGAAGTGACATCAAGCAGTCCTGCGTACTCAAAATTCTGCACCACATTTACCCAGTAGGCGGTATTCGGATCGATGGGATCCACCAGGTTTTTTCGTACGTAGCTCCCTGCGGAAAGCGCGAAAATATCCGGCTTCAACGGTGCGCCGGAACTCTGCAGTTTCCCACTTGACGTCGGATGAGAAAAAAATTCCTGAAACGTAAGGATGCCCGACATCACATTCGACAGCGTTCCGAACAAATTGCTCGAGTGACTGCCGAAGGGAAGACTTCGCACCAGCGGTCGGCCGGAAAGTTGCAATTGCCCCGCCGAACGCATGTGAATCAGGTATCCACGATGACCATGCAGATCGCGCAGCGTGGACAGCGCGGCCGGAACATCCCGATCATGAAAGAACCAGCGCCCGGTGGGTTCTCCGGAATTGATCGCTGCAGCCGCCGAAACCCCTTCCAATGTCCAGAACGCCTGGTAATCCAAAGGTGGCGATTGACCGGCCAGGATAAGGTCCAGGGCACTAGGCTCCGGCTCCAGGTTCAGCCAGACGGCGTTCCAACCTGCCTGCAGATCGATCGACTCTGATACCACCTGTGCCCGGGAATTCTCTGACCCAATGACCAGAAACGCCGCAATAACCGCCAGTCGGGTGTACATACCCTATCCCTCGTCCTGGATGCACTTTGTCTTCCGAGCGGCCGCAGGCCGTTCACGCAATCTCCTATGCGCAGAAACCAACTTTGGGACACCACCAAATTCTTCAAATTGACCGGCTTTTATACGACGACTTGGATTTCGCCCGTCCTGGGCCACTGTGGGACGAGCCAACCCTCCTGACCTCCGCAGTGTGATGACCACTCCGGGCTCGGCCAACAGTGCTTTTTTTCGCTATTCGCTCTTCGATATTATCAATTCGCCGCGTGTGCCACTGTGGGACGAGCCGACCCTGATGACTTCCCCAAGGCGATACCACTCATGGCTCGACCAACAGTGCCTCTTAATTCCTCAAAATATCCGGTTCTTCAAGAATGCCATGGCTTTTGCTAATGAAATGGCCTGTTTTTCGCCCGCAGAGCGCACGATCGTTGCCGGGAACTTCACTCCTCGGACTTCTTACTTCTTATGGCTTTCCGCCCGCAGGGCGCACGTTCATAGCCGGCGGCTTCAGCCGCCGGTGGGAAACGTTTTAGTATTTCCGCCCGTAGGGCGGACGAATGATGCAATTGCATTAACGGGTTGGAAACGCGAGGGTCATACCATGATAAAACTGCTCGTTCCAGGAACCGGCCACTTTGAGTAATTCCAAAACTCTCCGTTGGAAGATGCTCTCGCGTCCCTGCCGCCGCCGACACTGACCTGGCGGCATATGGACTTTTTGCTACCCGAAATGCATTTCTTGGTGTCGTCAGGGCCTGCCTTGCGCATAATAAGGGCATGAATCCAATGTCCCGGGAACCCGAAGATCTTGCGCGCCAGTTGGCCCCCCCTGCTTCCGAAGTTACGCGACTTCTGAGCGAAGCCGCCGCGGGAAGCAAGGGTGCAGCCGGCGAACTATTGCCTCTGGTCTATCGCTCCCTGCATGACTTGGCGGATCGCAGGATGCGCGGCGAGCGGCGCGACCATACGCTGCAAGCCACCGCCCTCGTCAATGAAGCCTACATGCGCCTGGTCGACGGCAACGATGTGCCGTGGGACAGCCGCGCCCACTTTTATGCGGCCGCCGCGGAAGCCATGCGCCGCATACTCATCGAGCATGCCCGGCGACACGGCGCCGCCAAGCGCGGGGGCGGACGCGTGCGCGAAATCGCCAGTGTTGCTGATCTGGCACACACCGAAACCGTTTGCGACGCACTGGAAATTGATGCCGCCATCGAGGCACTGCGTGCGGTGGACCCCCGCGCGGCCAGCGTCGTGCATTTGCGCTTCTATACCGGTCTGTCCATTGACGAAACAGCGGCGGCGCTGGGCATTGCCCCCAGTACCGTGGATCGAGAATGGCGCTACGCGCGCTCGTGGTTGCTGCGCCGCGTACGCCTGGATGATCAGGCGGGAGCCAGCGCGTGAACTCGGCCGATCGTGAACGCGTCAAGGAACTGCTCGCCAGAGCCGCACGCGTCGCCCCCCCGGATCGGGTGGATTTTATCCGGAAGGCAACCGGCGAAGATGCGCAGATCGCCGCCGAGGCCATCGATCTGCTGGCCACGCTGGATGATCCCCAGTTCATGAGTTCCCCTACCCGTGCGGGCATCGTGGCCGCCCTCCCTGACTCAACGCTCACCTCCGAAAAACCCGGCGCCCTCATCGGACGCTACAAATTGCTGCAGCTCATCGGCGAAGGTGGATTCGGTTCGGTCTTTCTCGCCGAGCAGACCGAGCCGGTGCAACGACGCGTCGCCTTGAAAATCATCAAGGCCGGCATGGACACCAAGCAGGTGATCGCGCGCTTCGAGGCCGAACGACAGGCTGTCGCCCTGATGGACCATCCCAGTATTGCCCGCGTTCTTGATGCCGGTGCCACCGCCGCTGGCCGCCCTTACTTTGTCATGGAACTGGTTCGCGGCGAACCGATCACCCGCTACTGCGACCGGCAGCGTCTTCCCGTGCGTCAAAGGCTCACCCTCTTTCAAGACGTATGCAACGCCGTGCAGCACGCCCACCAGAAAGGCGTCATTCACCGCGACTTGAAGCCGTCCAATGTCCTGGTCACCGTGGCCGACGGCGAACCTCTTCCCAAGGTGATTGATTTCGGAATTGCCAAGGCCACCAGCAGCCGACTTACCGACAAAACGCTTTTCACCGAATTGCATCAATTGATCGGAACTCCGGAATACATGAGTCCGGAACAGGCCGATGTGTCCGGCCTCGATGTCGACACCCGCAGCGATGTCTACTCGCTCGGCGTCCTGCTCTATGAACTCCTGTCCGGCACCACACCCATCGAGCGCGGCCGACTCCGCTCCAATCCCTTGGCCGAAATACAGCGCATGATCCGCGAGGAGGAACCGGCCAGACCCAGCCTCAGACTCGCCCACCTCGCATCATCCGCGATGGACCCACTTCAGAACGCTTCGCACGCGGATCGCAACACCGCTGATTCATCCGTGATTGAAATCGCGCGCGGCCGCGGCGCGGACCCGTCAACCCTCGTAA
>CAZKIN010000324.1:0-4309 GCA_964552515.1 uncultured Phycisphaeraceae bacterium
GCCTTCCCGGCGGGGCGGCGTGTGGCCGATGCCACTTCCCCGTCATTCGTGCAGCTTCGCGTCCCCGAGGAATTCCGCGAGGAACCTGGCCACTTCCTCTCCCTCGTACGTGCCTTGTACATGACCGCCGACCCCGCCTTCACCGGCGCGCGCGCCCTCGAACTCGCCAGCGAACTTCCGCAGCCCAACGCACCACAGGCGCTGATTGCTCTGGCGTTTGAAGGCCTGGGTCGCGAATCACTGCCCATGCTCGCCGACCTGTATGCCCATGATGAGGTGGGCGTGCGGTTCTATGCCGCCGTCGCCGGCCTCCGCATCGGCGATCACCTTGCCGCCGACGCCATGAATGCCATCGCCGACGACCCGAAAACGGAATTTCGCTTTCGCGCCATTCGCGCCCTTGGCGAAGCGCGCGGCATGGCCGGCGCCGCCATGACCCTCCGCCGACTCCTGCATGACAGCGATTCGCGCGTCCGCATTGCCGCCTATGAAGCACTGCGCTACCGCCGCGACATGGCCGTCGAGTCCTTCGCCATCGGCGGCGACAACTTCCGCATCGACCTGGTGCCCGAGGCCGCGCCGGGACCGATCTACGCCACGCGCACCGGTCGCCGCGCCATCGTGCTCTTTGGCCCGTCGTTGGACGTGCGTCCCCCGCTGCTGTACCGCGCGCCGGACGGCAGCTTCACCATGACCGCCGATGCGAATGACCGCCAAGTGACACTCATGCGTACCGTCACTGCCACCGGTCGCGTCTCGCCCCCTATCCCTGGTCCCCTGAGTCTGGCGTCACTGCTGCGCATGCTCGGTGAGGATGCCGGTACCGACTACGACGGCGAGATCACCGGCCTGGGCATCGGCTACGTCGGCGTGGTCCGCGCCCTCGACGCGCTGTGCCGCGACGGCTCGATCCCCCTCCCCTTCCAGTTGGAGGAGCCCAACGCGGCGGAATTGTTCGGTCCCGCGCAGCTTCCGGCGAGCCGGCCGGAGTCGGAGTTGTAGCAGGGTGCGGGCAGGCTATGGTTGGCTGGCGGTTGGTGGCGCCGCAGGTGGCGCAGTTTGCGGCTTCGGCGCGGTGCGAATCTGCATCAAAACACCTGAAAGCAACACAATAACCGCGGAAAACGCGAGTAATCGTGACAACCACTTCGCGCGTTCGCTGCGCATCTTTTCCGTTCCCGGCGACCGTCCCACCAGCGCACTCGCAATGAAAAAGACGGCGAACGCGGTGAGAATTTTCACCCCGAAAATCGGGTGATACGGTATGGCCGCCACCTTCGGCGGTACCGCCAGCACGAAGAAGTTATAGAACCCGGTGAGCAGAAGGACCGTGATGCAGATCATCACCGCCTTCGACCAGCGCGCACGCAGTGCTTCGCGCAGCTTTTGATGTCCTTCATCGGTCAGCGCCGCATTTGCCGCGGGAATCAGGGCGAAACGCATGAATGCCGCTCCGCCGATGGCCACAATCGCCGCCGCCAGATGCAACCACCGTGACGCCAGCAGTACATAATTCAGATCATCCATCTCACACCTCCACTCGCGCGCAACAAGTCCCACCGCCTTCCGGCATCGGGCAGCATAGCGGAATTTCAAGGCAAAGGGAGATTGAACCAAAGACGTGCGTCAGTCGCGGCGTTCTTCCATCAAATCCGATTCGCATAGCACCAGGAAGTCATGCTCGCGCAAAGTCTTCACCGCGTTCTCGATGTTGTCGGTGGCCAATGCGATCGCTGCGGACCCCATCGGATGAATGAGCAGCGGATAGGTGTAGTGAATGTTGATCTCGGCACCCAGCAGCGCGGCCCACGTTTCGAGCAGTGCGCGCTTGCCCGGCGGCAGACTCACCACGACCAATTCCGAAGCGCTGACCGCAAAGCCGGCCTCCGAAAGTGCCTGATGCCCGCGGTCCGCGTCATCCAGAATCATCCGGCAGATGGCGCAATCCACGCCATGCAAAACCGAAATGGCCAGGATGCGCGTATCCGAAGCGTCGAATAGTTTGGTCAGGCGCAATAATTGCCCGACTCGGTTCTCCACAAATACAGAAAGCTGCCGCACGGTTGGAGAATCGTGCCCTTCCATCGTTTCCATCGGGTTGCGTTGCTTCATAGTCGCTATTTTATCGGCCTGATGGTGCTATCGCACGAATAATCCAATCTCGGAAGGTGAAAATGCCAATCTCGCAGGCGATCAGCCTGTCAAATTGGCAGAACTCGGACTCCCCATGGGATTTCCAATACGTAAATCCATTATTTTCAACGAGTTACGACTTGTTCATCTCAGTGTTTTCTGGCACGCGGCTTGCTTTCACTATTCCAAGGGCCTCGTGGAATCGGGGTGGTCCAACCAAAAAGGAAGGCGGGTATACGCATGTCGAAGATCATTGGAATCGATCTTGGCACCACCAACTCGGTCGTCGCCGTCATGGAAGGCGATCAGGTCAAGGTGTTGACCAATGCACAGGGTTCACGGCTGACGCCGTCGGTCGTGGCCATTACGGAAAAGGGCGATCGACTCGTCGGGCAGGTAGCCAAGCATCAACAGGTCACCAATCCCGAGAACACTATTTTCTCGATCAAGCGCTTCATGGGCCGTCGGCACACGGAAGTGGCGAGTGAAGAGAAGATGGTGTCGTACAAGATCGTGGGTGGACCGGAAGAATTGGTGAAGGTCTCCATTCGCGGCAAACAGTACACGCCGCCGGAGATCAGCGCGATGGTCCTGCAAGACCTCAAAAAGACCGCCGAGGATTATCTCGGCGCCAAGGTCGATCGTGCGGTGATTACCGTTCCGGCGTATTTCAACGACTCCCAGCGCAAGGCAACCAAGGACGCAGGCGAGATCGCCGGTCTGAAAGTCGAGCGCATCATCAACGAACCGACTGCGGCCGCGTTGGCGTACGGGTTGGACAAAAAGAAAGAACAAACCATCGCGGTGTTCGACCTGGGCGGCGGTACGTTTGATATTTCAATTCTCGAAATTGATCCGGAGATCGGCACGTTCGAGGTGAAGTCCACCTCGGGCGACGGGCATCTCGGTGGTGACGACTACGATGAGGTGTTGATCCATCACCTGGCCGAGACTTTCCGCAAGCAGGAAGGCGTTGATCTGCGCAAGGATCCGATGGCGCTGCAACGCCTCAAGGAAGGAGCCGAGAAGGCGAAGTGCGAACTGTCGACCGTGTTGGAGACGACAATCAATTTGCCGTACATCACCGCGACGAACACCGGTCCGAAACACTTGCAGGTGACGCTCACGCGCTCGCAGTTTGAGCAGATGACCAAGTCACTGACCGAACGCTGTCGCAAGCCGGTGATGGATGTGCTGGAAGGCGCGAAGATGACGTCCGCCAACATCGACGAAGTGGTTCTCGTCGGCGGTTCGACGCGCATGCCTGCGGTCCAGGCCCTGGTGAAAGAGATTTTCAAGAAGGAGCCGAACCGCAGCATCAACCCGGACGAAGTGGTCGCAATCGGCGCCGCGATTCAGGGCGCGGTGCTGGCCGGTGAGAAGGATGATATTGTCCTGCTCGATGTCACACCGTTGACACTCGGCGTGGAGACCATGGGCGGAGTGATGACCCCGCTGATCGAAGCGAACACAACGATCCCGACTTCGAAGAGCGAAACCTTCTCCACCGCGGCGGATAACCAGACGGAAGTGACCATCCACGTGCTGCAGGGTAATCGCCCGCTGGCCGTCGATAATCGCACGCTGGGCCGCTTTAACCTCGCGGGAATTGCACCCGCGCCGCGCGGCATGCCGCAGGTCGAAGTCACGTTCGACATCGACCGCAACGGCATTCTCAACGTGTCGGCCAAGGACAAGGCAACCGGCAAGGAGCAGAAGATCCGCATTGAGGGCAGCGGCGGACTCTCCAAGGATGAGATCGAGCGCATGAAGCGCGACGCCGAGTCGCACGCCGCCGATGACCGCAAGAAGGCGGAATCGATCAAGCTGCGCAACGAGGCGGACAACGCCGCATATCAGGTCGAGCATCAGCTCAAGGAGCACGGCGAAAAGGTGCCGGCCGACGAGCGTGCGAAGATCGAGGCGTCGATCAACCACCTGCGCGAAACGCTGAAGGGCGACGATGCGGATGCCATCAAGAAGGCGTACGACAAGCTCATGCAGGATGCACAGACGATTGGCAAGATCATCTACGAGCAGACGGCCAAGGCACAGGATGCCGGAGCGGCCGGTCCGGCGGGTGGCCCGGGCGGACGTCCGACGGGTGGAGCCGCCCCGAAGGGCGACGATGAGAATGTCATCGACGCGGAGTATGAAGTGAAGGACGCGCGGTAAG
>CAZKIN010000325.1:0-4301 GCA_964552515.1 uncultured Phycisphaeraceae bacterium
GGCCCCAACGGCGTAGACAACACGTCGGGATGCGATCAGATTCACTTCGTCGACTGCGGAACCAAGGGTGCCTGCTGCGACGCGCACGACGACTGCATCAATGAGTTTTGCGGCGGACAGGGCGGCTGCGGCAACGTCCTGAATGCCTTGCAGGCGGGCTATACCGACCAACCGTGCAATGCATCTTGTCTCCAGTGCCATGGCGCTGTCGTGCGCTGTTTCTGGGACGGCATCGATCACGGGCCAAGTCATTGCTGTGCGGCGGGAGACTGCGGTCGGTCGCAAGAGTGCATGATCGCCGGCGTGGTGATTACCGATCCGTGCGAGTGCGAAGATGCGGGAATCGAAAGCCAGAGCCCGGCCAATTGCGACTCCGAATGTCAGCCGAACGCGTGCCAAGGAGACCCCCGGATCATGAATTTTCCAGGCTGCCTGCCCACCGGAGCGTCTTCGATTTCCCCGTGCCTTTGCTGCTCGTGCGTGGTTCGCATTCTGAGTCTCGGCGTCGGCGAGTGCAAATGATAGTCGCGTGGCATAGCCACACATGTGCGTCTGCTTCGTGGCACAAACATCTTGCATACCTTCAATGCGGACAACCCATGGTCCCGCTCATGAAGGGAAAATCATCTAAGTCCACACGCATGTCGGAGTTCAAGTCGGCGCTCCGACACGATTCATCCACGCCCATGGCAGCGCCGCGGAAACATCGTTGAAACAGCCCCACGTCGGCCAGGTCCGCATCGCCGTCACCGTCCAGATCACCGCCGATCGGGTACTCCACGAACGAGGTAATGTACGTCTGCCCGCCACACACCTGCAGCACCGGATCAACCGCCGCGCTGCCCACCATGCGGATCACCGCGTCGCCGCCGCCTGTGGCCAGGTTAAAAACCGCGGCCGGCACGGACAGCGACTCGGCATCGGGCGTCGGATAGCAGTCGGATGCGTGATTGGAAAACACCGTTCCCACCACCGTCCCATTGATGTCCACCGTCACGAACTCCGTCGTTCCACGCAGGTCTCCCTGCGCCGTGAATGACAGGTGCACGTCACCTGTCGCCATCGGCGGAGTCGCCAGCACGTGGTTCTGCACGACGCCCGTGCCGAAATTGGCGAGCACCGGCGACGCCGATGCAAATCGAAGCTCCTCGCCATCCGCGGTGCCGTCACCGTTGCAGTCCGGACAATCAAACACTGTCACGTCGTCGACGTACCAGCCCGTAAGCCCGCCGCATCCGTTCTTGACGAAATCAAACCGGAGGGCCACGCTGTCACCGCCAGTGGCCATCCCTTGGAGCGAAAGTAGCGAAGTTCCCCACGATCCGCCCGAACCCAGCCACGCATCCTGCCCCGAAAGGGCACCCGTATTGCCCTGTGCAGCCGTAACAAATCTCCCGTTGTACGCGTTGAACCGGCACGCTGTCCTCGGAATCAGCTGCCACGGACCGCCATTCACCTGCAACTTGACGTTGCCACCGTCGACATATCCCTGGCTTTCCATGAAATGTGCAAAAGCCAGCATCGGTGCGACCGTCTCCGTGGGAAGGACAAACACCGGACTGAACAACGAATGGACCGCCGTTTCGTCCTGCGCCGCGCAATCCCCGATATCCGGATCGGCGCAGAACCACGCGGTTCCACTGCGGCCTCCCGGCAGCGGCTCTACGGTCTGCGTCCAGTCGTATGCGGTCGGTGGCCCCGCCGGTCCGGTGTGCGCCACCGTCCAACCACTTACCCCCGCCTCGAAATCGTCTCCAAACAGCACCTGTGCCTGCGGGCAAAGAGGAACGCTTAGCCCAGAAAGCACCTCGTCCGATGCGCCGCACCGGCCGGGGCTGTCCATCTCGACTGCCTGCAAAGCCTGCACGATCGCTCCGGCGTCTTGTGACGTGAACATGGCACCAGAAGGGGCGCCGGTCCGCGGATCAACCGGGTTTGTGCCCACCAGGTCCAGTGCCGACTCCGAGAGCGCCACAAATGCGTCCTCGAAGTCCGCCGCCGGCGTCAGGTATGCGGTCAGCGCCCGGTACCACACCGCGCCGGTCTTGATCGGCCCCAGCGCCGGGATCGTCAACCCATTGAACATCGCTCCGTCCGTCGCGATGGCGAAGGCGTGATTCATCACCCCGCTGCCCGAGTGCACCCCGCCCAGGTCCGACTCCCCGCATGTGTTCATCGCGCTGTTCGCCGTGTCTGGATTGAAGTGACAGCGCGGGTTCCACATATCCCGGATACCGTCCGCCAGGAAGTCCTCGCCGACCAGCCAGCGCACACTCGCCCCCGGCGTGTTGGCCAGCAGCGTGACCGTGACCGGACCCGCCGCGATCGCCGCCTTCAGAAGGTCCCCATCGTCCATCGCGACCGTCACCAGCGGAATCATGATCCGGTTGTCAATGCCGTTCAGACTTGCCGGTGTGCCCGCGGCCACATTGGCGATGATCACCGCGATCGCGCCCGCGTCCTGGCAATTGGTCGCCTTCGCCACCACCGAGCAGCCGCCGTCCACGTTGATGACGCAAACCTTGCCCGCCATCTGTCCGGGGTTCTGCAAGGGACTTCCCGCCGGACATGCCGTGATCGGCGTGGCCATGACGGCCTCGCCGGTCACTCCGCCCGTCGTAAGCCGCGGCCCCAGGTTGGCGACCGCCCGTGCGACATAGTGCTGCGCCAGGCTCGCTGGCGCATCCACTCGCACCGAAACGCCGTGCATGCAGGCGTCCCCGCGTGAGGCATTGGGTAAGTCCCCGCCCTCTCCCGTCTGATGCACCGGCCAGGGGGTCCCGCCCGGCGGACCTGCAAACCCCGCGTCTCCGTTAAATAGATCCACCAGCTCGCCGAAAATGTCGGAAAAAGATTCGTTCAACTGACCGGATTGGTTCTGATACACCAGATTGGCTGTGAATTCGGTCAGTCCATGCGCGTATTCGTGAGCGACAATGTCATCAACGGCCATCCCCGCACAAAACGCAGCGTAATGCAGTTGGTTGCTCCAGAACGCATTGGGACAAGTCGACGGGTCGGTCGAATTCACCGAAGCAATCAGCGGCAGTCCACCGCCATCCACGCTGTCCCTCCCGAAGCCGCGCAGGAAATACCCGTGAAAATCCCCCGCGTAGTCGTACGCCTCGTTCGCTTCCACCGGCGATCCCACCGGGGCACCGCCCTCTGTTCGCACCAGCACGCCCAGGTTCGCCGTGCCCATCGCGTCGTAAATCTCGCGATGCAGGCCCTGCGGGTTCAGCGACCACCGATCCAGAACCTCCGCCGAATGCGCATCCACGAAAAACGATTCCGCCTGCGCCCCGTCGCCCCGGGCCAGGACCACGCGATAGGCCGGCCGCGCGCCGATCGGCGGATCTCCGTACCATCCGGGGTCCACGATCTCCAGCACGATCGAGTCGACCAGCGCGTCGGCGTGCCCGAACTCCTCGCGCGCCGCCGCGACGGCCTCCGCCTCCGTCCGCGCCGGTTGCACGTTCAGTGAATCGGGAATGGCCCGGAAGTGACCGTTAATGGACACTGCCCGACCGGCGGTGTCGAAATGCACTTTAAGAACCGAGGCGAATACCGGTACGCCGCGGTGCACCTGCGCATACGTCGCGTGCGCATATCCCAGCGCGTCCTTCGTTTCCAGGCGCATCAGGCGCAGTTGCTCATCGACGCTGGCGATCCCGAGCAGCGCCCCGTGTCCCTTGAGCACAGCTCGCGCCGGTGCGTCGCTGACCCCTGCTGTACGCTGCGGTTCCGCTCGGAGTGAAATAAAGGAGGGTTGACCCGTGGATTTGGATCGATGAACGAGCGGGTCGGCCTGTAACGCCGCGCCGGTTGCGCTCAGAAGAAACGCCAGCCCCGCGGTCCAGCGGACCCTTCCCCGGGAAAAAAACACGCTTGTCGGCAATCGATTCGTCATACGGCCCGCCTGGTGTTTGACTTGTGCTGCGACGGAATCCGACTCGCAGTCAAGACGGCTATCATACCGCGGCGCCACGCCGCCTCCCAAGGAATTCTCCGGATTGTACCTGATTTCGCCCTCGCACCGCCCTCCTGATCGCGTCGTCGGCCATGCCCAGGCGCAGCGCCGTGGCGTTTGTTCCTCGCGCGGTAGCTGCTTTTCCGTGCCTTCGGGCCCGTCGAGTCAGTGCCGTGCCTGCCGCGCCCCCTTTTCGCCTCTTTTTTTGCCGCCCGCCATCCCCCCTTGTTTCGCGCCTCCAGGCACGGGTACAATCAATGCCGCCGGGGTGGCACACATCGACCGAGGGCCGAAAAGTCTGGGGGTGGGGTCATGCGAAAGATATCGCTTG
>CAZKIN010000326.1:0-2876 GCA_964552515.1 uncultured Phycisphaeraceae bacterium
TATGACGACCGCATTGCGATCATTATGGCTCTGGATATGGCACTTGCTGCCCGCGAACCCCATTTTGGTTCGCGTGGTGCAGGGTGCCTCGCGCCGCCCGCGGCACCTGTGGCTGCGCGTCGCTTACCTGTGCGCGCTGCTCGCGGTGGTACTGACGTCGCTCTTTGTGTCCATCAGCGGACAGAGCGCATCGCTGGCGGAATTGGCCAAGGGTGCGTCGCAGACGTTCAAATTCGCGGCCACCACGCAGCTTGCGTTGATGTGTTTCCTGGCGCCGATCTTCACCGCCGGGGCGATCACGCAGGAACGCGACGCCCAGACGTTTAACATCCTGCTGTCCACGCCGCTCTCCAGCGCACAAATCGTTTTCGGTTCGCTGATGAGCCGTTTGTACTTCGTCATCATTCTGCTTCTCGCCGGCCTGCCGATTTTTTTGATGACCATGGTCTATGGCGGCGTGACTTCGCGCCAGGTGTTCGAGAGCTTCGCGCTGTCCGGCGCGACCGCGATGCTCACCGGCGCTCTGGCCATCTTCATTGCCATGACCCGCCTCGGCACGCGCGGCACCATCTTCTCATTTTACCTGCTCATCGGGCTCTACCTGCTCAGCGTCTACCTGCTCGGTCAATGGGATGCGACGTGGCTGGACTCCTCGCCGCCGAACATCGCGGGCAAGCGCATGAGCTGGCTTACGCCGCTGCACCCCTTTCTTGCGCTGGATGTAGCACTGAACCGCGTCTACACACCACCGGCCGGTGAAATGGGCGGTCACGGCAGCCTGGCGCGTTTCGCACTCGCATCACCCTCCGCGGCTTATGTGCTCTGGACTTCGCTCCTCGCGCTGGTCCTCACCCTGTGCAGCATGTTCTTTGTCCGACGCAGCGCCAAAACCGGCGAGCCAACCTGGTGGAGCATGCTATGGAAGCGCGGAAAAGGAGGAAGCGGTGAACGGAAGCGCACTCCGCGCACCGTCTGGCACAATCCCGTCGCCTGGCGCGAAGCCAAGACCCGCGGCGGAGGCGGGGCCATTCTCCGCTGGACGCTCATCCTCGGCGGTGCGGCGGGCATGTTCATGCTGCTCATCGCTCACCTTTCCGGTGACATGCCCGGCGACGAGGTGCGCACCTGGGCCTCGCGGCTGATCCTCGTCCTTTTCTCCATCGCCATCATCATCGCCACCAACACGGCCGCCACCTCCATGACCAAGGAGAAGGAATCGAAAACGGTCGACATCCTGCTCACCACGCCGCTGACCAGCAAATACATCCTCTTCGGAAAACTGCGCGGACTGGTCAGCTTCGCCGCCCCACTGCTGCTGGGGCCGGTGGCGTTTCTGCTCATTTTCGGTCTGATCGGCCTGGGCGACGCTCCCGCGGTGCCCGCCATCTGGCTGGAAACATGGCTGCTGCTGGGCGTACTCATGATTCTCTACACCGCGTGTGCCTGCGTGATCGGCCTGCGCATCTCGCTCGTCTCGCGGAAGAACGTGACGGCGGTCATGTACAGCGTCGGCCTGATCATCGTTTTGTTCGGTGTCGCGTCGATGCTCATCCTGGCGATCGTGGACAGTGCCGGCGGACAGGACTTCGGGGCGTTCCTTTCACCCTTCGCCCCGTTCACGGCCGTCCTGAACCTGGTTGATCCCGCACGGCTCTATGACACGGTAAAAAACTTCGAACAGCATTCACAGGAAGTACGCGTGGCCTCCTTCATCGGCAGCATCGTGGCCGCGCTGCTTTACGCGTTCATCGTGTGGAGTGTGTACACCGGCCTGGTTCGCAACTTCGACATGATCGTGCGCAAGCAATCCGGCACCTGATCAATTCATAGCGTCGAATCGTGACTTAATGGCATGAACATCCGTTGTTTACAGCCCGGCGATCATTCGGAATGGCTGCGCATGCGGTGCGAACTGTGGCCCGATTGTCCGACGCCGCGCCATGAGAACGAAATGGCCACGATTGTCGCCGACCAGCGGCAGATCGTTTTCGTGGCCGAACAAGATGCGGGAATGCTCTGCGGCTTTGTCGAGGCGTCCATTCATCCGCATGCCATCGGCTGCGAAACGAATCCGGTCGGATATGTCGAAGGGTGGTGGGTCGATCCGGCGCATCGCCGCAGCGGAGTGGGACGCGCACTGCTTTGCGCGGTCGAATCTTGGGCAGTGGAAAGAGGATGCACTGAGATTGCTTCTGACTGTGTGGTCCACAACGAAATCAGTTTGACGGCGCACCTGGCGGCCGGTTACCACGAGACCGGACGGTTGATTCATTTCGCAAAAAGAATTGTGTAGCGGGTTGCATCCTCAAAGAATGCCGGCGATGCAATCGACAATCGTGCGTCGTCCATCCACAATGGGGATCGATGTCGACGAATCACGGGCATGACGATCCGCACCATCATGAGGAGCCGGCCGCGCCGCCGCGCCCCATCAAACTTTGCGTGGCGGCCACGGCGGACATAACCATCCAGAACCTCTGCCGGGGTCGGTTGGAGTACCTCTGTGCACATGGCTACGACGTGACCGTGGTCTGCGGCCACACCAAGGTCGCGGATGCCATTCGGGCGCGCGGCGTGAAACTGTTCACCGCCGATCTGACCCGTGCGGTGTCACCGTTTACCGATCTAACGGCGCTGGTGCAGCTTTTTCGGTTCTTTCGCCGTGAGCGGTTCGACATGATTGAGGTGAGTACGCCGAAGGCCGCACTGGTGGGGGCGATCGCGGCGCGGCTGGCTGGCGGCGCCAAAGTGGTACATCTGCTGCGCGGCCTGGCCTATCAGCGGCAGAATCTCCTTTCGGCCCTGATGATGCGCTGGTCGCAGCGGATTCCCTCCATCCTCGCGCACAGTGTCATTTCTGTGTCACCATCCCTGCG
>CAZKIN010000326.1:2976-4297 GCA_964552515.1 uncultured Phycisphaeraceae bacterium
ACCCGCACCGGCTGGCAATCCGACACGGCCGCCTATTATGGCGCCATGGATTTTCTCATCCTGCCCAGTCACCGCGAAGGTTTCGCCAATGTGCTGCTCGAAGCCCAGGCGGCGGGTCTGCCGGTCATTGCGTCGGACATCGAAGGCTGCCGCGATGCGATCAGACCTCACCAGACCGGCCTGCTGGTTGCTTTGTTTGAACCGGAAGCGCTGCAATCAGCCATTGAGAAACTGGCCGGAGATGCTGGGCTTCGTCAGCGCATGGGCGCGGCCGGCCGCGCGTGGGTGGTTGAAAATTTTGACCAGCAGCGCGTGTGGGCGCTGTACGACCAGCACTACAAACAATTGCTTGGAATAAGCACCGGCCATTCAGCCAGCCACGCCGCGCATCACTGACCCTTAACGGTCATCACGCTGCTTTGACTTGCGCGCACACCTTCTTCGCCGCATCGGTCAGGTCGGCCGCAGTGACCAGTTCCGGCAGCGCCGCTTCCTTCAACAGTTGCCGCGCGCGATCGACGTTGGTCCCTTCCAGCCGCACGATGACCGGCACCTTGAACCCGACTTCCTTCGCGGCCGTGATGAGCGCCTCGGCAATGGTGTCGCATTTCGCGATGCCGCCGAAGATGTTGACCAGGATGCCCTTCACCTTCGGGTCGGAGAGGATGATGCGAAACGCCTCGATGGCTCCCGCCGCCGTGACCGATCCGCCGACGTCCAGAAAATTCGCGGGCATGCCGCCATGCAGTTTGATGATGTCCATGGTCGCCATCGCCAGCCCGGCCCCGTTGACCAGGCAGCCGATGTTGCCGTCGAGCGCGATGTACGACAGGTTATGCTCCTTGGCGGCGAGCTCCATCGGGTTTTCTTCCGTCGGGTCGAACATCTCCTGAAGCTTCGCATGGCGAAACACCGCGTTGTCGTCAAAGTTCATCTTGGCGTCGATCGCCAGAATTTCGCCGGCCGGCGTGCGGACCAGCGGGTTGATCTCGGCCAATGCACAATCGTATTTGTAGAACACATCCACCAGCCCGCGAATGACCTTGCCCGCGGCCGATGCCTGCGCCTTGTCCGTGAAACCCAGCGCTCCGACCAGCTGCGCTACCTGGAAATCAAGCAGACGCAGGTGCGGGTGCAGCCAGCATTTCACAATGGCTTCCGGCTTTTCGTGGGCGACGACTTCGATCTCCACGCCGCCTTCGCGCGATACCATGATCACCGGACAGCGCTTCGCCCGGTCCAGCACGACGGCCACATAATATTCGCTTTCGATGTCGACGGCCGACGCGATGAGCAGCTTGCTGACCGCGATGCCTTCCGG
>CAZKIN010000327.1:0-4278 GCA_964552515.1 uncultured Phycisphaeraceae bacterium
CCGGCGACGGCTGCCGCCGCGATCCCGACGGCTACTGGTGGATCACCGGCCGCGTGGATGATGTCATCAACGTGTCCGGTCACCGCCTGGGTACGGCCGAGATTGAAAGCGCGCTCGTGTCGCATCATCACGTCGCGGAAGCGGCGGTCGTCGGCTATCCGCACGACATCAAGGGTCAGGGCATTTACGCTTACGTCACCTTGAAAGCCGGCATTGAATACACCGACGCACTCAAGAAGGAACTTGCGCTCCATGTGCGGAAGGAAATCGGCGCACACGCAGCGCCGGATGTCATTCACTGGGCGCCGGGCCTGCCCAAGACGCGCAGCGGAAAAATCATGCGGCGTATCCTCCGCAAGATCGCCGAAGGCACACCGGAGCAGGTCGGCGACGTAACCACCCTGGCCGACCCCGGTGTCGTGCAGCACCTCGTCGATACGTACCAGAAATAACGGAGCGATAGTGCCTGACCATGGGCACTTGCGTCAGGGTGGCATGGCCCACGCACGCAAAACTACGAATGGCCTCAAGCGTCAAGAAACAATGAACTTCCCTTGCGCACCAAATTCCCATGCGTGGCCATGTCCTGACGGAATCGTGCGCGGTGCCACCATCGTGACATACGCTGCCGCTCTCTCACTCCCGCGTGCCTTCCGTAATGCGTGGCTCGTAATTGGCAATTCTGTTCTTCCCTTCGTGCTCTTCGTGTCCTTCGTGGTGCATTCTGCTTTCCATTCGCGGGCGCATCGTTGCGGCAGGATGGCATGGCCAAGCGCAACGCGTTACGCGAACAAACGCGCAGCAATGTAAGGTGTTACGTACTCGTCAGGTGTCGTCAAGCCTTTTGTCCCGGCGCGGCGCCGGGGTCATTGAGCGGTCACCACCAATGAGAGGGTGACGCCCAACTTTGCGACCGTTGATGGGCATCGCGACGCTGCGCTTCCCCATGCCTCCTCGCCGACGAACGGCCGGAGAAGCGGCTTCAGGACTTCGACTTTTCGCGCGCGTCCAAAAAGTCCAGCTGCTGCATCGCATAGTGCAAGAAGTGATTTTCGGGATCCAGCGACAAGGCTTTCCGGAAATCCTGCCTGGCCCGAACACGATCCGCGGTCGAGCCCCAACGCGGATTCGCCCAAATGGATTCCATTACCTCGATGCTCTGGTTCAACACGGCCGGCTCAGGCGATCCAGACACAACATACTCGCGAAGCGGCCGGCGGAACGGTTCCAGGTATGAGAAGTTGAAAGGTTTAATGGGATAGGGGTTGAAATGTTCGACCCGGGGATGATCGTCCGTAACCGGCGGCGCGTCGCCGACGTAATCCCGCAGGGCCTTGTCGGCAGTCACGAATGTGGCCAGGAGCTGCTCCGGACTGCCGAATCCGTATCCTGTCATCGCCTCCTGCAGCGGCACGTGCTCCATTCGTTGTGCAATCTGGTCAAACCGGATCTCCAATGGCTCCATGGACGCGATCACCGTTCCCTCCAGGGCATTCGGAAACCACAGCGAAACATGCGGGAATTCATCAAGAATCGACCGGAGGAGCATGCGGTTAATGACTTCGCGGTCCATGTCGAGGTGAAACGGGATCCATTGGCAGAGGATACCTCCCTTTTTCAATCGCTTTTTCGCGAGCTGATAAAACTCCCGGGTGTACAGATTAACGACACCAGCCTCGACGGGGGGCGGCGGTTCAAAAGTCAGCACATCAAAGCGCTCTTCCGTCACGTTAAGAAAATGCCGTCCGTCCGCGACCACGGGCCTGACCTGCGGAGATTCCAGAAATGACTGGTTAATCGGCACAAAGTGCGGCGCGACATCGAAGACATGTTGAGAAATATCAACGGTCCAAATCGTTTTCAACGACGGATGCAGTGTAAGACTGCCGGCTGTCGTTCCGGTCCCGACGGCGATCACCGCCGCGGTCTCGGGGTTCGGATGCAACAACACCGGCAGGTGCGCGAGATGCGCCATGTAACGTCGCCCTTCCATGCGATTATTGGCGAGCGATGCGCCGTTCACGACCAGTTGCTGGAACCGCCCGGTGTGCGGATAGTCATACTCAAGCACCGCAAACGTCGCATCGGCGTCTTCGCGAAAACTCAGGACTTTGGCATCGGTATACTTCAGCATCATGTCTTTCAGGTACTGCGTCCCCACCGCGAAGGACAGCACAATAAGACACATTGCCGTGATCGCGCCTTGGCGACCGAGTGTAGGATTGCGACGCAGCGCCGGCTGGGTCCGCCACAAGACAAAGAACAAGGCAAGGTTGACAGCGATGATGACCATGAAACCTCCCTGGCTCCCCAGCCAGGGAAGAAGAACAAAACCCGCAACCAGCGAACCCATGACCCCCCCGAGTGTATTCAGCCCGTAAAGCGTTCCGATTCGCGATCCCGCCAGAGCCAAACGGCTTACGCCCAGTTCCACAGAAAGGGGAAAGGTAATCCCGAGCAGGGTCGTAGGAACGAGAAGCACCGTGATGGACAGGGCCAAAACGGAAAGATCGCGGAGCGAAACCAGACCGCCAATCACATCCGGCAAATTCATCCATTCCGTTAAGCGGAAAAAGTAGTGCAGGAAAGGCCCGGAGTAGCCAAGCAGCGCAAAGGAGACGAACGCCGTGATCGCCAGCATCAGCTGGATGGACGCGAAATACTCCAGCAACTTCTCTTTTCTGCTCGATAGATGGCGCGCGCAAATATACGCCCCGAGGACCAGCCCCAGAAGATAGCAAAAAAGCATGGAGGAAAATGTGTAAACAGTCCGGTAATTGAAAAACGTGAGTAGCCGAAACCACAGGACTTCGTAGGCGATGGCGGCAAAACCGGAAAACATGAACACGACCAGCAGAGGTTTGACCGAAACCTCGGCATCCGTCGCCGTCGGCGCGGGCCTCGGTGCCCTTTGTCCCTCGCCGGAAAGGATTGCCCTTTCGGAAGCCGGCAGCAGCGCATGCAGGATGAGAGCCGTCATCGCGATCCCCCCGTAGATCGCGGAAGAAACCAGGGCCGAATGGTAGAGTCCGAGAGAACTGATGAGGATGAATGCCACGAGGAGACATCCTGTGGCCGCGCCCAGCGTGTTGACCGCGTACAGCAAGCCGATGCGCTGAGCCAGTTCAGAATGCTGTTTGACCAGGTATTTTCCCAGTATCGGAAGCGTCGCGCCCATCAGGGTCGTCGGAGGAAGGAGAATCACCATGCTCAGGACAACCATCAAGGGGGCGGAAGATTGCGAGCCGATTTCCATCCATGGAACGAGGTATCCGATCCACGAATGCCATTGAGACAGGAAATACCCCACGATGGGAGTCAATATGGCGAGCCCGAGTTCGAGAAACGCGTAGTTGCGCAGCAGTTGGGTCCAACGGTCCGTAAGCCGGCCTGCCCACCAGCTTCCCAGCGCCAGTCCGCTGAAGAAACAGGCGACAACCACACTGACCGCAAACGTCGAACTGCCCAGAACAAACTGTAACTGGCGAAACCAGACAATCTCGCACGTTAGTGAAGCTAGACCCGAGAAGAAAAACATGCCATAGACCACGCCGCGGAACAGAGTGTGTCCGGTTTGCACGGTCTGCGCGGAAGTTGCATTTAAGTAAGTGGACGGTACGGGGGTCGCAGTTGCCATATTAACTACCTGTCGGTAACTGGCTGGAAAACTTGAGAAAAACATGACTGGGGCTTCGTCGAATCTCGACTTGCGCTCCCGGGGGTTGGGGCCGTCTACGGCGACCGTGCGCTACGCATCAGCTGCGCGCAGGCGATTCGACTGGCAGGAAGGGTATGCCGTATTCTCCGTACGCAAGTCGGCCGAATCCGACGCGAAAACCTACATTGAAAACCAGGCTGACCATCAACAGCAGCGTGATTACAAGGAGTACTGCTATCCATGCTGCGCTTGCATGACGGAGCCTTTGACGCCCGCTATCTCTTCGATTGAGCTCGTGTGCCATGATCACGTCGGTGCACCCACGTCGTGTTCCAACTGTTCTCACCTATGCACCTTCAAACGAGCCCGCGCCTGCCTCACGACGGCCAACAAGGCTGGTGGCATGGCCAGGCGCAGGCCACATGTGGACTAACTCGCGGCACCGTCAGTGCCAAAATATAGTCAGTCGCCCTCCAACTTTCCTGACTCAGCGCAGCGCCGCCATGCTGGCAGTTCTATTCTTCCCTTCGTGCTCTTCGTGTCCTTCGTGGTGCATTTTGCTTTCCATTCGTGGGTGCACAGTTGCGGCAGGGTGGCATGGTCCACGCACGCAAAACTAC
>CAZKIN010000328.1:0-4255 GCA_964552515.1 uncultured Phycisphaeraceae bacterium
TGCGAAGCCCCCGCGTTGTCGTCCCGCCAATGCGCGTGCGCGCCGGCGGCCGCAGTACCAGCCCCCCCATGAGCTTGACGCCGACATCGGTCAGCTTGCGCGTGTTGGCCACAATGCGCTCCAGTTTCACGGTGCTAGCGTCGTCCAGCAGTCCGTACTTGCATTTCGCCGATGCGGTGGTGTTCGCCTGTTCCGCGGCAGAGGTATTGAAGTTTCCGTCGCCATCCAGGTCCCACTCAAAGGTGTAGTTCGCCGGCGCGCCCTCCACTTTGAACTCGATCTCCGTGTCGTAGCTGTAAATGATGCGCCGCGTTCCTCCCTGCTTTTCGGTAAGCGTGACCACGTTCACCACCAGCGAGTCCGTGCTCGAGCCGCCGCTGTGCGTGCAGTTGGCCTCGAAGTTGACTTTGCCGACCTTAAGTCCTTCGACAAACAGCCTCTTCGGCAGATCCGCCATCTGGAGGGTCAGCGGCAGCGCGACCACATCCGCGGCCGGCCCCTTGGTCGCCTGTTTCCAGACCCGCACCTTGTCCGCGCCTGCGGTGATCTTCAGTTCCACCGATCCGTTGTTCGGCTTATCGTCCATGCTCAACTTGATTTCGAGCAGGTCGTCCTCGGCGGGCGTCGCACCAATGAAATCCAGATCGAAAATCGGTTCCAGTTCCCGCGCGCCGGCCGTCGGCGTCGCCCCTTGGAACTGGTCGCAGTCATGATCGTCATTCAACGCGACCGGCGCACCATGTGACACTTTCTTGTCATCCGTGATGCCCGTGGATGTCAGCTTGATGGTCCCCACTTTGGTGGGCGGCTGAACTTCATCGGGGCACTGCCGCGCGATGCTGTCATAGAAACTGCAATGAAAAGTGTTGCGAAAGCGCGGCGTCAGGGGCGACATCTGCCGCTTGCAAGGTGCCATGTCGCCCGATTTGCACGGCAGTTTCGGAAGTCGATCCTTGTGAAACAGATAGAACATCACCCGGCGGTTCGGCTCGTGCGCCGCTTCGGTATCCAGCTCCGGATTGAATTCCCCGCAGCCCATGTGCTTGGGGTCCATGAAGCGGTCCGCCTCGATTTCTACGTCGTGCGCGCCCGACATGTATTCCGCAAACAGTTCCTTCCGGGTGATCGGCCCGGCGATGCCGTCATCCTCCAGACCCTTGTCCCGCTGAAACTGCTTGATGGCATCCGTGGTGGGCTGATCCTGTGTGCCGTGAATCGGGCCGTTGTATCGACCCAGCGACTGCAAAATGTCCTGAACGACTTTCAGCCCCCAGTTCTCTTCATTGTACAGCTGCTCCCAGATGTCCGTGTCGTTGGTGATGAACGCGAAAACGCTTTTCGCACGGCGCTCCGAGAGTTTCTTGTTGTAATCCTCGCTGCCCACCTTGTCGGTGTGTCCGAAGATCATGATGCGGACATCCGGATTGTTGTTCGCGGCAACTTCCAGTTGCTCCAACTGATCAACCACCGTGCTCCGCACATAAGACTTATCAAAAGCAAACGTAATGCCCGGCACGCCGAAACAGGCGATGAACTGCGGCGGCGCTTCCTTTACCTTCACGTGCAGAACATGCTTCTGATCCACGGGGAACCCGCCGCGCTTAAACGGCTTGGGAATCAGCAGTTCGCCCGGTCCCTGATCATTGGCGGAAATTATGAAATGGTTGTCCGCGTCGCGCCGCACCGTCCCCAGTTCGTCGCGCAGAAATTCATCCACCGTGTCCGGGTCGACAGTCCCGAAGTTGAACTTGGACAGATCTTCAGCGGTCAGCGCGGGTTCGCCTTGCGTTTCGCGCTGCGCGATGGTCTCCAGCGTGTCGCCGTCGCGCCGCACATACTTCTTCGCATTGTCGCGATGGTCAAATCCCATGCCGCCCGCCCGCTCCCTGCGCTACGTCGATTCCACCCGCACCACTTCATACGCCTTATCATCGTGCATTTCGAGAATCTCGCAGTTCCCCGGCGTATCGATATCGTCAATCTCGATCATCCCGTTGCTATTCGTCGTGTGCATCTCCTCGGTACCGTCGGGCAGTTTGATCTTCAGCCGCACATTCGGACAAGGCTCACCCGTTTCATCTTTGATTACCTGAAAGGCGATCTGGTGTTTGGTGTCCCGCGTGGATCCCGGCACTTTCGGCCAGATCGGACAGACTTCTACCAGCGGCGCGCCGGATTGTGCCGCCTGCGACAACGCTTGCGTCGTTGACTGCGCCTGGCTCTCCAGTTGTGCCTCTTCGATCGCATCCTCGACCGCCTGTTGCTGCGCGGCCGCCGCCGCACCGGAAGCCGGTCCACCGCCGTCATCGCCAATCAGCACCGTAGGACAGCCCACTTGAATGGGGTCTGATCCGCCGCACGCCTCGAAAACCTTGTCACCTTTTCGCGCGGCCGGTAGCCCGTTGATGAAAACACTCTTGCTGCCTTTGGTGACAAACCCCGGACCGTGCGGAGGTATGGGACAGGGAATCGGACAGATGTGCATATCGGAAACGCCGGCCATCGCGCTCATGGCCGAGATGGCCGCCGCCGCGGCGGCTGCTTTGATGCCTTCGGTATACGCCGTACGCGCCGCCGGTTCCCCACCGGGAACGGCCGCCGCCGCAGTGTAGGCCGTCGTAAGTGCCACATTGGCTGTGATCGATGCCGTCGCGCCAGCGGCCGTACCTGCCGGCGCACCGGGTGCGCCCTCACCCGCCGCCTTGCCCGCATCCTGACCCATGGCCGCAAAGACGTCGGCCAATTTGCTCGGCGTTTGCGCCGGCGTCAAAGAGGCCGAGCCCATGAAATCTTTCATGGTGTCGGCCGCCTTCTCGATGCCCGCACCCATGCCCGACGGCAGCGCGCGCCATGCCGGCATGTAGCCGATCATGACGTCCAAGCTCCCCGGCCCGGGCGCCAGGGGTGTACCGTGTGCGGTGCTGTCGGCAACTCTGGCGGCATCCGGCATCGGAGCGCATTCCTTCCGCGTTGCGAAGAAAAATTATCCAGCCCGAAGTGCACCAGCCGCGCACTTCCCCTCCATCCCTCCAGACAGCGCGAACCGGCCAAGGTGAGTAACAACTTTCTCGGGTCGTGCTGGCGTTATCCGCAATTCTATCAAATCGCGCGGACCAATGGTATGGGCGGGTAATTGCCCAGCTTACCCGGTTCGCTACAGTAAGCAGCATGTCACCCGATGCCGCCGCAGCCGCGTCCCCACCCAAGGAAAAAAGCAAGCCCGCGCCCGCATCGCTGCCCACCGATTCCCTGACGCCGGCCATGAAGCAATATGTCGAACAAAAGGCCCGGGTGGGCGACGCAGTTCTCCTGTTTCGCATGGGCGACTTCTACGAGACGTTCTACGACGACGCCATTCTCTGCTCGAAAGTACTCGGCATCGCGCTCACCTCGCGCGACAAAAACAGTGCCAACCCCGTGCCACTCGCCGGCATTCCCTATCATGCGCTCGATGCCTACCTCCGCAAACTTATCGCCGCCGGTCATCGGGTGGCCGTCTCCGAACAAATGGAAGACCCCAAACTCGCGAAGGGCGTGGTCAAACGCGACATCGCCCGCATCGTCACCGCCGGTACGCTGACCGACGAAACGCTGCTGCCCGATCGCAGTGACAACATCCTGGCGGCCATCTGCCTGCGCAAAGACGAAGTTGGCTGTGCGGTCATCGAGCTTTCCGCCGGGCGATTTGAAGCGCTGGATGTGACCCGCAGCAGTCTCCTCGACGAACTGGTCCGCCTTGCCCCCGCCGAAATATTGATCGACGACGAACGGCACTCCGATGCCGAGCGCCTCGCCGAACAGCTTCGACAGATCGGCGGCTGCGCCGTCACGCGCCGCCCGCTCCATGAATTCGGCAACTACCAGGCCGAGCGCTCGCTGCTCACGCACTTCGAGGTGGCCACCCTTGCAGGTTTCGGCTGGGATGCCATGAACGCGTCACTCTGCGCCGCGGGCGCGGTGCTGCAATATCTGGCCGATACGCAGCGCACCGCGCTGCCGCACGTGCAATCGATCAAGCGCCGAATTGCCGCGGATTTCCTGCAAATCGATCACGGCACCTGGCGCTCGCTGGAGATTGAATCGACTTTGCGCGGCGGCCAGAAGGAAGGGTCGCTGCTGGCCGCGATCGATCGGACAACGCATCCGCTGGGGGCTCGAAAACTGCGGCAATTCCTGCGATATCCGCTGATCAATGCCGCCGACATTGCGGCGCGGCACGACGCCGTTTCCTTCCTCGCGGGGCACGATGTTCCGC
>CAZKIN010000329.1:0-2877 GCA_964552515.1 uncultured Phycisphaeraceae bacterium
AGCGAAACGTCCGGCTCCTGCTCCAGATAGCCGATTTCGAGCCCGCGCGAGCGGGTGATCGTCCCGTAGTCCGGGTCCATCTGCCCGGTGATCATGCGGAAGAGCGTGGTTTTGCCCGCCCCGTTCGGCCCGACCAGGCCGATGGTCTCACCGCTCGGAAGCTGCAGGTTGACCCCCTGCAGGACAATCCGCGTGCCGAACTGCTTGGTGATGTTCTGAAGCGTGATCGCCGCCATTTGGCCTATGATAATGGCCCGGACGAGTGGGAGCGAGAAAAAGGAAAAAGCGGCGAATCGGCCGAGAAAACGCAGTGCTGTGGGGAGTTTATAGGTGCCATTTGAACAATTGGGCTCAGGCTCGCTACAGAGCCGCAGCCTGCACCCTCCGCGCTGTTGATGTTGGCCGCCTTCCACAAAGGGATTCAGGTCTGATATTGGAATCATCCGGTTGAAAAAGCAGACCCAATTGGCGGTGGGACGGGCGATTACAGTGCGACACTTCGACCGAAAAAGGCTGAAGCGAGAATAACTCCACCGATTAAGAACAAGTCCCAGCAGTTGAATTGTCGCCGCTCCATGACGGTGTATCGGTCACTTCTTTTTCGCAAACTTGACCCTGGACAACGCGCGCCTTGGTAACCCTGTTCTTAGCTACTCCCTGCCATTTTGAACGGTAACACGAATGTTGCCGCTTTCTATGGAATAGATGGGCTAAAGCGATCAACCAACAAGATTTCGAGGAAAGCCCATACAGATTACAGAAAAGCAACATTATTTCTGTGTCACTGTTTGCAATTGCAGAAATATGACGTATAATTTGCAAGTTAGTGGCCACTCGCAGAGAATGAGCTATGGAAGTGAAACAGTTTACGGACGCCAAGCCCGGCAAGGTCGTCCCCATTACTACCAAAGCAGGCGCAGATTTCGCCTTTGTGCCGGGGCCGCTGCCGGGATTCTGGCGGATGCATCCGGACCTATGGCCGTTGGTCGCCAAAGCAGAGCACCACGTCGGAAGGCTGGAGCAGATCAAAGGGATCCTGCCCAATCCCTCGTTGCTGCTGAGACCGCTGCAGCGACGCGAAGCGATCCATTCCAGTATTCTCGAAGGAACGTACACGACACCCGAGCAACTCTTGCTGTATGAGCAGGCGATGCACGGCGGCGCAGAGAAACCCGAATCAGAATCCAAAAAGAGCGACGAACCCGCCAATGAGGAAGTTTACAACTGCAACGCTGCGCTGCGCGAGGGCCACCATTGGATTAGCGCCGGAAAACCGCTCAATGCGGAGTTGATTCTCTTATTGCACAGAATTCTGATGACCGGCGTCCGTGGGAGGGACAAACGACCCGGCGAGTTCAGAACCAAACAAAACTTCGTGGGCGGTAGAAAATATATTCCGCCGCCGATCAGCGAACTCCCGGTGTGTGTCCATGATTTCATGGAGTACTTAGGCTCCAATGATGACACGTTCGACCCATTGGTTCGTGCCTTCGTGGTCCACTATCAGTTCGAAGCGATCCATCCCTTTGAAGATGGCAATGGCCGTGTAGGCAGATTGCTGCTGTCGCTCTGCGTTTCAAAGTGGTGTGATCTGACCATGCCCTGGCTGTACATGAGCGAATATTTTGAACGCTATAAGCACGAATACGTGACCGGACTTTTTCGGATCAGCACGCATGGTGAATGGGATGAATGGATTGATTTTTGTTTACGAGGGACCATTGAGCAGGCGACTGACGCCATCGATCGGTGCGGAAAACTTCAATCCTTAAGAGACAGCTATCACGAAAAGCTAAGTGGGCTGGGACCGCGAATGCACGAGATCGTGGAGCTCATGTTCAAGAACCCGGTCATAAGAGCCGGTGATATTCGAGACGCATGCGATGTCTCCTACGAAACCGCACGTGTGGACACCGGCAAACTGGTGGATGCCGGAGTCATTCAAAAAATAGAAGGGCGATATCCCCAGGCATTCGCAGCGCGTGAAATATTGGATATTGCCTATGGAAGTTAGCGACTCTACTCTGACCACGCGTATTGCACCGCGAGCGTACCTTTTCCTCGTCACGCCCATCGAAGGAAGGTTACTTATCAAATACGGCGCGCGACCCCAAAACGATTTTCGATATGAATGAGACCGTCAATCAACTAATTCCACCCTTTCGCCGCGCAACCGGTGCCGATGCGGCGCAGATGGCCGAGCTGGTCAACATTTCCGGCGACGGGCTACCGCTGTACTTGTGGGCGAAGTTCGCGCGGCCGGGGCAATCGGCCTGGGAGGTGGGTCTGGAGCGCGCCCGACTCGGCCTCGGCGGTTTTGCCTTTGTGCACACCGTGGTCCGCGAAGTGGATGGCCAGGTGGCGGCGTGTCTGATTGGTCAGCCACGGGATGACGCGCCGCAGCCACCCGATGGGAATATCCCGGCGGCTCTGGTGCCACTGAACGAATTGGGCAACATGGCCGCCAACACGTGGTACATCAACATCCTGGCGACCTTTCCGGAGCATCGGGGTAAAGGGTACGGGACGGAGCTGTTGCGAATGGCCGAGACGCGGGCGCGCAATGCGGGCCTGGGACGCATGAGTCTGATTGTATCCGATGCGAATGTCGGGGCGCGGCGACTTTACGAGCGGCATGGTTTTGGGGAACTGGCGACGCGGCCCATGGTGAAAGAGCATTGGCAGCACGAAGGTCGGAACTGGTTGCTGCTGGTGAAGAATCTATGAATGGCGCCACAGCGCAGCGGCCCGTCACTGTCGAAGCGTTTATGGTTCCGGCTTGAATTGCTGCGGTAGGTCCCTCGCGCCGTGGAGCACACGAACCAATTCGATTCCCTCGGCGACCGTGCGGTAGAACAACAGGTAATTGCCGACTCG
>CAZKIN010000329.1:2977-4251 GCA_964552515.1 uncultured Phycisphaeraceae bacterium
AGTTCCGCGAGTTCCGCCGGGTCCGCAGGCATCATCTCTTCGTGGTCGCGGAGCAATAGCAGGCCGGCGTTGATCATGTCGCTGGGATTCTGGTAGTGGCCGGCATTAACTTGCGCATCAATGAATGCCTGCAGTTCAGGATGAAGCGAAACTTCCATACGCACCCTCGATTCCCACGGACTTTCAGGCCCTTTGAAAGGTTAGCATGGTGAGCGAACTCGGGTCAAGGTAAATGCGGCTTCCACAGGCAAGTTATCAGGACTGATGCGGTGTTTGGACTGTTTCCATGGTGTGGCAGGCGGTGATTTTCCAAGCGATTTGACGCTTTCCCCCGGTCGGATACACTCCCCCTTCGAGCAGCCCGGGTGGCGGAATTGGCAGACGCGCAAGCTTGAGGTGCTTGTGTCCTATTAACGGACGTGCTGGTTCAAATCCAGTCCCGGGCAGTCCGACAGGGGTTTCGTTCCTCTCCTCACGTGCAGTGGTTCGCAGGAAACGGCATGGGGCCAATGTCCTGGCTGCGAAAGACCCATTCTGAAGTGCCAAGCGACAGTCAACCTTCACCCCGACCCGTCCTCGTACGGCCATTCGACCTGCGCCTGGTCCGTGAAGTACTTTCCTGGGTGCGCAGCGATGCGGAACTCTGCCGCCTCGCTCCGGGCACGCCGCCGCCGCTCACCGTCGAGAAGATCCATGCCTGGCACAAACCGGGCAGCGCGGTCTACGCCCTGCATGCGGATGAATCCGCGCCGATGATCGGCTATGGCGAATTGAATCCCATGCGCGACGAGCCCCGACACTTCTGGCTGGGCCACATCCTGATCAAGCCCGACCTGCGCGGGAAGGGCTGGGGCCGCGCGCTGGTGACGGAGATGGTGCGCATCGCCTTTAATGAACGCGACGGTTTGCGCGTGTCGCTGCTGGTCTTTCCGGACAACGAACCGGCGCTGCGCTGCTATCGTGCGCTGGGGTTCCTCGAACGCGGCGCGGAAGTGCATCTATTTCCCGCTACGCAGAAAACGCATCGTATGTTGCGATTGGAGTTGGGGAGATGAACAGAATTCCGAATACATTCGCGGCCACGTTCGCAGTGTCGACGTCGTGACACTTTCTGAGCAACGAGAGCACGACTTGACCAAGTGGCCGATCGAAAGCTAGGCTCCCCTGCAATCGTAATTTGTTTAGCTGTCTTTTCTGGAACCGCTCTTCAAAATGGCCTCTGGATTCCTCATCGTTAAGAAATTTGAAGTTTTGTACAAGGCGGCCTTGGAACG
>CAZKIN010000330.1:0-2017 GCA_964552515.1 uncultured Phycisphaeraceae bacterium
GAAGATCAGAAGCGTTTGTTTCTTACCAAGTATTTTGCACAACTTGAGAATAACCATCGCAGGATTCTGGCGTCACCGATGAAACCCGGTCCGGGGGCCTATCAAGGAGTTCCCGTTTTGACTCGTGGATTATTAGACCAGAGCGCCCGTTTACTCGCCACCATCGACGGCGGCGTCGGATACGTCCATTTCTTCTGGAACCCGCCGGATGCTCGCCTTTCCCCCGGTAAAGTAGTTCACGTCGTGGTTCAGGAAGAGGGCGGCGTGCCCAAGTTGGGAGACAGTTTTATCGGCGAAGAAGCGGAGGTCTCGGAGATTTTTGCCACCGAGGAGTTTAAGGCCGGTCTGATCGAGTACTTGAAGGCCAAGCACGTTGATGTGCTCAAGAAAGCCGGGTACCCGCTTCCATGATCGCTGCTGCACCACACACAACGCGCGCTTCGAATTTAGTGCCCCGCCGCGCAGTGCGAATCCCCCTAATGGCACCTGATCTCAGACCCCAGCGCCGCGCTGCCATGCTGACTTGTGTGCCATCACTCCCCGTCCGGGACTTTCGATTTTCTGCACTTGCTATTTGCCCCGTGCTTCAATCGTTGTAGCTGTTGCCTGTTGCCTCCTGCACGTTGCCTGTTGCCTGCTGCCTCCTGCCTGTTGCCTGTTGCCTGTTGCCTTTGTGTAACCTCTGCATCCAACTGCACTTACGAAAAATCGGTGCTTCCCCCTTGACTTCTTTCCGCATGTTCGGTATATGTACGGAGTGCCGAATTCCGCAGCCTTGGGGAAGGCTGCGCCTGCGCATGGGGGATGCGTCGGCCACGCGGAATCGCAATTCACAGGGGGGAACATCATGCAAGTCACTGCGGAAAGAGTCGCCGCCAATCGTGAAAATGCCCGGAAATCCACCGGTCCGGTCACGCCCGAGGGAAAGGCGGCCGTCGCCAAAAACGCCATCAAGCACGGCCTCCTCGCCAAAGCCGTGGTGGTTAGTACCACCAACGGTACTGAATCGCAGGAAGAGTTTGATTCACTCCTCGCCGATTTGGTCGAGGAACTTCAGCCCGCCGGCCCCTTGGAAGAAAGCATCGTCGAGCGCATCGCCACCTGTTATTGGCGGCTCGCCCGCGCCCATCGCTTCGAATCCCTCGCCCTCGAAACCAACGACCAACCATTCGTCCCCACCGACGACCTCGACCGCATCCGCAAACGTCTCGCTGATGCTCAGGCTGAGCTTGCGCAGCTCGATGTGAAGATTGCATTGTATGCCAAGCCGCAAGAAACCCGTACTCCGGAAGAGGCCGCGAAGGTGACCGAGTGGGACAAGGAATGGGACAAAGGACCATTCGAGTACTTGGTCCACGCAAGAATGCTCCCCCGGCACGCGCTGTATGTCACCCGCAAGCGTCCCGAGTTGGAGACTAAAGTGGCTGAGATCGCCGCCGAACTGCGCGCCGCCGAGCAGCGCGCACGCTCCGAGAGAGTACGTCATTCCCTGGCGGGACTCTTGCCCGAGGGGCGCGACCTGCTCAATGTCGTGCGCTATGAATCCATGCTCGATCGCCAGATTCACCGGGCGCTCGCCGAATTGAAACGCCTCCGCGCCTTGAACGAAGATCGTCCCGGCCCGCGCCGCCACCTGACCCGGAAAGACGAGGAAACCGCGTCCTGAAGTTCGAGGCTGACCACCTCAACCTCGCGGCAGCGCACTTACTCCATTTGCCGTCCGTACGGCATGCTTGCGTGCCCGGCTCGTTCCGCGCTTCGGAAATAGTGACTCTCATGTGGCACACTCGAAAAAAAATCGCAAAACAAAGCCATTTCCGCCGCCGGGCAAATTGCCCAGTCTACCGCTTGCGGCGTCCCGCGGCCCGGTTTACACTGCTCCGCTTGCGGAATCCGTTGGTGACGGATCGGGAGACCCAATGTCCGAAATGCTGAGCAAAACCCCGCTGTATGACGCGCATCTCGCCTTTGGCGCGAAGATGGTGGATTTTGCCGGCTGGTCCATGCCCATTTCCTA
>CAZKIN010000330.1:2117-4241 GCA_964552515.1 uncultured Phycisphaeraceae bacterium
TCGCCTTTGGCGCGAAGATGGTGGATTTTGCCGGCTGGTCCATGCCCATTTCCTATACCGGCATTCAGCAGGAACAACAGCACACCCGTACCGCGTGCGGCGTCTTCGACGTGTCGCACATGGGCCGCCTGTGGCTCACCGGCAAGGACTGCGAAACGTTCCTCAACCGCATCTGCACGCGCAACTTGACCGGCGCGGAGGTCGGCCGTTCGTTCTATTCGCACATCTGCAAGGAGGATGCGGGGATTCTGGACGACGTCATTGTCTCGCGCGACGAAGATGCCTGGGGCATCGTGTGCAACGCGTCCAACCGCGACAAAATCGTCGCCTGGCTGGAAACGCAGCGCGGCGGCAGCGACATCAAGATCTCCGACCAGACGACGGCCACTGCCATGATCGCGCTGCAGGGTCCCCAGGCGATTCCACTGGCCGAGCAGATCACCGGCCAGACCTTCGCCGATTTGAAGCGCTATCACTTTCGACATTTTGATTACCTGATGAACCGCATCACCGTCTATCGCAGCGGCTACACCGGCGAAGACGGCCTGGAGGTTGTTCTTCCCGCGGGCGCGGTGAAAATGCTGTTGCCCTTCCTTCTGGGCACGCCGCAGTCCCCGCACCCGGTCATCAAGTTCGCCGGATTGGGTGCACGGGATACGCTGCGGATGGAGGCCGGCATGCCGCTGTATGGGCATGAGCTTTCCGAGCATGTGGATTCGCTGACCGCCGGTCAGGCGTGGTGCGTGGACCTGAAGAAGGATTTCATCGGCGCGGCCCCCCTTCGCAAGTATGTCGAGAAAGGCCTGCCCTATGGGCTGGTCGGCTTGGAATTGGAAGGCCGGCGGATTGCCAGACAGCACGCCGGCGTATACGGTGAAGGGAAGGAAATCGGGGAGGTGACCAGCGGCACGCTCAGCCCGACTTTGGGCAAGAGTATTGCGATGGCCTTCGTCGCGACGCGGCTCAGCGCCGTCGGTACACCGTTGGAAATCGAAATCAGCGACAAGCGCGTTCCTGCCCGCGTGGTGCCGCTGCCGTTCTACAAGAGATCAGCAGGCAAGTAACGCGAGTGGATGCCAAGTCATGACACTTCCGACGGATCGCAAGTTCTCCGAAACGCACGAGTGGTTTCTCATCGAGGGTGACACCGTCACCATCGGCATCACGCAGCACGCCGCCGATGAGCTGACCGACATCACTTTTGTCGAGCTGCCGGCCGTCGGCAAGAAGTTCAACCCCGGCGACACCATCGGGGAAGTCGAATCGGTCAAAGCGACGTCGGAAATCTTCACCAGCCTGCAGGGCGAAGTCATCGCGGTCAACAAAACGCTGGCCGACCAGCCGGAGCTGATCAACGAAGACGCCTTCGACGAAGGCTGGATGATCAAGCTGAAACTCACCGGGCCCATCGACCCCGAGGGTCTGATGGACGCGAAGGAATACAAGGCCTTCGTCAAAGCCGCGAAGTAGGGATTACCCGCGATTGCCATTGCCACTGCCGTGGCATGCTGCATTACCGGACCACCAGCCGGAATCCAACCCCGCAACCCAACCGGGAAGCCCCGATTTCCGATGAATAATCGGACGTTGCGCGCGCACGCCCCCGCTGATTCGCGGGACCGAATCAAACTCCAATGTGATCCCATACGACTTCATGCTTCCCGCACTGGTCCGGCATGTGCTGTATCCGCTGCATGAGCGTCTGCTCGGCCGGCCGACCCTGCGCTATCTGCGCGAGCTGGAGGAATCACAGTGGCTTTCACCGTGCCAGATGCGTGTCATCCAGTTGGAGAAGCTGCGCGATCTGCTGCGACACGCCGCCGCCAATACGACGTTCTATCGGGAGCGCTTCCGGGCCGCGTCGCTCGATCCACAGGCCGATGACCTGCTCGCAAACATGACGCGATTGCCCCTGCTCGACAAGGCCCAGATCGCGGCCTCCCTGGGTGCCATGCTGTGGTCACAATCTCCCGGCGGTCTCACCGAGGCGCACACCGGCGGATCGAGCGGCGAACCGCTGCGCTTCTTCGTGGATCGTCGCCGCCAGGCCTATGACCAGGCGGCGCGGTTGCGCGCTTATCGCTGGTTCGGAGTCAAGCTGGGCAGCCGGGAACTGTACCTCTG
>CAZKIN010000331.1:0-4237 GCA_964552515.1 uncultured Phycisphaeraceae bacterium
TCCACCTACATGGACTATCGCAGCGCGACCGGCGAGCCGGGGTCATTTCAGCAGTTTCATCGCGTCTATCAGCGCGAGGGATTGCCTTGCCGTCGCTGCAAGGCGCTCGTCGAACGAATCGTCACGTCAGGTCGCTCAACATTTTTTTGTCCGAATTGCCAGCCGATCACCTGACCTCCCGCGAAAGTACGCCAAGTGAACCGGCCAAATGAATCGCTTACTTTCCCCACCATCGCACGTCGTTTCCTTCTTGGATGACGAGGCCGTCGTCGTATACCGACATGGTGCGATAGTTCTCCATCACCCCGAGTGGAAGAGTGCCTCCTTGTGCGGGGATGACGCCGCTGAAATCGCGAAGGTCATAGAAATAAACCGCACTCTCCGCCCCCTCTGAACCAAGATGCAGGCACGCGGCGAAGCCCTGGCCCATGAGTCGGCGGACAAAGCGGGCGTTCTCCGGCGTCGCCCCTTTCCACAGGACCTCCCCGCTTAATTCGTCCAAGGCAACAATAGCCGAGCGACTGCTCACCAGCAGCACCTTGCCCTGACGATCAATGGTCACATCGTCTTCGCCCCCTTCCAGTGCCGCCGGCGATTCCCAAACCAGGGTTCCATCCGCCAGTGAAATCTTGCGCACGGTTTCACCGTTCTGGGTGAAATAGGCGGCGTCGATATCGAGTCGCAGCGAAGACTGGCGCAACTGTCCCTCCAGATTCACTCGCCAGCGGCGAACGCCTGCGTCTACATCGTATGACGCAATCGATTGGGAGGTCACAAAAATAACCTGACCATCCAGAGCGACATACAGCTCTTCCACCGGTCGAATCTCGTCGGTCGGCGTGATCCCCACCCAATCGCCTGTGGCTGCGTTGACCTGACACAACGCCGTGGGCCCGTCGAGTACCGCGTGATAAATGACCCACGGATCGGCGAGGCGCAGTCGACCTGCGGGAAGCACCTTGACCTCTCGTGTCCACATTTCATTTCCGGTGGCTACGGAAATACTGGAAAGTCGTCCGTTGTCGCGCACACTGACCAATTGGTCATCCTGCAGCGCATGATTCGTAAACGCACCACCCTCTTCCCAATCGCGATTCGGGTCGTCCGCATCCGCGGGAATGGTGCCATACGTCCAGCGTCGCGCACCTGAAGTAGTGTCCAGTGCAAAAATCTCATGCCGCGACGCGAAGACCGCAACGTCCTTTCGGGCGATCAGCAACTCGACCGCCCCCCGAATCGTCGCGGGTAGCTCCCAAAGGGACTTCCCCGAGGAACCATCGTAGGCGTGAATCCCGTCGGAGCCGCTTACGAAGCAGCGCGACCAGTCACATCCCGACTGGTCCGCAAACATCGGCGACAAGATGGTGGCCCCTTCCGGCAGTGCGGACGGCTGAACGGGCTGCAACGGCGGAGCGAAATTCGGTTTCCGCGCCTCCCAGGTCGCTTCACTGGGCGTAATTGCGGCCCGCAGTTCTGGAAATGCCATCCACTTTCCGTCGCGCTCCACCACCGCATCGCCAAATTCACGTACCCCCTTGGTAGCCCAACGATACGCTGCGGCGGGCCGTTCCGCGCGGGCATAGCTATCCGCGATCTGTGCAATCACACGGGGCCGGTCAATATTTTCGCCGTAACGATGGTAGGTGCGCGTCAGAATGTGCGCCGCATCCGCAAAGCGCCCTTCGTCGCGCGCAAGTTCACCGAGGGCGGCCATCGCTTCCCCCGCGGCAACACTGTTGGGAAACGTCTCGACAATTCGAGTCAACTGATCCGCATCGCGGGCCGCGCGTCCCGCTTCCAGCCAACCGCGTGCTTCGGCCTCATAAGTAGCGAACAGCGGTAAACCGTGCTTGGTGATGAGTTCCGCGATCCGAGCCTGGACGACAACACCGCCCGTCTGTTCTGTCGCCATGGCCTTGCCGGCGGGTTCGTCCACGGTAAGACCGCGTAACGAACGATCCCGCAAGATCTGTTGATAAAGCGCCGTGGCCACATCCGGTTTGCCAAGTTTCTCAAACAGCGCTCCGCAGCGCATTCGATACCGCAGGTTCCCCGCGGCATCCGGCGCATATCGGGCGGCAAGTTCGCAAAGGCGATCCAGATCACCCACCACCAGGGTTCCCCGCTGCGCCAGCGTCTCAGCGAAGAGCACCAGGTCGTCAAAGAAGCGACGCTTGATTGGCATCTCCGGCGGCTCGACTTTTGCATCCAGCCGCTTTACCGCCTCGCTTAGCAGATCCAGTGCCTCACGATCGTCACCGCCGCGCAGCGCGATCTCCGCAAACTCCAGTGCCGGCAGCGGGTCATTCGCCGCCGCCGTCATCCGCGCACGCAACGAGTTCCACAGGTCCGTCTTTCGTACATAGCTCGAAATCGTGGTATCGGCGATGACAAACAACTGCTCGGGCATGGCAAGCAGGTTCCCGCTATGCCCCTGCGCATCCCAGGGCGCGTCTTTGCGCTCACCATTCGCCACCTTGAACGTGCTCAGGCCCGACCGCGTGGGAATCAGCAGCTTGTCCTCCATCCAAACGCCGCGCCCGCTCAAACGCCAGGCTTCATCCAACTCCATCGACCACAGCGCCCCGCCGGCCGCGACATCAAAACAGGCGACATTCGAACCCGCCGCACAAAGCACATCGTTATGCACTCCCAGCAGCGTTTCCGCGCCTCCCAGTTCCTTGGCGGGAATCGACCGCAGTAACTTTCCGTCATCCGCACCGACCATAAGCACTGCCGAGGCGTCAAGCGGACGCACGAAGAGACGACCGTCTGAAACCATCGCCGGGTTGAACGCCCAACTGCTCGGCGTCCGCAAACTCCAGGTCGATTCCATCGCCCCACTCTGCACATCACGCGGATAGAGCCGCAGCCATCGCACCGTTCCCGTGTCGGCCGACAGCGCGGCAATCGTTCCGAGATTGGTACAGGTGAACACCATGTCACCATCGAGGGCGGTCATCGATGTCGTGGCGCGTTTGAAACCAAACGAACCGGTGGAAGCGCTTCCGATATGCGTACGAAACTCCACGGCGCCGGACATGGCGTTAATACGCATCAAGTAGGCGTCTTCAAATCCAAAGGATCGGCGGCGCCGTGCCACCACAAACACCCGGCCGCGATTGACCAGTGGCGAGGTATCGAAGCTTATTTCCGCAAAGGCTTCACCCAGCGTTTCCTGTCCCAGACGCCAGATCAATCGACCGGAAACCGCGTCGAGGCAGACCAGTTGCGGCGGTGTCCGTGATCCGTCATATCCCGTGTAAGGCCCGGAATCGCCGGGAAGCGCGGCGAACACGCGACCATCCGCAATGGTCAGGCTGTCCGCGGCGGGGGCATGTTCATCAAGATCATCAATGCCGCCCGGTGTCGAATCTTCCGCGCGAAAACGCCAGGCCGTGAACCCGGTGTTGCGGTTCAGGGCCACGATGTTCCGACGGTCCTGAAGGAACAACAGGCCTCCCTGGATCGACGGTTGAATGGATAGGAAACGTACGACTTCGCGCTTGCCATCTTCTTCGTCCTCTTCAACGTCTCGACCGCGCGCGGATGGAGGGTCACCAAAGTCGCTGTAACGCCACAGCAATCCCAGCTCATCGACCTGGCTGCTCGACGGTCGATTGCGACGCAATTCGCCCCCCAGCATCGGCCAGTTGTTGGCGGTTGAACCGTCCGTGCCGGTCGGCTTCGCGGCGGCCCACGCGGTAATGACATCGCCAATCGAACGTTCTTCCCCCATCCACCGAATTTTGGAACTCGCATTATATTCCGGGACGCGCGCTGGTTCAGCGCCGCTCATCGTTGCAACCAGGGCCAGCATGCCGCGATACTGATCGGAGAAACGTGCCGCATTGGGATGTTGCTTAAGAACTCGCGAATACACACGACGAGCCACCGCAAAGTCGCCGCTCTCAATCGCCGCCTGCGCCACCAGGTCCGCCAGTTCTGCTGCCTTGAGCGTGCAAAAGTACTGCTCGAACATCAGTAATTCGTCGTCAAACGTAGCGGTGGCCGCCGCCTCATCCAGCTTCTCCGTAAGCTCCCGTTCAAACTGTTCCCGATACGCCGCGAGACCCTCTTCCGGCCAGGCGCAGACCAGATCATTAACATGCTCTCGGATAGTGATGAAAACGTCGTTGTCAGACTTGATCAGCCGATCGCCGAATTGGGTTGCCGCACGCTGCATGAGTTGCGCGGCTTCGCCCCATGCGCGTGCGGCCACTTGCTTCTTGGCCGC
>CAZKIN010000332.1:0-4225 GCA_964552515.1 uncultured Phycisphaeraceae bacterium
CGTCGTCGTCATCCCGGTTCACGGACAGGTCGCCGCGCGGAATGGTCACCACGAGGTTGTCGCCGAACTCAACTTCCGAAGACACATCGCCCATCAGCGTGTTCTCGTCGGCCGAGATGGTGGCCACATAGGTCGTGGTCACGTTGTCATAATTAATGACGATGGTGGCCTGAGTGCCGTCGACCGTGGAGGTGGAACTGACCGGCGTCAGCACCGCGGTTCGTCCGTCCGGCGATACGGCGGTAATCGAGGTGAGTGTGCCGCCGCTGTCGAATTCGAGGGTGAGCTCAACGTCGTCGGCCAGTAGTGCTTGCCACTTGCCGGCCAACACTTCCTCGGCCGCGGGAGTGCCAGTTCCCGGACAGCCCCCCAGCAGTCCCAGGGGCAGCATCAGCAAAGCAATTGAATACTTGCGAATCATTTCCATTTCCTTCCAGTTCTATGTGTAGGGAACAACCCCGGGCCGATCGCGCGATCGACCTATTTCTACTTATGGACTGTAGCAGGCGGGCGGTATTTTGTACCGATGGGTAGGCCCGTGACGTCGGTCGCGCACCGAAATTCCGCTGTCACTGTCGCAAACGAGCCGCTTTGGTATCAGTCAGCGACGAGTGGATAATTGGCGCAGCCCGTGACACCCTACAGGCATGGCCGGAGTAAGCGCTTATTTCCATCGGGCTCTGTGTACTCAGTGTCTCTGTGGTGCAGATTTTCTTCCCTTCGTGGCTCCGTCGCTTCGTGGCTTCCTCTCACGCATCCGGTATTTCCGGATCGACCAGCAGTGCGAGCAGCGTAAGTGATTCCTGCCAGCCCGCATAGCAGAACTCGACCGGGATGGCCGCGGGAATTCCTTCCTGCACGATGGTCAGGTCCGTTCCGCACATCACCTTGCGAAAGGTGACGGTCACATTCATTTCGCCCGGCATGTTGGGGTCGTCGAACTTGTCGGTGTGGCGGATGAGTTCGTTCGGCACAAGCTCAAGGTACTTGCCGCCGAAGCTGTGCGCATGGCCGGTGGAAAAATTCGTAAACGACATGCGGTATCCCCCGCCGACCCGAGCGTCCATCGAATGGACCTTGCCGGTGAACCCGTGCGGGGCCATCCACTTCACCAGTGCGTCGGCATCCAGAAACGCGCGGTAGACGCGCTCGCACGGCGCCTTCAGGACGCGATGCAGACGGACGGTGTTGGTGGTGGACTCGGGCATGGCGCTTCTCCTGTTCGGTTGACTCGTTCGATCTTCCCCAGCCGCGCGGGAACCCGCAAAAGCGTAGTGTGTGGCCGGCGATTTGGTCAAGCATGGGGCGGACGTTTGCCGGTTCGGCGGCACAGGTGGCGGACAGCGTGTGTTTGGCTGTCTGGTGGTGGCGCCCGGGGTGGTGGAAAAATGGAGCATCGGGCGTGCCAGCACATGGCACAAAAAAAGCGCCGCCCGGTTACCCGAACGGCGCTTCGCTAAATTGTGCTGAAAAAATCCTGAAAAACTACCGATTCGTGCGGAAGCAGTCCCGGCAATACACCGGACGCGAACCCGAAGGCTTGAACGGAACCTGCGTCGGCTTGCCGCAGCCCGCGCACGTCACGTCGTGCATTTCGCGCGGTCCGCCGCCCATCCCGCCGCCGCCACCGCCGCCGCGCCCGCCGAACGATCGGCCACCGCCACCGCCGCCACCTCCACCGCCGGTCGCTTTGCGCTTTTCCCGGCAATTCGGGCAGCGTTTCGGCTCGTTGGTGAAGCCGCGCTCCGCGTAGCGCTGCTGATCGGTCGCCGAGTGGACAAAGTCCGCGCCGCAGTCCGAACACACTATGTTTTTGTCATCGTACGCCATGCTACAACACTCCGTTCGGGTGATCGCGGATGATGCTGCGGTTAGGAACCCATTGGCCCCGCGGCCAAGACATGTGGATAGGAAGCTCCAAGGGCAGAATCGCCGGTCAAGCCCGGTTTCACGCCCTTTATCAGAACCATATGGCCGTCAAATGTCAAGAAAAAAGTCACAACTACGAATAATGCTTCCAAGGATTACCCATTTTTAAGCGGCGGCGCCGAAGAAATCGCCCAAGAAGCTGGTGAAAAGGGCACTGATGATGGCGGTGAGGAAGCCGGCGAGGGTGGCAAGAAATTCGGTGGAAGTCAGAAAACCGTCGATATCGAGCATGGTGAAACTCCGTTGTCAGTGGTAAAAGCGGAAGGACATTCTTCATTTCCGCGCAAGTGCATTGTAAGCTCAGGCAAGAGTCCGCCAAGGGTGCATCAGGCAATTCGGGATAGTACGGCCGTCGCCCAAGTGGAGGGGTCGACGTACCAGTACAAGTCGTCGCCGACGGTGAGGTATTGCTGGCCGAGTTCGGCATCTTCCAAAATGTAGTAGAGGCCGATGCGCGGGTGATCGGTGGGGTTGAAGCCGAAGAGGCACTCGGCGGGGATGAAGGCTTCGAGTGTGTAGCCGGTGCGCGAGACGGCGGATTTGATGAGTAGGGAGTCGGCGGAGGCGAGTGGGGCGTCTTCCTTGGCGCGCTGGATTTTGGCGCTTCCGGCGATGGGTTGTTTAGCGCCCTGGCCGGCACCGGTGGGCAGGAAATAGAACTGGTGACAGTATCGTGTCGCTCGCTTGTTGGCGCGGGCATCGCGCGTGTCGATGCAGAGGCGGAGGTTGTCGCCGGTCCAATAGTTCTTGGGGTCGCAGCTCGGCGGTTTCTTCTTGCCGGTCACCCGGCAGGCGAGTGCCAATCCGGTGTCATTCCAGCAGGCCCATACGTCCGCAAAATCCCTCTTGCCGTCGATATCGCCGAGTTTGGGAAGCAGTTCGGCGTCGGTCCAATCTTCCGCGCGGCCGGTGAGCGCGGGGAGCGCAGCGCGAAAATGAAGCGGAAACTCGAAAGCGAAGAGGAAGCGATTGGGGATAAGGGCGGTCATACGGATTGCAGGTCCTTTCGGGGTGCCACGTCGCGGCACCTTTTCCACACGTCGCGAAGTTGGGCGGTGTCAATCTGATTTAGCGACTTCACCCAAAAGATGAGGCGGTCATATTTCTCTTGGGCCTTGATTTCCGCATCGGTGCCGAGGCGATCGACCATCGCTGGGGTGATGGCACCGGGTGGGGTGCGGAGTTCGACGCGGAGGCCGCGACCCAAGCTGGTGACGATTTTACCGGCGGGCGCGGGCTCGCCAGGCACCGTGAATTCGCCCCCGGTGCGCGCGGCCCAGTCGAAGCGCAGGCTTTTCTCGAGTGAATTGAACTTTCCAACCAGGGCAATGAGCAGATCGGGCCGCCACTCCTTTTCGTGTTTGGAGTGGATGGAGCGCTGGGAAAGGTGCCACTGCTGACCTTCGGTCAACCACGGCTCGGCGACTTCCGGCGAAGATGACTCATCCATGGCATTGAAATAGCCGGCGACCGCGGTCTTGAGGAATTTGCGGAAGGCCGGTTTGTTTACGTCGACAAAGTCCCGCAGGTGCACGCGGACTTCCTGCCAGCCTTCGCGGGGGCGGCTGGCGGCGACGCGCGGCCATTGTCCGTAGATGGGCAGATCGACACGTTCGTCGAGAGTTTTGATGGCGAGGTCGCGTGCCAGTGATTGGACATCGAAAGTTGCTTCCGCGACCCGGATGGCGACGTCGAGCAGGTCTCCGCCGCCGGTGCGGAAGTGACAGAACCAGGGCACTTTACCGGCCGCCTTGATTTCTACGAGTGTACGCTGGTTCCATGCCGTCGGTGCGAACTTGCCGAGCGATTCGATGGTTTCCACGAGCCAGGCAAGTACTGCAGGGTCCCAGGAGACCGGTGCGCCTTCGAAGTCAGTGGGGTTTTCCAGATGCCATTTGCGGCCATCACGGTCCCAGGGCATAGAGATGTCCGCGATGTCGGAAGGTAGCGCATCGAGTTTTTCATTGCCCCGGCGTTTGGCGGGCCTGGTGAGGGAGTGTACCGGGCGTTCGGCTAGGGGACCGGATTGTAATACGGGACTGAGGGCAATGCCGGTATGTGACTCTTTGGTGGCAGCGATCGTTTCGGGTGTTCCCGCCATGACGATCTGTCCGCCCGCGCCGCCGCCGTCGGGGCCGAGGTCGATGACCCAGTCGGCGGTTTTGATAACGTCGAGGTTGTGCTCGACGCAGATGACGGTGTTGCCGAGATCGACGAGTCGGTGCAGAACGCCGAGCAGTTTCTTCAAGTCGTCGAAGTGCAGGCCGGTGGTGGGTTCATCGAGCAGGTAGAGCGT
>CAZKIN010000333.1:0-4218 GCA_964552515.1 uncultured Phycisphaeraceae bacterium
TCGCAGCGCAGCATCCTGGTGGCCAACTGCCCCGGCAAGAACGCCGTCGCGGTCGCGGAACTTACTTTCGCACTCATCCTCGCGCTCGATCGCCGCATCGTTGACGCCACATCCGACCTGCGCGCGGGCAAGTGGAACAAGAAGCTCTATTCGGAAGCGGAGGGACTCAAAGGCCGTACGCTGGGCATCATCGGCATGGGACAGATCGGACAGGAGGTGGTCGCGCGGGCCCATGCATTCGACATGCCGGTCATCGCATGGAGCCGGTCACTGACGCCGGAAACCGCCAAGGCGCTGGGCATCATGTTTGCGTCCACGATAGAAGAAGCCGCAGCCGCCTGCGACATTCTCTCCATACATCTGGCCTTCTCGAAAGAAACAACCAAGTGCATCAACGCGTCAGTCTTCGAACGCCTCAAGCCCGGTTCGTTCGTAATCAACACGGCGCGCGGCGAAGTGATGGACTACGCGGCACTCGCCAAAGCGGTTGAATCGCGGAAACTCCGTGTCGGGCTGGATGTTTTCGAAACGGAGCCCAAGGACGGCCTCGCGCCGTTCTCGGACCCGATACTTACCAGCGGCGTCGTTTATGGGACACCGCATATCGGCGCGTCCACCACGCAGGCACAGAACGCCATTGCGGATGAAACCGTCCGGATTGTGACCACGTACCTGCGTACCGGCCGCGTGGAGAACTGCGTAAACCTCTGCGCGCGCTCACCGGCCCGATATGTGCTGCTGGTCCGCCACCTCAACAAACCCGGCGTCCTGGCTCATACTTTGAACGCGATCAGCCACGCGGGCGTCAACGTCGAAGAGATGGAAAACGTGATCTGTGACGGCGCGATCGCCGCTTGCGCGCGGATCAAGCTGGATATCAAACTGGATGATGCCGTGGTAGAGAAAATTCGGACCGGTCACGAGCACGTCCTCAGCGTGACCCAGTCTCCGCTGCGTGACTGACAACGGTCATTATAACTCGCATTGTCCGAAAAAATCCGCAGCCAATCTCGCGCATCGGCTCTGTCAAGAAAAAAATGCGCCCTTCTCGAAATTCACGCGTGCACCCGCCTATAGTGGTCTGATCCGATCGTAAGCGGGCTGCCGGCGCGGCGGCGAAATCAACTTTCAACCGCCTACGACTTTCGACGCAGGGGGGACCGTCGAAACCTGCGGATTCAAAATCCAGTCTTCCGGTGGGGGAAAAACAATGCTCCGAAATGGTCGAAATGCAGTAGACCATCGCCGTCGCGGAACGGTGATCGTTTTCACGGCGGTGATGCTCGTCGTATTGTGCGGCTTCGCCGCGATGACCCTTGACGTGGGCTATATGTACAACGTCCGTGCGGACCTGCAGCGCACCGCCGACGCGGCAGCGCTCGCCGCCGCATCACGCCTCGCCGAACATGACGCCGCCGACCCGGTCGCCCGCGCCCGCGAGGCCGCCGTCGAATATGTCAAGAAGAACCCGTCGCTTGGCGCGGACCTAACCGTCGACAACGACGACGTGACCTTCGGCCTCGCCAATTACGACGCCGACACGAACACATTCAATTTCGAAGAGACGGAAGTTTTGCCCGATGCGGTACGTGTCCGCGTTCGGCGCACCAAAGACTCACCGAATGGTCCGGTCACCCTGTGGTTCGCCCGGATCTTCGGGATGCAGACGACTGATGTTTCCGCCCAGGCTACGGCGGTCATGACCCCGCGCGACATCGCGCTGGCTGTCGACCTCTCGGGCTCCATCAATGACGACAGCGAACTGAAGAGCTACAAGCTGACCGAAATCAACCTGTTCGAAGTGTGGAACACGCTGCCCGGCGGCACCAACGAAGTAAGCGAATGTGACAACGTCACCTGCGGCGATGGCGAAGCCTGCGTAGGCGGGGCCTGCCTGCCGGTCGGTCCCGGCGCTCAAGGGGGTCCGACGTGGGGCTTCTTCGATCGCCTCGGATTTGGTACGACTGATCTGAGCAGCTCGTATGATCCGACCACCGATCCCGGCTTGATTCGCCTGCCGTACAATTCGAACTGGAACGACGCACAATTGTCACAGTACCTGACGGATCGCGGCTACAGTGCCGACGAAATCACCGGCATCATGTCGTCCGCGGGCGACACTTCGGGCGCTTATCCGACGCGAGTGGCGGTTGCACTGGGACTCGCAGACTGGAAAAGCGGTCGCGCCGATGGCCTGTGGAGCCGCACAACCGTCACTGCCTCCGCCGCTGACAACGACACCCGCGTCGAATCGAACGAGCTGGAATGGAAGGAGACCATCTTCTCCAAGTCGCTGACCGATTCGCGCACCATCTGGACGCACTACATCGACAGCTATGTACGTGGCACATCGTCGGCCATGTATCAGGCGAACAACAACTTCCGTTATCGTTTCGGCGTCAAGACGTTCATCAATTACCTGTTGGAAATCCGTGAATCGAACGCCGAAACCCCGGAACTGGCCGGTGCCCCCACGCAGCCCATGCAGGCGATCAAGGATGCGGGCGGCTACATGGTCAACCAGATGACCGAACTGCAGGCCAACGACCAGTTGTCACTCGAAGTCTATGCCACGACCGGTCGCCATGAGATGAACCTGACCACCGATTTCGCCTCCATCGCGAAGCGCCTGGTCGAAGTGCAGGCCGGCCACTATGACGCCTCGACCAACATCGGTGCCGGTCTGCAGCGATCCATCAACGAACTCACCAGCAGCCGTGCCCGCACGGTGTCACGCAAGGTCATCGTCCTGCTGACCGACGGCGTGGCCAATATCGACGAAAGCGGCCGCAGCTCAACCTCGGGCGGCGCGACATACGCACTCGCCATGGCGCAGAAGGCCGCCGACCTGGGCATCAAGATCTTCGCAGTCAGCGTCGGTGTCGGCGCGGATCAGGATCTGATGAAGCAGATTGCGTCCATCGGCAACGGCGAGCACTTCCATGCCGAGGGCAGCATTGAGGATTACAGTGCGGGCCTTGCGGATATCTTCTCGACGATCGGTGTGCGTCGCTCGGTGACGTTGATCGAGTAGGCTGATAAGACAGAAGAGACAGTTCGGAACTGCTGACTTGAGTATATCCCCACCGCGTCGGAACGGTTCGCTTTTCGGAACCGTTCCGACGCTTTTGCCAATGACGATTCTAACGATTGTGTTACCACGACTTCGCCATGAACTCGCGATGCGTGCATTTCGGGACGTTGTTAAGAGTGGAAATCGCAGTCCCTGTTTGCCTAATATCGAGTGCCATGAAGATGACACAGAATAAAAACTTCGCTCCCCCCAGTAACGCCGTAAAACACCTGGTCGAAACTGCCCGACGCACCGGCTCCGCCGATCACTACGCGGGCAAGCGTCATGACATCCGCTATGCGGAGATGATGCTGCTCGACGCCGCGGAAAACGCCCGCAGCGCCACGACCACCTGGCCGGTGAACATGGAGAATGTTTCGCTCGGCGGCATCGCATTCTGGTCGAAACGTTCGGTGCGCCCCAATTCGTACATTCGCATTCGGGAATTCACTTCCGACGGCTCGGGCGAATGGGTTACCCTGCGTGTCGCCTACTGTATCGTGGGCATTCGCGGGTTCCTGATCGGCGCGGCCGTTCAATAGCCGATTTACCGGGGCCGGTGACCGCTTCGATTTGACTTTGGCGCAGTACGAGTCATCATGCCTCCCGCCGCCGCATGGGGATACGGTGGACGATTTGTCGCCCTCCATGCCGCGATTTGGGAGACCAACCATGTTACGTCGTTTCACCGTTTCGTGCTGCGCCGCCTGCCTGTTGATTGCCACCGCGGTGGCACCGGCCGAAGACAAGCCCGCGCCTGCCGCCACCAAGCCGATTTACGATTTCGCGGTGAAGGACATCGACGGCAAGGAAGTCAGCCTGTCGAAGTACAAGGGCGACGTGGTGTTGATTGTGAATGTCGCCAGTGAGTGCGGCTACACCGACAAGACTTATTCCGGCTTGCAGGCGCTGTTCGACAAGTACAAGGACAAGGGCTTCAAGGTCGTGGCCTTCCCCGCCAATGACTTTGGCGGACAGGAGCCCGGAAGCGACTCCCAGATCAAGACTTTTTGTACCGAATCCAAGAAGGTAACCTTTGACCTGATGTCCAAGATCGCCGCTAAGGGTCCGGACCAGGCACCGATCTACAAGTACCTGACCACCCATCCCAATAAGGATGTCGCCGGCGACCTGAAATGGAATTT
>CAZKIN010000334.1:0-4205 GCA_964552515.1 uncultured Phycisphaeraceae bacterium
GACAGGAAAATCGACTCCCCCACCACTGAAGTGGTGGGCCACCCGGCCACTTTCCTGCCCATTTCGTGATCTACCATAACACTCGCGAACCCGGTCCGTCCTACAATGAAAGCGGGAGCCAAAGGCGAGAGACGCGCGCCCGGCCTCCCGCCGATCCGCCAAGGACCGCAGTGCCATGTATAAACCGCGAAGCCCGTCCGCCTCCCCCCATGTGGCCATCCGCGCCATGATTTGCATGTGCTTGTGCGGCGCGACTCTCGCTGCCCCGCCCGCGAGCGTCCGCATCTACGTTGATCTATCAGCCACCGGCAACCATACCGGCACAGCCTGGATCGATGCCTACACCGATCTGCACGACGCCCTGGCGGAAGCTGCCACCATCGCGTCACCAACCACACCGGTCGAAATCTGGGTGGCCGAGGGTTTGTATCAGCCCGATCACGGTACTGGCGACCGCCTTGACGTGTACCAGGTGCCCGCTTACACCGAGCTCTACGGCGGTTTCGCCGGAACTGAAGCCGTGCGCTCCCAGCGCGACTGGCACGCTAATCCCACCATTCTCGACGGTGACCTGCTGGGCAATGATGACCTCACTTTCGTGCCGACAAGCGATTGCTGTTCCGAACACACGGGTTCCGGATGTGACGATGCGGCCTGCACTGCCAAGGTAGCGGCACTAGACATGCGTTGCATTGATCCACTTCGCAATGCTTGGTTTTTGCAATGTGTTGATTATGCGATACAGCAATGCTGTGACATATGCCGTCCTTCGCGCTGCGATAATGCGTTTCGCATTCTTGAGGTGCCCAACGGCGACGGCGTGGTCGTTGACGGCTTCTCCATCCGCAGCGGCGAGGCGAGCTATTACCAGATCCAAAGCCCATATGCTTCGGGACCAACCTACGGTGCTGGCATGCACGTTGACCAAGGAAACATAGTACTCCGGAATAACGCTTTTGCTGCACATAGCGCGAGTGGAAGCAGCGCCGCGATATTGTTAAATGGCGGTAGCGTTGTCGAGTTTTGCACCTTTTCTCAAAACCACGGTTTCGCCAGTGCGGGCGGAACTTTGGGGATAGGGCCCGACTTGGATTATTCGGTCGTTCGAGATTGCCTCTTCACCACCAACCGTACACGGAGTCTGACGATCAGTGAATCCACTGAGGTGCGACGCTGCGTGTTCGTCAAAAATCAAAGCGCCATTGACGCGAATGGCACGTCGCTCATCGCCGACTCAGTGTTCATCGCCAATGAAGGCAACGGACTGAATACGGTTTTGGCTAGCGGCTTCTCCGCTTCAGTGGTCAATTGCTTGTTCTTCAACAATACGAACTTGGCAGGCGCTGGCACGCTTGTCGTCCATTACGGAGGTCGCATCGTCGATTGCGCCTTTATCGGAAATTCGACAACAGGTGGTGCAATAGTGGTGACCGGCGGTCTCTTCGGTGGAAGTTCAGTAATTAACTCACTCTTTGTCGGCAATCGCGTCAAGTCCGGCGGAGCGCTCACCGGAACCCCTTTAACTATCTACAATTCTGTTTTTTGGCATAATCGCGATGACGATCCGAATACGTCAACGCAACATGAACAGATCAGACCGTTTGGCGGGCCACAGACCATAAACTTTTCCATCGTCGAAGGCTGGGACGGCTCACTCGGCGGCGTCGGCAACAGCGGTGTCGATCCCCTCTTTGTCGATCCACTCGGCCCCGACATGCTGCCCAACACCGGCGATGAGAACTACCGACTGAGCTTTGACTCTCCGGCTATCAATGCCGGCCACCCCAACCCGCCGCTGCTCGCCGTCCGCGACCTCGACGGCCACCGCCGCACGCTTTGCGGCGCTACCGACCTCGGCCCGTACGAATTTGGCATCGCCGACCCCGACTGCGACGGTGACACCGACCTGGCAGACTACTTCGCCCTGCCCGCCTGCCTCACCGGACCAACCCCCATCGCCCTGCCAGTCTCCTGTCACCCCTTCGACTTCGACGCCGACGACGCGGTGGACCTTTCGGACGTGGCGGGGTTTGCCAATTCGTTCAGCGGGCCGTGAAGTGGCCGTGTGAAAGATGATTGGCGGTGCAGCGCGTGGACATGGCACCGATGAAATGCCGCCCGGCCGCGATGAGAAGAATAGTGCACCACAGAGTCACTGCGGACACAGAGGAAAATTGCGAATTACGAGTTACGGAAAGCATGGAGGATACAGTAGTGGTTCCGCGAAATAACCGCGACATGACGGGAAATTGCGCGTTGCAGGAGAAGGGAGTGAGGCAACGTGGAGAGGTCATGACGACTGGTTGGCACAAGTCAGGTCAGACGAAACAGCATGGCGGCGCTGCGCTGGGGTCTGTGATCTGGCACCCCTACTGAGAGTGCGGCGTCGAGTCTTGCGATCGGTGATTGGTTCTACGACGCTACGCTTGGCCATGCCACGCCGCCGCCCACTCCATCGCCACGGAATCTCGCGTACGGGCGCAATCCGCCCGACATTCGACCCCGCCGCACTTGTCGAGTACTTTGTCCTGCCGGTCTGCGCAGGCCGCCCGCGGCCGCAATGACCCGGAGATGCCCCTTATGGCCACCAGCAACAACGACAACCTTCCCGCACAGGCGGCCGAGCAGATCGGCCGCTTCGCCCGCTTCATTCAGTTTCAGCCCCAGCTGTGGCGCTTCGGCGTCAAACGACTCACCCAGAACAACCTGCTCTCCATGAGCGCGGCCCTCTCCTTCCAGACCATCTTCGCCCTTATCCCCACCATCGTCCTCGCCTTCCTCGGCGCCCGCGCACTCGGCGTCATGGAGGACGGCAAGCACAGCCTGCGCGTGTTCCTCAACACCTCGGGCTTCAACCTGATTTCCATTCCCACGGATGAACCTCCCGCTGCCGCCGAGTTGTCATCGCCTCCGGCCGGCGACCCCGCCTTCGAAACGCCCGTCGCCTCCGGCAGCAAGGTCATCAACGTGGCCGATCAGATTGAAGCCATCGTCGATCGCGCCGAGTCGCAGCTTACGTTCAGCCGGATCGGCCCCATCGGGGCCATCCTGTTCATCTGGACCGCGCTTTCGCTGCTTAATACCGCGGAGGATTCACTCAACCGCGTCTTCGGCGCGCCGCGCAGTCGCGCCATGGTCCGCCGCATCCTGCTCTACTGGTCGGTCATGACGCTCGGCCCCGTCGCCCTCGCCGCGGCCGCCTTTCTCGGCCAGCAGCTGATGAAGTCCTCGCACGAGCTGCCCATCCTCTCCGGCCTCACCGCCATCCTCGGCTGGCTCAGTCCCGGCATCGTGGGCATTCTCGTCCTCACCGCGGTCTATGCCCTGCTGCCCAACACCTCCGTGAAGTACAAGGCGGCCTTCGGCGGCGCGGTTGTTGCCGTGCTCCTCTGGTTCGGCGCGCGCAGCGGTTTCGCGTGGTACGTGGAGCGCTATGTGCTCAAGGCCAACCTTTACGGCATCCTCGGCGTGCTGCCGCTCTTTTTCATCTGGCTGAACTTCTCGTGGATCATTTTCCTTTTCGGCGCGGAACTGGCCTACGCCGCGCAGCATTGGGACCGCATCGGTGAGCCCGACGCCGACGCCCCGAAGATCCTCTCCCCCACCGACGCCCTCAGCGCCATGCTGGTCATCGCGCGGAATTTCCTATCGGGTGACAAGCCCGCTTCCGTCGATCAGATCGCCGCGCGGACCAACCTCTCGCCGGACCTTACGCGCTTTCTCCTGCTCGGCCTCGTCGATCGCGGGTGCCTCCTGCGGGTCACCGATGGCAACGCCGAACGCTTCACCCTCGCCCGTCCGCCGCACACCATCGCCGTTCGCGACCTGGTCAAGCTCGAAGCTGCCGACGTCGCCAACCCGTCACTGCGAACGGTCGCTGCCACCAACGGGTCACCCCTGCGCGATATCACCGCGCGCCTGTCCACCTCTTTGGGCGACACCACGCTTGCGGACCTCTTTAAGCCGCCCCCCACCGCGCCGAGCACCAGCTCATAGAAGTCGCGCGCGATTTTCCGATCCGGCCTGATGCACAGTGCCACTGATGTGGCATTTCTTGCGTCGTCAACCTTCCCGCGCCATGCCCGGCCCGCGCCGCCCTACCCCAAAATCCAGTTATCGGACCATGTGATATCTTTACTTTTGGATTCCAAGTGCCATTGTGAAGTCACCACTTCGCCGGCTGCGCCCGGGTGGCGTTTGGCTGG
>CAZKIN010000335.1:0-2753 GCA_964552515.1 uncultured Phycisphaeraceae bacterium
CTGGTCGAAATTGACACCGGCGGGAAGTATGCGGATCAGATCATGATCGCCACCATCCCCGCAGACATCCCTGACGGCTACTTTGGCATTCCGTTCTACTATGACACCGCTACCGGAAGGATGGAGGCAGTGCCCGTCGTTGCCCAGGACGCCAATTCGGTCACACTGGCCACCAACCACTTCTGCCACATCGTGGTGACGCGCATTCCGCTGTCCAATCTCCAGAACCGGCAAATAGAAACGCTGTTTAAACCGGGTGAAGACGATTGGCAGGTCGAAAACTATGGTTCCTACATTTCACCGATTGGAAACTGCCACGGGCTGAGCATCTCCGCCATCTGGTATTTTGTTGAGAAGCACATGAAGGGCGAAGCGCAGCTCAATGGCCTCTATGACAGCCATACTCTCCCCGTAGGAATGAGTACGCCGAGGTTCTCTTTGGACGATGATGTGGCCACCCGGCTCGTCTCGGTGATTCAGAAGGACATCAAGGGCAATGATTACCAAGAGGTTGTCGACCGGTTTGACACGGCAGGCACGGTACTGAGCAGAGACGAGCTTCACTTCTACGCGACGGTCGCGGCTATTCTCTACACCGGCGAACCTCAGGAGCTTAGTTTTTACAGTCACGCCGAGGGCGTTGGCCACGCGGCCGTGTGTTACAAGGTCGATGGCGACACGTTGTACGTGGCTGATCCAAACTTCATTGGCAGCGATTTCCCGTACGTAGCGCTAACCAACCGGCGATTCGACGCTTATCTTTCGGCCGAGACGTTGACCAATGTTATCGCCGGTGAATACACGGCCTATGACCAGATCAGTTTCACCGGTCAGACGTCGTTGTACCGGTGGGACCTCCTGGGTCCGCTGTGGACGGACATGGAGAGCGACACGATCGGGCAAGGCAGATTTCCCGAGTACACGTTGCGCGTGACCGAGCGCGATCCCGTGGGAACCATTACGGACGAATACGAACTCGATCTTCTCAATGATCACCACACAACGCATCCAACACTCGAAGTCTCGGTGAACGCCAACTTTGAAAGCAAGCTCGTAGCGTACCGATATGTTGAAGGTGCCGCGCCAACAAAGCTTTCCACGACGCTGGTTTCTCTCAATCCTGGCACGAATCAAGTCGGCTACCTTATCCTCGGTAAGCCGACAACCGAGAACCCCGAGAATGCATGGTTCTGGGTGGGCTTCGAATGGGTGACAGTTATTTATTCCGCCGATCTCCCACAGGTGCAGATTCTGGAACCAGAAGAAGGGGCGACGTTTGCGCCCGAAGATTCCGTGGCCTTTCGGGGAGTTGCCACGGATGCATCGGGAAATACTCTGACTGACGCGGCGTTGTCATGGACTTCGGATATTGACGGAGATCTCGGATCCGGGGAAGCCATTCAAGCGTCACTCAGCACTGGATCACATACGATCACATTGACGGCGACGGATGCGGCCGGAAAACAGGGGCAGGCACATGTTTCGGTCGTAGTGACCGAGGAGCCGACCGAGGACGCTCAAATGCGAGTGCTCTATCAATCGCAGGCAATTTCCCAGGGAGGGACGCATACCATCAACGCCGCGGTGACAGTCGGCAGCGGAACTGTGTTGGAATTCACGATTCGCAATGAAGGCGTGGGTAATTTGGCCCTGCAAGGCATACAGATCACCGGTAGTCACGCCGGAGATTTTGTTTTGACCGCGCCGCCGAGCCCCACCGTGCTCCCCGGCGCGAGCACAAGCTTTCAGATTACGTTTACACCCTCCGTGGCCGGCGCGCGATCGGCCATGGTCACCATTGCCAGTAACGACGCCGACCAACAGGGGTTTACCTTTACCATAGTGGGAACCGGTCAGGCTTCCGGTCCACTTTGTGAAAGCGAATGTTCGGGCGAATGCCCGATTCCCGCCAATGCCGAAGTCTGGGAGTCCACTTACATGGACGGAACGCTGCACGCCGGCTATTCCACGCCGGAAGTCTGGTCCGTCGGACCGCAGTGTGTCTGGACCAACCAGACCAGATCTGTACTGACCCATCAAGCCTGTCGCGACGAAAACGGTGAGTCTCACGGATTGTGGTGCAGTTGGTGGAGTACGACCGGCCAACCAATGTTTCGAATTGATTACGAACACGGTCGCCTTGGTGGAGTCTACCTCGAATATTTTGAAAGCGGGCAGACCAAGAGAAGTTCCAACTATGTTGACGGTGAACTGAACGGCGAGGATTGGTACTATTACGAAGACGGAACACACCAGCGCGAAGCCCATTACCTCATGGGGCTTTATGACGGCGACCTTCGTATGTGGTACCGGAGCGGCCAGATGGAGCTGGAGACTCACTTCGACAACGGTATCGAAAATGGTCGGCGGCGCGAGTGGTACGAGGATGGTCGGCTGAAAATGGACTGCGATATTGTGCAGGGTGAATGGGTGTTCTGCCGCGTTTAAGGTCGATCGAGTGGATGGGTATCGAATTTAAGCGTGCGGCACTCGCGCGATCCGCCGTGGACTTTTCAGGACTTATCGGGCGCGGCAAACTGGCTGCGCCAATCTGGTAAGTTTAGATCCGGCGCATCCTCGCGTACGTAGAAGTCATTGATTGTTTGACGGTGAACCTTGCGATATCCCCGCTCACTTAAATAGGGTTCAATCGCCGCGCCGGCGGGCCGGTCATTTTCCATAATCAGCACGCGCGGCTTGAATCGCTCCAGGCTGAATCCATCCAGCACATCGAGTTCGCCGCCCTCCACGTC
>CAZKIN010000335.1:2853-4158 GCA_964552515.1 uncultured Phycisphaeraceae bacterium
TCCGCGCCAACCCATCTGCTCAAGGAAGTAGGTGTTACTCAGCGTGACGCCGTCATAAGCGCCGACCTCTATGAAATAGCCGCTGCGACGGTGCCGAAACAACTCCCATAGCACGCGGTCCTCGCCGAACTGGGCCTTGAATAAATGATCGATACGAATCGCGGTCATGGGTGTTTGCGTCCGCTGGATTGCCAGTTTCTTTCGTTACCTTGTTCCCACCAGCAGCGAACTGGCGCCGCCCAAAGTCTTTTCTTCCACGCCCGCGGGTCGTGGCAACTTTCCGGCCTGTCGAAGCAACTCGACGAGATTCACGATCCGGTGGCTGTAGAGGTGACACGATAATGTCTTTTCCTGCCCTGCGGCCGCAATCTCCCGCCGCTTCTGCGGATTCGCCAGGTAGAACGCGATTTTGTCCAGCAATTCCGCTTCGTTACGGAAAACGTCGCATTCCACGCCGACTTCAAACTGATTCGCCAGTTCCGGCATATCATAAGTAAGCATGAAACCGCCGTGTGAGGTTATCTCGTAATGCCGCACAATGAGTCCCGTTTCCGACGCACCCTTGATCAGATTCAGACAAATCGGCACCTCGCGCATGCGCCGGTGCAGCACGTCCATGTCCCAGATGCGTGGCGTGTGCTTCAGGCCATAGAGTGACTCCCAATGGTCACCAATCAGCTCAAATCCGTCACCCAGCCTTCTCTTGAGGAATGTCGCGAAGCGGTCCCGTTGTTTCACCGCGAGGTAGGCGTTGTACGCAAATTTCTGGTTGTAATACTCGGCCGCGCGCTGCGCCCGCATCAATAGATCTTCGCCGGAAGCGGGCAGTGCCGCGAACTGATACAGATCGTAATAAATCTTGTGGAAGGGCAGGTACGGCATATCCGCATTGACCGCCGCGGCCGTGAAACCCGCAAATAGCTGATCCGACCGCAACTCCTGTTTCGCCGCAAACCACGACGACGCCGGGTGTCCCATGAACGCCACCGCGGGACCACCCTGCACATCCGGCAGCGGGGATCGATCGAAGTCCGCATTGCTGGCCGCCATGGGCATGGTCACAATGTTGGGTACACCCATCCGCAGCAGCTCTTCGCTGTGCGCCGTCTCCCAGATCCACTTGATCCAGTCCGGGCTTTCGAGAATCTGCCAGTGATCCTGCCATGGCACCTGTTGCATGGTCGAAGTGACCGGATCCAGATAGCACGCGACGTAGGGGATTCGCATCACCGCGTTGGTCAGCGCGAATGGGCCGCTGTCGCCTTGAACGCGCACGAAGGTCATCAATTCAGTGTTGAAATCGAG
>CAZKIN010000336.1:0-4134 GCA_964552515.1 uncultured Phycisphaeraceae bacterium
ACGAGTAAACAGTGAGGCATGTGCCTCCCGCTCGGTGTTACACACAGTTTAATGGCAAGGAGAAACACATGACTGGGATTCATCACAAAGCGCATTGGCCGCTCGCTCTCGTAAGCGGCCCCGTCCTGCTCGCAGCAAGCATGGCGATGGCGGAAGATCCGAAATACTCGAACAAGGACGTGAGCCAGATTCGAACGTTTGTCGATCAGGCGGACATTACGCTCGGCGAAGCGATTCGCAAGGCTGAAGCGGAGTGCCGGGGCAAGGCCATTTCAGCGGATGCCATGTGCGATCACAGTCACACTGGTGCGCAGGGCGCTGACGTCGGCCATTACATCATTTCCTGCCTGACCGAAGGACGCGTCGTAAAAGTATGCGTTGACAGCAAGAATGGTCATATCCTCGCCACGCATGACCATCGCACCGCAACTGGTGAAGTGGATCGGCGCTACATCGACAACCGATCGTCGACCGACACGCGCTCCGGCAACCCGCGTTCGGCATTTCGAATGCAAAAGGCGACGGATCTGATCGGAATGAACGTACAGAATACGAGCGGCGAAAACCTCGGTGAAATTCAGGATCTCGCTCTGGATCCGGACCGCGAACTCCGCGTTGCTTATTTCGTTTTGGCGAGCGGGGGTTTCCTGGGCCTTGGGGAAAAGTGGTTTGCGATCCCGACCGGTGCACTGTCCATGGGCTCCAACGAAAGGCACTTGGTTCTCGCCGTAGATAAGGACCGGATGAAGAACGCCAACGGATTTGAGAAGGACCGCTGGCCGAAAATGGGTGACGTGACCTGGGGAACGGGTATTCATGAGTTCTACGGTCAGCGTCCCTATTGGTCGGATGATCAAACCTCGACCAGTGGCGTCATGCGGATCATGAAGGCTTCGGAACTTCTGGGACGCCCCGTTCACAATGATCGTGGCGAAAACATTGGCGAAATCAAGGATCTGGCTGTGGATGAACAGACGGGTCGCATCGTCTACGCAGTTCTCAGTTTCGGTGGCTTCGTGGGCGTGGGCGACAAGCTTTTCGCAATTCCGCCCGCATTGTTGCAGACGCCGGCCTCCGGTTCCTACTCGACGCTGCGCGTCGACAAAGAACAACTGAAGAACGCCCAGGGTTTTGATAAGAGCAATTGGCCGAATATGGCGGATCAGACGTTTGCAACCTCCGTCTACAGCTACTACGGCCAGACGCCCTATTGGTCCAACGATCCTACGCGTCGCTAACGGTGGCAGAAGGATGTCTGACTTCGGTAGCGAATGACCAGGCCAGGCAAACACATGGTGCACCCGGCTGTCGGCCGGGAAAAGAACTGGTTCCCGCAAGACCCAAGACCCGAATCGGGAACGCAGGCTGACTGAAAAATCGCTTGCGTTCCCGTTTGGGTCGGACGCTGTGGGTGGAAATTAATGTTCATCGGATGTGCGGAAGGACTCCGCAAATAGTACAGGAAGGACGCGATCATGAAGCTGGATACCTTGAAACAACTGTTCATACATGAAATTTCTGATCTTTACGACGCCGAGGAGCAGCTCGTGAAGGCTCTTCCCAAAATGGCGAAAGCGGCCACGTCACCGGAATTGCAGCGGGCATTTGATGGGCATTTGTCTCAGACCAAGGATCAATTGAAGCGTTTGGATCTGGTGTTTGAGTACCTCGGTGAAAAACCAAAGCGAATCTCGTGCAAGGGAATGAAGGGTTTGATTGCGGAGGGTGAGGAATTGATCAAGGGAAATGGAGAGTCCGCGGTGATGGATGCCGGTTTGATCGCGGCGGCGCAGCGCGTCGAGCATTACGAAATTGCCGGCTACGGATGTGCACGCACCTACGCTGAATTACTCGGCGAAACCGAGAGTGTCGAGCTTCTCCAGGCCACACTTTCGGAAGAACGGGAAACGGATGAGAGCCTGACCGAACTTGCGGAGCGCGTGATCAACGTGGAAGCCGCCGAAGTGTCATCTTGACGTGAGCCCAAGGCTCAAACTGGTCAACCGTTGTTTACAATAGAATTGATTTTAGGAACTGATTTAACCCCACAGGGAGGAAAAGACATGAGTCACAGAAATCGAAAGAACCGAAATGGCGGCCGCGAGAACTCCTTTAATCGCAATGCGGAGGACCGCTGGTTTGACGAAGGCGGAAACGTCGATATTGATTCGCCTCAGGAGCGCGAAGCCCAGCGATCCCAAACGCCGGGAGGCTATTATTCCGGCCGCCCCAACGATAGCTCGTACCAGTATCCGAATTCGCCTCGTCATGAAAACCAGCGCGGATATCGCGGAGAACCTGGTTATCGACAGGATCAGGGCAATCAGCAACGTTCGCAGAATTGGACCACTTTTGAACAGCGCAGTGATTCGGGCGACGCGCAGCGCTACGGTGGTGGTTATGGCCAGAGTCAATCGGGATACGGATCGGGATACGGTCAGCCAGGTTACAGCCAGCCCTGGTACGGCCTCGATGCGCACACATTTGACGATTCCCGAAGCGGTTCGTATCAGCGCGGAAGCCGGTACGGCAATTATCCCACCGAGCCGAACTATCGTGCGTCGCAGTCCAATTACCCGTCCGGCTCCTACGGTTCATCTGATTACGGCACCGGCTATGGCCAGAGCGGGTACGGAACGGGTGACTATGAATCCAACCCGGAAGGTTCCGGGCAAGCGCACTCGGTGAGTGACTGGGGATTGTCTCAACCCGGCGGATTCTTCAGCGGCCAACAAGGCGGAGGATACTACTCCCAGCCGCGCGGAGCGTACGGACGCGAGTACGGCGGCCGCCAGATGCAGCAGAATTATGGTTCGACTTTCGGCGGGAATGAAAGCGCCTATGGTGAAAACTACACCTCGTCGCGCCAGCGCTATTCAAACCGCGGCCCGAAAGGATACAAGCGCTCGGACGAGCGAATTCAGGATGATGTCAATGACGCGCTGTCCGACGGCACCATCGACGCCAGTGAGATCACGGTCCAGGTGCAGAACGGAGAAGTGACTTTGAGTGGGTCCGTTTCCGACCGCCGCATGAAGTTCTATGCCGAGAGCTGCGCCGAGAGGGTCATGGGCGTGACCGACGTAAACAACCAGCTCAAGATCACCCGCAGTTCATCAACTACCAGTGAAAGCAGTCGCGCAGGTACATCAGGTTCGTCGAGCCTGCGTAACAACAACGACGACGCACAGTCAACGGCGCAACGTTCAACCGCCAAGTCCACGACGACTTCAGCGCGATAGGAGTCTTAGCTTCGTCCGGAGGGCGGAAGAGGCAGAGAAACCGGGCGGACTTGAGTCCGTTTGAAAGAGTCCGCCCGGTGCTATTTTGAATATTATTCCGAGCCACCTTTATACACCCCGTTAGACCGGCGATGAAAGGCCACCCTTCGTCGCCGGTCTCCCTCCTTTTTGCGTAGTCCATGCATATGGTGCATCATCGCGCGGCAATCCTCGCAGACAAGCCAATGGTCGCGCACCGATTCAAATCGTTGCCAATTACCCGTGGCATTGCCATGGCAAAATTGCGAGGCGCTCTCATCGAACGGGGAGATGGCCTGCATGCCGAGGCCGCATTCAACTATTCAAAATGAATGTTACTTGCATGTTTACCTGATAGCGCTTTACGCGGCCATTCTCGACATCGACGCGTTGCTCCTTCACCCATGCCGAGCGGATATTCTCAACAGTAGTTGAAGCTCGCGCCAAGCCTTGGACGATGGCGTCGTCAAAGCTTTTTTCAGACGTCGCACTCAGTTCGATGATCTTTGCAATCGACATAGCTTAAAGCTCCTTTTCGTGCGACACAGTCGCACTCCAGAATCCAATCTCATCCAGACGCTTATTATCTTAGCGCTGCTGCCCGCATCGGTCTCGCACCCGAATTTGCGACTGCATTGACCCATCTGCTGCGGTAGCACCGAGTCCAATCCTATTCTGGATGGTCAACGCCATCCTCGAGCGGGTGGACTTTCCACAGCGTTGCCAAGAAATTCTGCTGCACTGTCAAGCGAATTTTCCATGAGAATTCATCGATCGGTTCGGCAAATAGTTGAGAACTGTGTTGCGTTTTGATATTCACAGACCGACGCAAACCAAAGATTCGTCAAAAAAGTACTGTGCGGATGTGACTAGC
>CAZKIN010000337.1:0-4130 GCA_964552515.1 uncultured Phycisphaeraceae bacterium
TTCAACGCCTTCGTCACTTTTCCAATACCCTGCACCTACCTACTCATCGGTACCTTGCTCTATCAGTACTACTCCGGCCTTCCTTCGGGCGCAGTGCCGGAGCGCATCGTGGCCGGCAGCGATCGCATTTATCCCTTTTACATTGCGACGGCAATTCCATCGGGTTTTGGACTTCGCGGCCTGCTGGTGGCCGCGATCTTCGCCGCAGCCATGTCCAGCCTCGCATCCACCTTGGGTGCTCTGGCGTCCACGGCCGTTACTGACATTTACCGTCCGTTGCGGAGCCGCACGGATCCCGGGGAGCATTCGTCTTTTCGCATCCCGTATTCCGAGTCTCACTTCCTTTACGTAGCCCGCCTGAGCACCGTCTTCTTTGGATTCGTGCTCATTGTGGTTGCGCTCGCTTTCCAGCATCAAGATCAACTGCTCTGGACGGTGTTGAAACTGGCCGGTCTGGTATTCGGTGGCCTGCTCGGGATCTTCCTACTGGGTGTTCTTACGCACACGCGTGGTCACGATCGCCTGAACGTCTTCGCCATGCTCTCATCGATCGTGCTGCTCATCGTGATCAATACCTTTATTGCCTGGCCATGGTGGATCATCATCGGTACAGCATGGACCTTTTTCTTTGCTGCACTTGCGCCAACCAATCCGGCGCATCGATGCAACCGGTTGCTGCCACAATAGTGGTCAATTGGCCCGAAATGGGGTATCATTTTGACATGGCTACGATACCACGCGAAGACATTGACCGGACAGAGACACTGGAATGGATTGAGTCGCTCAAGTCGGTGGTGCAAACTTCCGGCCGGGCTCGAGCACGCTTCCTCTTGCGCGAACTGATGGATTGGGGCAAGCGGAACGATGTCGTCGCCCCTTTTACGGCGACCACGCCATACCTCAATACCATTCCACTCGAGCGACAGCCCAAGTACCCGGGCGATCGTGCAATTGAACGCCGATTGAAAAGTCTCATGCGCTGGAACGCGATGGCCATGGTGGTCCGTGCCAACCGCGGAACGGCCGGCATCGGCGGACACATTTCGACCTATGCGTCGGCGGCTACGCTGCTCGAAATTGGCTGGCACCATTTCTTCCGGGGCAACACCAAAGATCGTGTCGGTGATCAGATATTCTTTCAGGGCCACTCCGCGCCTGGGATTTACGCCCGCGCCTACTTGCTCGGCCGGCTCACCACCCAACACCTGATGAATTTTCGCCGGGAACTTTCGCCGGGCGGTGGACTCTCCAGTTATCCGCATCCATGGCTCATGCCCGACTTCTGGGAATTCCCCACCGTGTCGATGGGACTTGCCGCAATCACCGCCATTTATCAAGCGCGATTCAACCGTTACCTCCATGATCGCGGTTTGTGCGATACCTCCGGTTCAAAAGTGTGGGCGTTTCTGGGCGACGGCGAGATGGACGAGCCCGAATCACTGGGCGCAATTAATCTTGCCGCTCGTGAAGAGTTGGACAACCTCGTCTTCGTGGTCAATTGCAATCTCCAACGTCTCGACGGACCGGTGCGTGGCAACGGCAACATCGTTCAGGAACTGGAAGGCGCTTTTCGTGGTGCGGGTTGGAATGTCATCAAAGTCATATGGGGTGGTGATTGGGATTCGCTCCTCGCTGCCGATACGGACGGTTTGCTGGTCGAGCGCATGAATGAAACCATTGATGGGGAGTGGCAGCGCTACACGGCAGGCCCCGGTTCCTATGCGCGGAAGGAATTCTTCGGAACCGACCCCCGACTGCTCCAACTCGTGGAACATCTCTCCGACGAGCAGATTCGCCGCCTGCGTCTCGGCGGTCACGATCCCGCGAAAGTTTATGCGGCGTACAAAGCGGCGGTGGACCACAAGGGGCAGCCCACAGTCATTCTCGCGCGCACGATCAAAGGCTACGGTCTCGGTGAAACCGGCGAAGGTAAAAACACAACGCATCAGCAGAAAAAGCTCGACGTAGATGACCTTCGCGCGTTTCGCGACCGGTTTGATATTCCCATTCCCGATGACCAGCTCGATGAGGCCCCGTTCTATCGACCCGCGGAAAACTCCGAGGAGTTCCAGTACTTACAGGAACGTCGCCGGGAACTTGGCGGCTTCGTCCCTCGGCGCCGCGTGCGCGCGGAGCGTATGGAACCACCCGCAGCCGATGTCTTCGAGGAATTCCATCAGGGCACTGGCGACCGCGATGCCGCCACCACGATGGCCGTCGTGCGCATGCTGACGCGGCTCATGGACGATCCGCGATTCGGCAAACTAATCGTTCCCATCGTTCCCGACGAAGCGCGTACGTTTGGCATGGATGCGTTGTTTCGCAAGTATGCTATTTACGCACACTCGGGACAGCGCTATCAGCCGGTCGACTCGCATTTGTTCCTCTACTATCGAGAAAGCAAAGACGGTCAGATTCTGGAGGAGGGCATTACCGAGGCCGGTTCGATGGCGTCCTTCACCGCCGCTGGAACGGCAAACGTTACCTTTGGCATCAACACGATACCGTTCTTCCTCTTCTATTCCATGTTCGGCTTCCAGCGCATCGGCGATTCTATTTGGGCGGCCGCTGACGCCCGCTGTCGCGGATTTCTGATCGGCTGCACCGCCGGACGTACCACCCTTTCCGGCGAAGGCTTGCAGCACCAGGACGGGCACAGCCACATTCACGCAAGCACGGTGCCCAGCGTGCAGCCTTACGATCCAGCATTCTCTTATGAGATTGCCGTCATTGTTCGCGATGGCATCAAGCGCATGTACCAGGACCGCGAGCCGATTTTCTATTACATCACGGTATACAACGAAACCTATGTGCATCCCGCGATGCCCAAGGGTGTGGAAGACGGCATATTAAAGGGCCTCTACAAGTTCCGGGCTGCCGAAAAACCCGGCAAGAAGCCGCGTATCCATTTGTTCGGCAGCGGCACGATTCTTCGCGAAGCCATTGCCGCCCAGGAGATTCTCTCCGAGAAATTTGGTGTTGCCGCCGACGTATGGAGCGCCACCAGTTACACGCTCCTGCGCCGCGAGGCGCTCGCGTGTGAACGCTGGAACCTGCTCAATACCGACCAGAAGCCACGAGTCCCTTATGTGGCGCAGTCGCTCGCGGAAGAACCTTGGCCTGTCGTTGCCACCAGCGATTACATGAAGAGCGTTCCCGACCAGATCGCCCGCTGGATGCCCGCTGGTATGCGTCCGCTCGGCACCGATGGTTTCGGCCTTTCCGATGCCCGCCCGGAGCTGCGAGACTATTTTGAGATCAGTGCCCGATATGTGGCACTTGCAGCACTCCAGGAACTGGCACGCATCGGGAAATTCGATGTCGCCAAGTTGTCCGCTGCGGCCAAGCTGTTGGATATTCGCCCGGACAAGCGCGATCCGGCACGTCCTCCGGAACCCAAGACCCTGCATGAGGATTAAGTTGGCTCCCCAACGGCTTGGGCCGGCGCGAATCAAGAAATGTGTAAATTCCGCATGGGAAGGTTGGAATGACCCGCCGTCTCGTTTTGCAGATTCTGGCCGGAATGTTGAACGCGGCGATCGTAGTGGCATCGGCCTTCCCGGCGCTGGGTTTTCTCGCGTATCCCCTCACCCGCAAACGCAAGGCTTCTGAGTTCGTCCGAGTCGCACCGCTCTCTGCGCTAAACTCCTCCGCGCCGACACGCGTAGCCGTGATGGCCGAACGTTCCGATGCCTACCTGCGTTTTCCAGCGTCACCGGTGGGTCAGGTTTGGCTCGATGCAGGCACCGGTGTCGATCGTTCCACTGCGCAGGTTCGCTGCCTGCAGACCATCTGTCCGCATCTCGGTTGCAGCATCGATTATTCTCCGGATCGCGAGGGGTATGCCTGTCCCTGCCACACCAGCGACTTCAGCCGCGACGGCAGGCGACTTACCGGCCCGTCTCCACGGGATATGGACGAGTTGGAATGTCGGGTGAGCGACCCGGATGGCGAAGGGCAGCGCTGGGTTGAGATTCGTTATCAACAGTTTCGCACGGGGATTGCCGATCGCGAACCGCTGTCGTGACATTCAAGCGACACCACGCTCGCGGCGGGTCAGGATTGATGTTGAGGGTTGTTTACAGGCGGCGGTGGGATTCGAACCCACGAATAACGGATTTGCAATCCGT
>CAZKIN010000338.1:0-4086 GCA_964552515.1 uncultured Phycisphaeraceae bacterium
CCAGCACACTATTTGGCGCGAGAGAAACCGCCCCTATTCCGAACGACGGAGGCACAAATCCAAGTTTTCCATCGAAAGCTGGAGTGCAAGCACGAGGGGGACCGGTGAAACCTCAATCCCCCTCGCGCTCTCTTTTGGGTATGGAAAACGGGGTGACCTCTGCGGAATGGATTCTACATAAGCATTGTTCCCCATAGACTCACCATGAGACGAAGTCGCACCAGCGGTTACTTGGAGCTGCGAGAGTCACCGCGAGTCGATTTCTCGACGCGATCCCACGCATCTTGCGCCGCGCTCTTCACGTGGTTCCAATTCAGTCTGGACTGTCCGCGACGGCTCTCCCAATCACGAGCCATCTGTGCTTCGGCGTCAAGGAATGACGTTCCCTGGTGGCTTTCGTAACTTTCCCAACCATACTGATAGGCCGGACCGAACTGTTCGTAGCCCGTGTCCGGAGTGAAGTACGGGCGATTCCGGTATTCGACACGCCAGAATTCATGTTCGGTCGTCGGATTGATCGCCTCGGCGGCGCTCTTGCCGGCCAGGCCGCCGGAGACGGCTCCGACGACTGCGCCCACGCCGGCGCCAATGGGGCCCGCGACGACGGCCCCTACGGCCGCTCCCGCCAGGCCGCCACCCACCGCACCCGTACCGACACCCACCGGATGAGCTCCCGGCTCGCCGGACAGGGGATCGCGATTGGTGTCACCTTTGACAACGGTGGTATTCGTAATTGTTTTCATCTGTTCCATGATCCAAATCTCCTATGATTTTTGTAAGACAAATGCGAACTATGCGCATTGCATGAACCTTGCAGCCCCATGTTCAACATTGAACTTTCCCCAAGGCCCGACCCCGACACCGGCAACTTGAGCTACGCATGAGCAAACTCCGAGTGCATCAGGCGTTCCGCCAACTCGGTTAATACCTCGTCCGTAGAGCGCTCTTCGTCGAGCGTTCTTTGCAGCCATTCAGCGGCATCATTCTCGCCCAACATTTCGGCGTACGTTCGTGCACAGCCATATCCGGCCATCCCGCAGTGCTTGATGCGCTGCGCTACGGAGATCAGACCCGCATCCTTGAATACCGGATCTCCGACCGCATTAATCATTTCCCCGGCCGCATCGAGCAGCCCGCGCATGGCTTTGCATGGAACGCGCCCCGGCGATTCATTCATCGAGGAAAGTGCGTGCTCCAGGCGGCGCACATGTTCCTGCGATTGACTAAGTTGCCTTTCAAAGTCCATGCGCAGATCTTCGCTGGAGGACGCCGCGGCCATCCGGGGCAGCACCTTAAGCAACTGGTGCTCCGCGTCATGCAGAGCGTGCAGTTCGTGCACATAAAGTGTTCGTAACGAATCAAGCTGCATCAGCGATACTCCTTGTATCAATGACCACCGAGAGGCGGCCGAATCCGATTACGGGCGCGCGGTGGTCAAGGGGCCGCAGGTGCAGCTGGTCTTGTTCGCACAACCGCAACAGCAGTAGACTTCGCCGTCGCGGACGAAACCGGTGACCGCGGTGATTCGGTTGCAATGATGGCACGCTTTGCCCACGGCGCTGGCGAGATACTGTCCGCCGCGCAGGTCTTCCACCCAGTATGGACGTTGACCATAGAATTCATGGATACCCGTCGCCATGGTCGGGTCGGCCAGGTTCGGCCAGTTGTCCTTGTCGAAGCCGGTCGCGTTCTTGAGGTGTTCCTTTTCGACTTTCAGCACGGCAAATTCGCCGGTGCCTGGAAACTGCAGGACTCCGGTGGGAATGGCGAACAACTTGTCACCCATGCCCAGGATTCCTCCGTACGACAGCACGACATAAGCGATGCGATAGCGATCGGGATCGATGACCAGGTCCTTGATCTCGCCGAGTGTCTCACCACGGTCATTCTGTACCGAACGGCCCATAATGTCGCTGGCTTTCTGGATGCGCGAATCCGCCGGGATGGAAGTAACTCCGTCGCTGATCCAGTACGGTTGCACACCGTAATAGTCATGAACGCCGGTCGCCCACGTGGCATCCCCCATGCTTGGCCAACGGTCTTTCTCAAAGCCGGGAGCGCTGGCCAAACGATCCTTCTCGACCGCGAGCACGAAGCGTTTGCCATCCGCGGGAAGGGTCAGTGCGGCGGTGGGAATGGCGAACCACTTTTCACCCACGCCCATGAATCCACCGAACGAAAGCACGACATAGGCGACACGACCGCGCTGGCCATCCACGGCGAGGTCCTGCACTTCGCCTAATTTTTCGCCGCGGGGATTCTCCACGGACTTGCCAATCAGGTCGGAGGCCTTCTGAATCCGGAACGCCTGCTGCCCGGCACATTTTTCGTCGGCGACAGCGACCCGGCTGGAAAAGCCGATCACGCCGGAAAGTGCGAGACACGTCGTCATTGGAATCCAATTTGCTCTTAACATTGAAACATCTCCCAAGGGGTTTATTTCGTCGCCGGTTTACAAACGGCTGACGGTTAGTTGTCACATCGAGTCGGCATAGCCTGGTCAACTGGCCGCAGAGTGGCACACCGCGCGCCGGTCGCGTGACCACCAAGCCAAAAAAAGCCGACGCGATCGCACACCCGCGGGTGACTCGATCGCGTCGGCTTACTTCGTAACGAACCTCCCGGACAAGCCGGAATGTCCTTTACTCAGTCATCCGAATACTTATGAACGTTGCAAGCGACTTATAGTTCCCAAGATTGGAGAGTGGCCGACCAGCGCCAAGTCGGCATCTCGCAATTCAGCCCGCCGAATGTTGCGCATCGTTGTTGCCAAGTTTCGATGCGCACAACATCTGGAAATCCAAGCCTATGGCATTCAAGTTCCTGACTTCCATACGCAGGGATTTCTGATTAACCAGTGAAAATACCCGTTCGAGGCGGTGTCCCAGGTCCGCCATTTGTCCCAGGTATTGTTCGAGCTCGGGACGCAGGGCAGCGACGCCCGGACTGCTGACCAGTTCGGTCAAACCCATCTGCAACCGGTTCACGGCCACAAAAAAACCTTTGAGTTCCTGCCCATACGCGGTATCCAACCCCTGGAGGTCCATTCGGTGCTTTCTCCCTTTCCTTTTTCTCATCCACATAAACAGGCTCACATGCGTCGAACGCTCAGCAACAAAAAAAACCGACGTGACTTCGCACAAAGGCGTAAGACACGTCGGCTTACTTTTTATTGAGCCGCCCGACAAAGCCAGGCTGCTCCTTAACTAGTCATCCGGTACTACGTGAGGGGAACAGGCATTACTTAGTGCCATGTTCTGCTTCGTTCCCATAAGTATACAGCGCCACCCTGAATAAGCAAGGAAAGGAAATGGAATTATTCGGAGAGTAATCTATCATTTGGTTCTGAACACGCGTTTTAGTCCATTCGCTGTGTCATTGCCGGTAATCCGCTTGAGCGGCGGATGTGCAAGAGCGCAGCACAGGTGAGGAGGTTTTGATTGAAGACACAAGGCGAGATCGAAGCCGCGGTTTGCGATGCCATGAGTCGCTTCGAACAGGAATACATGGGTCGCGGCCCCAAGGATATTCGCGCGCACATCATTGGCGATTTGCTGGTTGTCCGTCTTCAAGGTGTGCTCACCGCGGCCGAACAACATTTGGTGCAATCATTGTCGACCGACAAGGGACGCGACCTGCTCAAACAAGTGCGCACGCAGTTAATCGAGACGGCCAAGCCGGTTATGTATTCGATGGTTGAGAATGTCACGCTTGTGAAGGTGGTGAGCCTGCATCACGACATCAGCACCGTGACTGGTGAGGAGATCGTGATATTCACGCTTTCCGAGTCGCCACTGGTGCGCGAGAAAACGAAGAAGCTGAATTTGCAATGAGAATCCGGACTCCGGCCATCACTTAGTAGAGAGGCGTAAGGCGTAAGGCGTAAGGAGAAGGCACGAAGCCACGCGCGGAAATTACGAATTACAAATTGCAAATTACGAAAGAATACATGACGAACAGCGAAAGTCCGCAGAACATTTCGTTGCGTCGGGGACGCACCCTACTTGCAGGAACAGCTGGGGGTGATGGTCGCGCCCTGGGTGGAGCCGAGGGTCGCGGGGGTTTCGTCGTCGCCGCAGTTGGACT
>CAZKIN010000339.1:0-4080 GCA_964552515.1 uncultured Phycisphaeraceae bacterium
TTGCTTCGTGTGCCGCGTGCCGGGAATACGCCCGCGCGGTGGCGGCGACGAGCAATCTGCTGGCCGGGGTGCGGTCTGATCGACCGAGTAACGAGGAGATGGCCGACATGTGGAATACGCTGGCGCTGAGCCTACCGGGACAAGGTGCGGTCACCATCAAAGCGGCGCGGAAGCCGCGACCGTGGCTGCGACTGGCGGTTTACTCGGCGTCCATTGCGGCGGTGTTGCTGGTGGCCGCACAGTTGGGGAGTTTGCAATACGGGGGAGATATGTGGATTCCGGGGTTGCCGAGTCTCAGCCGTGCGCGGGAGATGTCGGTGAGGGGGCTTGGGACAAGCATAAAGCAATATGCCGCCGCTTCGAGCAGAGAATTGCATGCGCCAGGATTCTTATCATCAAACGAAGGATTGGTTGGTTTGCGCCGCATTGATGACACCAACAATAGTACAATGCCCAAGCGTAATCGATATTCAAGTTTCGCCGCGCCCGGAGAGGGAGTAGGGCGAGCTGGCGATCGGCCCTCTGACGCACAACTTGATGCAGCGGCTATGGCGGCGCGGTCGGCCGCGCCACAAGTAATGCCTTCCCCTGCAGCGCCAATTCCGGGAATTGTCGATCGTGCCGAGATCCAACCCACACCATTGCCGGCCCGAATGGATCGTGAGTTAGGTATTGATGACGCGCCTCGGAAATTATCTGGCCTTGGTTATGTCTCAGCGTCCTCCGCCTCCTCGGGCAAATGGAAGGCCGCTATGACCAAAGCTGAGTCCACAGCACCGCCTGACGGTCGTGCAGATTTTGAAAGGACCGATGAACTTGTCCAGCGGATGCGTAGACTCTCAGGTGCACCTGCTTTGGATGCAGCATTCTGCATTGATTCCGGAATTCCCGGCGAAACACAGCCCGCGTCCGGTGGCGGCGGTGCGACGGGGCAGGCTGCGGAAGGGGAGCAAGCGTCCAACGTACCCGCTTCCGCCAAGATTATCCGAACCGGCCTGCTCAACATCGAAGTCCCTGTTTATGCCAACGTGGCGACACAGGTTGAACAGATGGTGGCCGCGCATCGCGGATTCATTGGCGATTCCAACGTCGTCGAGCAGACCGGCGGGGCGATCGTCGGGACGGTGGTTATTCGCGTTGCGGCCGAGCAGTTTGAAGGGCTGTTCGCGGCACTTAAGGGACTCGGACGCGTGGTGTCGGAGCACAGTGATTCCGACGATGTGACGGCCGCGTACGTCGATCTGGAGGCGCGGATCGTCAGCCAGCGGGTCACCGAAGAGCGGCTGCACGACCTGGTCCGCAACAAGACGATTGTGGACAAGGTGTCGGCGCTGCTGGAAGTCGAGCGCGAATTGCAGCGCGTGCGCAGCGACATCGAACGGATGCAGGGCGAACTGCGGGTGATGGCCGACCGCGTCGCGCTCTCCACGATTACACTTACGCTCAGCGAGCCGAAGCGTATCGTGCCGACGGCGTCGTTGTCGGTGGAAGTTGGTACGGTGGACGAGGCCGGCGCGTCGCTGGGTGCCACACTTACGACACTGAACGGTCGCCTCCTTTCCGGCAAAACGCATAAGCGCTCCGACGGTACCCTGATGGCCACCTATCAGTTGCAGGTGCCGCTATCGCGATTCAACGAATTGCTGGATGCGGTGGCCGCGATGGGCCGAATCGAGGAGCGCCAAATTTCCGATCACGAGTTTTCAGCGGTTAAGGAACCCTGGGCGGCGAATGTGCAGTGCAGCGTCGCGCTGACGGTATTTGAGCGCTCGCGGCAACAGCCCTCCGGCACGATGTTTGTGGAGGCGGGGAATCTTGAGGAGGCCGTGAAGAAACTCGAAACCGTGCTCGAACCGACGGCCGCGCGCATTGTATCGAGTTACTCGGTGGTTGATCCGCAGGGCGCCAGCAAGGCGGAGGTCTCGCTGTCCGTACCCGCGTTGAATTTTTCCGAGTTGGTCGAACGATTGGGCCAATTGGGCCGCGTGCAGTCGCAGAGCATTACGGGCGAAACGAAGAACGCTTCCGGTGGGGCGGCGAGTGTGTTGTGCAGCATCCGGCTGATGATTACGGAAGTCGTGCGCGAGGTACCGACGGGACAGATCATCGTCGAGGTGGCGAAGTTCGACGCGGCGCGCGCGGCCGTTGCAACGCTGGTCGGCGAAAAGAGCTTGCAGGTGCTTGATTCGTCGAGTCAGCAGAATGTGGATGGTTCGTGGCGGGCGAATTTTGAACTTGGCGTGGAAGCCAAGGACATGGAAGAAGTGGTGGGGCGGTTGGAGGGACTGGGCCGCGTGGCGTCGCGGAATATGCAGGGGATCGGACTGGGGTCGTTGTCGCGCACTGATCCCAAGGCGCTGGGACACTTAAGTGTCAGCATTGCGGAAAAGTCGGCGATCGCCCCCGCGCCGGAGCAGGCTGGTCAGACGCTGCGGACGCACCTGCGCGACGGGCTGGAAGGGCTGTACAAGTCCGTCGGCCTGATTGCGTATGGGCTGATCGTGATGGGGCCGTGGCTGGCGATTGCGATTCTGATAGGGTGGTTAATCGGGCGGGTACGCGGGCGGCGAAAGACAAATGGAACATCAGGCAGCGCGGTGCCTTGATCATACGGGAAGAAACTTGGCCCCCGTTTGCGGTCCGTGCTATAATTTGACACATGGCCAAGGTCTACTTGGAAACGAGTTTCTTTAGCGCATGCGTAAGTAGACGCACATCTCCGAAGAGCATTACGTGGAAGGAGACGAGTCTGGAGTGGTGGGAAAATCAAGCAGCACGGCACGAACTACTTATCTCCGACGAAGTTGTGGCAGAGCTTGCAGACCCTGACTTTGCGGAGCGAGAAGCCGCGTTGAACATGTTACAGGGATTGGGAGTACTGGAATTAACGCCGGAAGTTCGTGGGTTGGCCGAAGTATTGGTACACGAAAAGGTAATGCCCGCGCCGGCGGTATCAGGCGACGCGATACATGTGGCGGCAGCTACGTTTCACCGAGTCGATTTTGTCCTGACCTGGAATGTGAAACATCTGGCAAACCCGAACAAGCGGATCCACTTTGCCACAATTTGTTTGCGACTCGGGCTGGTGCCACCGCAGGTTGTGACGCCAGACTTATTGCAGGAGTGAGGAAAATGGGTCAACCAGAACGAATCGTGAAACCGCAGGAAGAAACGCCTGTCGATGATGTGCGTCGAGTTCGGGAGAAGCTGAGTACAGACTTTCAAAACGACGTCGGTAAGTTGGCGGAGCACGTGCGCAAGGTCGCGGCCGAGTATCGGACAAAATTGGGTCTTAAGTCGGTGAATGTGCCAAAAGGCGCGTAGCGAACGAGTGGCCAGTCATGGTTTTCATATAGGCTTGCGAAATGTGCCCGACTCAACCTATTACGATTGTACTGGCTTCGACCCCTGCGATTCTGATTTCGTAAGGGCACATGTTCCGCGCCTTATGAAGTTCACCCCTCGCTATTTCACTGAAGACGAATTTAACCGCCGCTCGATGTCATCGAGCTGGTCCACGCAAAAGGCCGACCAGGTTTCCATGTCTGGCCGGGCGGCGCGCAGTTCGGCTCGCGACAAAAATTCCGGCTGAGTAATCATGGACTCGCGTTTGGAAGCATGCGGTGCGTCGAGCACCCAGCAATGCACGATCCCTAAGTGCACCTTGCCCACTTCGGTCGAATCGTCGTTGAGCAGGGCCACGATGTGGTCGCGGTGGGGCGAGTCAATGATCAATTCTTCATGCACTTCGCGTTCGACCGCCTGTGCGTAAACCTCGTGCCACGAAGTTTCATACAGCGGGGCTTCGTCGATCGGGTTGATGTGCCCGCCGATGCCAATGGATCGCTGGCCAACGAGGCGTTTTTCACCCGCGCGTTTCCCGCGCACGTAACTGAGATATTTTCCGCCGCAGGTGATGAGGACGTAGGGAATTAGCTGCTTGAATGCGGGGTCGACTTCCGCGGCGGGGCGAGGCATGAAGCGTGGCACCCCACCTGCGAGCAGTGCCTCCATATAGCGTGCGACATCGAACGACAGTCCTTGGAACGCACCGACACGCTCGAAGACGGAACGCTCCAC
>CAZKIN010000340.1:0-4066 GCA_964552515.1 uncultured Phycisphaeraceae bacterium
GTCGCGGTCTATTTACCGGCGCACCGGTCACCATGCGGGTTCGTCCGGCCCCTCCTCATGCGGGCATCAGTTTTGTTCGCACGGATCAATCTCCTCCCATACGGATTGCCGCGCATGTGGACAATGTGTCGAAGCGCGCACGGCGCACAGCGCTGAGAAACGGCACGGTGGCCATTGAGACGGTGGAGCATTGCTTAAGCGCTTGCGCGGGGCTGGGACTCACCAATCTGCAGATTGAACTTTCGGCGGATGAAGTGCCGGGCGTGGATGGCAGTTGTCTGCCGTTTGTGGTGCGCCTGCGCGAAGGGGGGATCGCGGACCAGGACGCGGCGGTGGAGGCGCTGGTGATTGACACCATTGTTCGCGTGACCGAAGGGGACAGTGAACTGATTGCGCTACCGCCGATGGATCCTACGTCGGAATTGATGGAGGTGACGTACGACCTGGACTATGGGTCGGACAACCCCATCGGTCGACAGAATCTGCGGGTGGTGATTACGCCGGAGACGTTTGTGTCGGGCATTGCGCCGGCGCGGACGTTTCTGCTCGAACAGGAAGCGCAGCAGCTTCACGCGGCGGGGTTGGGCAAGCATTTGTCGTATGAGGATGTGCTGGTGTACGGGCCCGATGGACCGATCGGCAATGTGCTGCGTTTTCCCGATGAGTGCGTGCGGCACAAGATATTGGATTTGATCGGCGATTTGAGTTTGCTGGGCCAGCCGATTGTCGGGCGGATTTTTGCGCGGAAGAGCGGCCATGCGCTGAATCATGAGCTGGTGCGCGCGTTAATTGAGCGGCGCAAGCGGCGTACGCAGGATGAGACGCTGGTCCGGCCGCCGGTGCTGGATATTCATCGTGTGCAGCGCATCCTGCCGCATCGCTATCCCTTTCTGATGATCGACCGTATCATCGAAATCGAGGGTTCGAAGCGCGTGGTGGGGTTGAAGAATGTCACCATCAACGAGCCTTTTTTCCAGGGACATTATCCGGGTGAGCCGATCATGCCGGGCGTGCTGGTGATTGAGGCGCTGGCGCAGGTGGGCGGCATCCTGCTCAGTCAGGAGCTTGAGCACAAGGGGAAGATCGCGGTGCTGCTGAGCCTGGACCGGGTGAAGTTCCGCCGACCGGTGCGTCCGGGGGACCAGTTGTGGCTGGAGGCGGAGGCGGTAAGCGTGCGGGCGTCCACCGGGCATGTGAAGGGTCGGGCGATGGTGGGTGGCGAGCTGGCGGCGGAGGCGGAGATCAAGTTTTTGCTGCGAGATGCGGAGTCGCATTCATGACGGGGAGGGTTTTTCCAACGTGAGTATTCACCCCACGGCGATCATTGAAAGCGGGGCCGCGCTTGGTCAGAACGTCTCCGTTGGAGCGTATGCATATGTCGGTGCGCATGTGGTGCTCGGCGATCATTGCCGCATCCATCATCATGCGACGATTGATGGTCACACCACGCTGGGCGAAGGTTGCGAGGTTTATCCGCAGGCGGTGCTGGGCACGCAGCCGCAGGATTTGAAGTTCAGCGGCGAGCGCACAATTCTGGAGATCGGCAAGCGCAATATTTTTCGTGAAATGGTGACCGTGCATCCCGGTACGGCGAACGGCGGGGGCATCACGAAAATCGGCGACAACAATTTTCTGCTCATCGGCGTGCATGTGGCTCATGACTGTCACATCGGCAACCGCTGCATCATCGCCAACTACGTGCAGTTCGCGGGGCACGTGCACGTGGAAGACAACGTCAACATGGGCGGCAACAGCGCGGTGCACCATTTTGTGACCGTGGGCAAGCATGCGTTCATCGGCGGGATGACGCGGGTGGCGCAGGACGCGCCGCCCTACATGATCATTGTGGCCGCGCGGGGTTCGCGGAGTGAAATCCGCATGGTCAACGGCGTGGGTCTGCAGCGCAGCGGTTATTCCAATGACGACATCGCGGCACTGAAGGACGCGTTCATGCGGCTGTTTGCGCGGCGGGCGCGGATGAGCGGCGTGGCGATTCGTGATCGCGTGCAGCAGATTCTGGATACGCCGGGAATCAACGGGCACGTTCGATACTTGTGCGAGTTTCTGATGCGCGGTTTTGCGGAGGGTCGGCACGGGCGGTATCTGGAGGCGCTGCGCGCTGATCCCGTGCACCGCAACACGTGGAAGCCGCAGGAGCAGGCGACTCCGCCGGTCGGGGATGGCTCCGGAAAGAACCCGGCGCGTCCACGCGTGCTGCCGACATAGGCCACGATTCACACCCATCATTTTGATTTATTGTTCATTTTTCCGGCGGGATTGACAGATTTTTGTCGACTGAGCGCGAGCGCTGCAGGTACACTTATCCTAAGCGGACGAGTATTCACGCGGGTCAGGCAAGGCGGCGGGGTGGTGGGTGCTGCAAATAGCAGGTCGGCATGCGTAAGTTATTCATACAGTTCGTTGTTGCCTCGGCTTTAACAGCGACGATTGCCTTCGTTCGCGCCAACGAATGCACGCCGCCGAGCAGCGGACCGGATGCAATTGCGGCGGATTTATGGGGCGGACAGTATTGGGGCACTTTGGGTGGAATTTCGGCTTATAGCCATGCCTCGGACGTGCTCAACAAAGGCGACGCTCCGCTACCCTGGAATGGACAAGTCGGCATTGCGCAGAATTTCTACCGACTCAAAAACGACCGCTTTGAACAAATCGGGATGAGTTGGGTCAAGGTGGTTAGCGGTCCCACAACGGATTCCACATATTGCACCTGCATTCCACCCGGCGGACCATTCTTGGGCGTAGGTTGCTCCGACGTCTACCAGGGCACGACCAACGGTTCACATTCCAGTTTGGGACCACGGTCAACCGTCAATGCCTTCAACGGTACGATTCCGACCTTAGGCGGCACGGGTGCGAATCTCTTGGAACGCCGCATCCAAGTCCCGGTGGCCGATATTGATCCGGCGCTCAACCCAGATGCCTTCTATGTTGCCGAATTGCAACTGGTGTCGCCTGCCGACACCGCCGCGGGCAATTCACTGAATAACTGTTCATACCAGCGGCGCACAATCTTTTTTCATCCTGAAGCAGGCGGATGGCTTCTTGCGCCGGACGGTGAAACAGTGGCGAAGCAGCCCGCGATCTTCGAGTGGGCTGTGGTCGATCCATCGGTCGAGATTTCAATTGTCGATGTACCGCAAGAGGGTCGGTTCTATGTTGCTTCCCGTGTCTTTGACAATGGCGACGACACATGGCGCTATGAATATGCGATCTTCAACTTTAATTCCCATCGCAGTGGGCGTAGTTTTTCGGTTCCTGTGCCCGCCGGAATCGCCATTACGAACATAGGTTTCCGCGACATCCCCTATCACAGCGGCGAACCTTACGACGGTACGGATTGGGTCGGCGTACATGAAAATGGCGCGGTGACGTGGTCAACCGACCCCTTCGACGTGAATCCCAACGCCAACGCCTTACGTTGGGGGACGCTTTACAACTTCTGGTTTGATGCCGACGCTCCGCCGCTGCCAAGCACTTCAGCCTTGGGCCTCTTCCGGTCGGGCACCCCCATGTCGGTCAATGTAGTGCTCCCTGCGCCGGCGATCATTGTCCCGATGCTGTCGCCCGCGTCGCTCCTGGTGCTCTGTGCGTTGTTGATTGCCGCTGGATGGGTGATTCTGCGCCGTAATCTGAAAGTTATCGCACGCGTGCTGCCAACGTAAATGAAAGCCATTTCATTCCGCCGCGGGTCGTCCGCCTTTGCGCGGATCGGAAGCGGCCATCCAACCGTCATCGGTCTTGAGAATCGCCTGCACATCGCCCGAGCCACGTTTTTCGGAAAGCTGGTGGCCGCGCCGGGTCAGTGCGGCTGCGGTGTCGGACGGAAGCGCGGCGTCAAAAGTGACAGCATCCGGTCGCCATTGGTGGTGCGGGCGCAGGCGCAGCATGGCTTGTTCCAGTGACAAGTTATAGTCAGTCACGCCAAGCAGCACATTCAGGGTTGAGGTGATGATGCGCGGTCCGCCAGACGCGCCGATGAGCAGGTGCGGGCTGCCGTCCTTCAGTACGATGGTCGGCACCATGCTGGAGAGGGGCTTCTTGCCGG
>CAZKIN010000341.1:0-4051 GCA_964552515.1 uncultured Phycisphaeraceae bacterium
ACTTGACGATTGCCGGTGGAAATGCGGACGGAGCATGCTGCGGTGCGGTGGCCAACGGAGGTGGGTTGTACATTGCACCCGTGACGCTGCTGGTGGATGTACCGAGTGTTTATGTTGGCGGATGCACCTTTCGAAACAATGCTGCAAACCGCGGCGGGGCAGTGGCGAGCATTTCCAGCGTCGTTTCCATTGAGGATTCGGTGTTCGAGGGGAATGCGGCCAGTTACAACCTCGGAACGGGCGGGGCGGTATTTGCGCTGACGGGGACGGTGGAGCTGCACAATTGCTTCTTTGTGGACAATAATGCGGAGAATTTTGGCGGGGCGGTCTTGAACGGTAGTACCATGACCATGCAGAATACGACCATGGTCGCCAACATTGCAGGCGAGGACGGCGGCGGCGTATACAACTCAAACTTGCTGACGATCAGCGATTCAATCCTGTGGGAGAATCTGGTGACCAAGGGTGGATCGTTTGGTGAATCGGCGCAGGTGGTGAACACCACGCTGCCGGAAGCGCTGGTGGTGGATTATACGTGCATACAGGGTCTAACCGGATTGCTCGGCGGCGTGGGGAACATCGGCGATGATCCGCTGTTCCGATTCGGTCCGCTGGATGATTATTATCTGGCCGACGGGAGCAGCGACCCCGGTGCGGCGAGTCCGTGCGTGGATGCGGGAAGCGACAGTGCCGCCAATCTGGCACTTGACCACCTGACCACCGCAACGAACGAAGCGCACGACGTGGGCGTGGTGGACATGGGTTATCACCGGCCGGTTTCGGGACTGCCAGCCCCCATGACGGGCGACGGGGATCGCGATGGGGACGTGGACCTGCGGGATGTGGCGGCGATGCAGGGGTGTTTTGCGGGGCCCGATCAGCCGGTGGGGAACTCATGCCGGCCTTATGAGTATGACGGCGATGCGGATATTGATGAACTGGATTATCCGCCGTTCAGCGCGGAATTAACCGGGCCGTGAGAGCAACCATTTTCAGGTGTGGTGAGAGACTACTCGACAAATGCCTGAACATCGATAACGCATAGGCCGTCGATGGTGGATGACCTCCAAACTACGTAGCGATGATCAGCCACCCAATTTCCATTGAGCGGTCCATAACCTGAACCGCCGATTGCCAAGGGAACAGTTGGCCCGATCGGTTCGCCGGTCACTTCAGAATATAGCTGATGATAATGTTGGCCGGTAGCAGAACTGGAAAGCAATCCAGGCCAGATACCCGTAGTCGATACAACGGCGACGACAGGCGGTGCACCAAAGTCTGCCGATCCGGCATCAAGGATTTCAACTACAGTTCCACCTACAACTGGAACTTTGTGTCCATGGAATGAAAGTTGCGGTCGTTGCCGGCCGGCCAAGTCATAGGAGAAACCAAATGGAGCATCGCCTGAGTTTCCATTATGTTCAATGACGGTTCCCTTGGCTTCGTCCCAAGTACTGGAATCAGCAAGTTGAAATGATCTTTGGATAGGGTCATAGGCGAATACATCCCCATGGGGGATAAAGTCATGCGATTCGACTGACTCATCGTCACTACGCTGCTGGTCAGTCTGCTGTGTTATGAGGAGCAATCCGATGCCATCTCTTTCCGTTGTGCGCACGCCGAATCGCGCATCTTCCATCAAAGGAATCGGGAATAGGCAGGGAGCTTCTTCGGCAATCGAACTGGTATTCTGATTGCAGCCGATGGTAGCCAGCAACGAAAGTGTATATGTGACAAGTAGTAGACGCATCGGACGAAACCCCATTGACGGTGTTTTCGATCTACCATTCCACCTGCCGGGAAGTTGGTTCATCGTATTCATCGGCAATGAACATCCGGAGCGCCACGCTGGCGGCAGGAAATCGGCAGAATCTGCGTACTTGGATTTGTTACTTCGTTACCTTGGCCACTACTTGCAAATGTGCGGCGCGGCCCATGGCGGCGGGATCGCGGCAGAGGGATTTTTCGATCTGCGCGAAGTGTCTGCGCTGCTGCGATTCGGCGAGCAATTCGCGGTGATGGCGCATGGGCAGGACGGTTTTTCCAACCAGGTCGACGATGGTAAAGCCGCTGATTTCCATGAGCTTGCGCAGTTCGGCGGGGCCGTAGGTGTGGATGGGAAATTGTTCGGCGGCGTCCTTGGTGAGCCAGTGGGTGCGGCCCTGGCGGAGGAACGCTTCCAATTCCTCGGGTTTTCCGGATTGCAGGTAGAAGTCGATGGCGGCGAGGCGGTTGTCGAAGGTGGCGATGAGCAGGCCGCCGGGGGTGAGGATGCGGCGGATTTCCTTCAGCGCTTTGGTCGGTGAATCGGTGCAGCCGATGGGATCACCCATGGCGACGGCGCAAGTGAAGGTGTCATCGGGAATGGCGCGCATGTCGCAGAGGTCGGCCTGGAGGAACTCGCAGCGCGGCGCCGAACCTTGTGCGGTGAGTTTTTCGCGGGCCTGGTCGAGCATCTGCGGGGAGATGTCGACACAGGCAACGTGGTAGCCGCTTTTGGCGAGCTTGGCGGCCCACTTGCCGGTTCCGCAGCCGAGGTCGGCGAGGCGCTTGGACAAATCAGCGGGCAGGTACGGTTTGATGTAGTCCCAGGTGAGCTGATCGTGCCACTGCCAGTATTCGTCCTCGTAGCTGCTGTCGTACTTGTGGGCGACGCGGTCGTGGTACTTCTGAACGGATGGTCGGCGGGATTTGGACATCAGCCGACCTTGTGTCCGTTGAGTTTTTCGAGACGGCTGATGTGCATCATGGCGCAATAGACGGAGTTTTCCACCGGGGCTTCGAGACCGCGGGGACCGGCGATGCCCACGAAGACCTTGGACTTCTCGACGATAGCGAGTTCGGGATGGGTGATATCGTAATGCGTCCCGTCCGACATGTGAATGCGAAACGGTTCGAAGGGGTGGGAACGCAGTAATTGTAAGACGTCTTCAGGTCGCACGATTCACTCCGGTTAACCCCCCATTATACAGTGCTGGGTACGGACAATTCAATGCGAGATTCCGTAGTCGGCGCGTCCATGGCGGAATTGAAGGAATCGCTCATGCGCATGCCCCGGCGGCGATGAGGTCACCGTGGCCTTCGCGGCGAACCACAGGCGGCCAGTCGCGCGTGGGGTCGTACCATTCGTCGAGGACGCGGGTGAAGTCTTCGGGGGTTTTGACGGCGATGTAGGCGTCGCGGACCTGTCGCGAGAGCGGGTGATGCTCGGCGTATTTGATGCCGAACTTACGCATGATCGCTCCGGCGAGATGCGTGCCGTAATGCGTGACGTTTTGGTCCCAGTGCCACGCGATGGCATCACGCTGGCGGGCGATGGAGGGCGGATCGGGCAGCGGGTCGCCGCGATGCAGGGCGCTGCATTCTTCAAAAATCCAAGGGTTGCCGATGCAGCCGCGGGCCACGGTCACGCCGCTTACACCGGTTTCCTCCATCATGCGGATACAGGCTTCCGCGGAGAACAGGTCGCCGCTGCCGAGGATGGTGCGGTCGCCGACGTGCTTTTTCACGCGCTGCAGGAAGGACCACTGGCTGGGGCCGACGTAGCGCTGTTTGACGGTGCGGCCGTGCACGGTGATGGCGGAGACACCGATTGAAAATGCGCCGTCGAGGATGGTGAAGAAGTTGCGTTCACTTTCCGGTGAGTCGTCCATGCCGCGGCGCATTTTGAGCGTGACCGGATGGGTCTTGCCGACGGCATCGAACACGCCGCGCACAATGTTGAGGGCGGTTTGCGGTTCGGAGAGGAGGAATCCGCCGCGACAGCGCCCGAGCACTTTTTTCACGGGGCAGCCGAAGTTGATGTCGATGATGTCGTAGCCGGCGGTGGCCATCAGGTGCGCGGCGGGGGCGAAGACTTCCGGGTCCGCGCCCATGAGTTGTCCGCCGACGGGGTGGTCGTCGGCGGCGACGTTCAGAATTTCGCGCTGGGTTTTGCCGCGCTGGATGACGAGCTTGTCGAGGACGACTTCGTTCAGCGTGTAGACCGCGCCGTGTCGGCGGGCGAGGCGGCGCATGGGCAGGTCGCTGTAGCCGGAGAGGGCGGCCTGTA
>CAZKIN010000342.1:0-4042 GCA_964552515.1 uncultured Phycisphaeraceae bacterium
ATCGATCGTCACTCAGCGCCTCCCGCAGCGCCCGCAGGGTACGCTCCACCGGATCATTCCTTGCTGGCGTGAGAATCCCTTCACGCCATTTCCCTTCGTGGCTCCGTGGCTTCGTGGCTTCGTGGCTTCCTCCCAGTGCTTTCGTGCCTCCGTGCCTTCTTTCTTCGTGGCTTCCTCCCAGCACCACCCCCAGCAATCCCTCCTGGTGCTCCAGCAGGTCACTGACTGTTATATGACATTCACCCTTGGCCGCCCGGCGCTTGCCCAGGGTCAGCAGCCGGCACAGCCGCCCATACGACGCGCGGTCCGTGGGATAGACCAGCAGCGCAAACGCATCCGTATCCGCAAACACCAGCCGGCACCCCACCGCCAGGTGAATGCCCGCCTCCTTCGCCGCCACGTGCGCCCGCACCACGCCCGCTAGCGAATTCCAATCCGTCACCGCCGCCGCCTCGTGCCCCAGCGCGGCCGCCCGCTGCACCAGCTCTTCCGGATGACTCGCTCCCCGTAGAAACGTAAAATTGCTGGTTACCGCCAGCTCGACATACGGAACTGCCCCTGACTTGGCACTTCCCCGCGCCCCCTGCCCGGCCGCTTCCCCTTCGCGCGCTCCCGCCCCCGCCCGCCGAAACGGATGCTCATGCGCTTTCATATGCGGCGGATCAGGCATTCTTTATCCTCTTCCGTTCCCGGCTTCATGAAGTGCCATACCAGCGACGCCATCAGGAATAAATCTACTACCTGTGTTTTTCTTTCGTGCCTTCGTGCCTTCGTGCCTTCGTGCCTTCGTGCCTTCGTGCCTTCGTGCCTTCCCCCTCAACTCCACTCCCCATGCACAAACCATTCCCCCGACGTCCGCTCCCGAAACATCCACAGCCATGTTCCCGCCGCGCCTTGCACCGCGTAATAATCCCGCCCCTGCTCGTCCGCACCGGCCGGCGTGTCTTCTATCCTCCCCTTCGTGCCTTCGTGCCTGCGTGCCTGCGTGCCTCCCCACTCCGTGGCTCCGTGGCTTCGTGGCTTCGTGGCTTCCTCTTGCTGTCTCCACCATGGCACCAGAATCCGCTCCGGACCCACGCTTTGCCGCACGGCATCCGTCCGCCCGCGCCACTGCATCTGCACGATAGGACCGTCCGGTGTCACCAGCAGTGCCCGCGCCGCTTCCGCCCGACCAAACAACCGCGTCGGCCGCAGCGCTGCATACACCGCCGATTTCTCCGCCGCGGCCCCACTGCTTTCGCGTGCGCCCCCCTCTCCGCTCCACGCGCACGACTGCCAGACAAAAGCCTCCTCCGGCAGATACGTCTCCCGCGCCCGCGCCGTCAGCACCGCGCCAGCGCCCAGCCGCTCGATCAACTGATCACACAAGCACCCCCACGCCGCATCATGCCCCGCCGCCTGCCGCATCAGCAGTCCCGGCCAGAGTTCCTGCTGTTCATGGCGTACCCGCGCCGTGCGCTCCGCCAGCAGATGAATCTCTTCAATGCCGTAACCGACGTTGAGCCGTTCCAGCCGCGACCGCAGCAGCGACCACAGGTGCTCCTCATCCCGCGCCGGATGGGTCAACCGCAGCCGCAGCGTCGTCGGATCGGCATCCACCCGCCGAAACGTGAGTGCCAGATTACAGACACCCAGCGACCGTTTCCGGATGTCCGTTATCAGACCTGTAAGCAGCTCCCGCACCGCCCCCTGCACCGCCTCCCAGCAGGTGGTCGGTCCGGCGAACTCCTTGCACGCCTCCACCGGCTCTGCAAACGGCAGAAATTCCATCACCGGCGGCGCGCCATGCCCCAGCAGCACGTCGATACTGCGCAGCAGCCCGCTCCCGAACCGCGCCGCCAGCTCCGCCCGCGAAAGCTCCAGCAATTCCCCGATCCGCGTAACCCCCACGCCCGCCAGCGCGGAACACGTCCGCCCATCCGCATGCAGCGCCGCGACCGGCAGCCCGGATAGTGCCGCATGTATGTCACTTTCATCAATGACCGTGACCGGACGCTCCGCATGCCGCGCTGCCGCCCGCGCGCACGCAAACGTCGGCGCCACCGCGATCCGCACCTCCAGCCCGAACCGCTCCAGCGCCGCCGCCACCCGCCCGGCCATCGCCGTCTCCCCGCCATAAAGGTGCGCGCAGCCCGCGATGTTCAGTAGCAGCCCGTCCGGCGCATCCACCGCCACCAGGGGACAGAAACGTGTCACCCACGCGCCCAGCCGCCCCAGCCGCGCCGCGTCCTCCGCCGGCGCATGCGGCGCAACCTGCACCGTCCGCCCGGTCAGCAGCGACCGCGCATGCGCCACCGTCATCCCGATCCGCACGCCCGCCCGCTCCGCCTGCGCGCACAGGCACGCGACGAGTTCCTTTCCGCGATCCGTCGCCATCAGCAGCATCACCGGCGTTTCAGGCGGACCGGACGCCGCATGCCGCGCCGACTGCCCGTACTTCCGCAGCGCCAGCTTGATCGGCCATCGCGGCAGATGAATGCAAAGTGCCCGTGTCATGATCCCACTCCAGACGCCAGGCCTCCGCTGCCGATTCCCCGCGCCTTCCCTTGCAGCGAAGCAGCTCCACCCGCCACGCCGGACGTGCAAGTGCCATATAAGAGTCATATTCCGACGGTTCCGCGCGCACCAGCCAGCGCGTCTGCGCCGCTGATACCACCCGCCGCTCCCCGGCCGGACGCAGCAAGATCGCCGCAGCGCCCGCATTTTTCGCCGCCAGTTGCACCCGCCGCGTGGCCGGCATGTCCAGCCCACTGCCGTCCGCCACCACCATCCCCAGCGCCGCGCACCGCAGCGCCAGCTCCACCGCCCACACCCGGTCCGCCGCGCTTACCGCCGCGACGAACAGCGACCGCTCCAGCAGCCGCCCGTCACCCGACGCAGCGCGAACCAGCGCCGCCGGATAGGGAAAACAGTTCCGCCCGACCCACACCACGCGCTCGCCCGCCGCGGATGCATCGACCGCCCGCCACGCCAGATGGACGGCCACGCTCAGCGCCGGTCGCCAGTGACTGTTATCCGTCTGTTTCGCCGTGCGCATCGTCGGCCGCGCAGAGAGTGTCACGTTTCGGTCAGCTTCATCGCCTCCCTCCGCGATGCCCAGCCACTCGTGCAATCCCCCGCGCAGCAGCCCCCCGCCCAGCGCCGCATCCACCGCCGCCCAGCCCGTCGCCAGCGGTTCAGCGCCGCCCTTTTCCGCGCCGCGTCCCCGCCGCCGCGCGTGTCGCTGCTCAATATCGCGAATTTTCTCGGTCAGCTCCGTGGACACCGGCGTGCCTCCTCGCATGTTTGGTATATGTTAACAAACGAAGGGCGAAAAGGCAACCCGAAAAACAGGAACGCGCGCAACCCCTTGATTTGGAATATGTTAGGATTTAGACGAGAGGCAGGAAACAAGGGTGCTGGCATCGCGCCACACCCGAACATACGCCGCCGCCCTGGACAAACGGGCGACGGAATACCCGGTGGATGAGATGCGCGCAAAGGTGCGTACAACAGCGGGCAGCTGTACCACAGCTATCTCTTCATCTTGGCGCCACGCTCCATCTTCTCGAGGCGCGTGTAGTAATCGGGAAACTCGTTGAGATGCGCCAATGCAATCTTGCCGGTGAGTATCGGATCATTGCCGGTGACGTCGGTGGCCGCATCGCGCCGACCATGTTCCAGTTCAACGTCCAGTCCCATGCGGAACTGCTCCACGTCAAATCGCTTCCAGTCAATCTTCAGCTTGTTGCCAATGTCGCGGGCCTGCTTGGTCGTAAAATGTGAGCTGGTTTCCATGTGATTCTCCTCAAGTCGCAAAGGTATGTGTTTCACTCTTGATTATAGATGGCCCGCACCCGACGACGAGGGATTGGCATTCACCGGCTAATGCAGCGGCATCCTCATTCGAGAAACCGCGTTCTCGAAACCGTCGAACATCTACGCGCAACCGGATTGCCAGTGGTTTGTTGGTCCGCTCGGGATTCCGCAGCGCGACATATACCCCGAAGCATCCCGCGGAACACGATGCCATGCAGTGGCACGACGGCATACCAATAGGCCA
>CAZKIN010000343.1:0-4035 GCA_964552515.1 uncultured Phycisphaeraceae bacterium
CGGTCAACTCAGTGATTACGAAGTCCGCCCATTGAGTCCACTCGGGCGCGATGTCAGAGGGATGGCAGTGACCCACGATTGGGGCGCGGCTAACCGGTCGGCACTTTGTGCGCGGTGAAAATTCGTGTACGCTGGAGTGCATGGAAATCTCTTTTGGCGAGGCACGATGAGTCAGCACAATCTATCGTCTCTACTGCACCCGGCATCGGTTGCGGTGATCGGAGCATCCAACCGGCCGGGCAGCATTGGACTGGTGATCACGCAAAACCTGGTGGGCGGTGGATTCGCCGGTCCGATCTTCCCGGTGAATCCGAAGGAAAAAGAGATTGCGGGTCTGCGCGTGTATGGCAGCGTGGCCAGCTTGCCCGATACGCCGGAGATGGCCGTGGTGTGCACGCCGCCGGCGACGGTTCCAAACATCATCCAGGAGTTGGGCGCGCGCGGGACCAAGGTGGCGGTGGTCATCACTGCGGGCTTGGCCAGCATCAAGGATGCATCGGGGCAAAGCCTGCAAACGCAGATCCTGCAAAGTGCGCGGGCGTCACGCATGCGCATCCTCGGGCCGAACTGCCTTGGTGTGCTGTCGGCCGGCAGCCAGCTCAATGCCTCGTTTACGCATCTGAATATCCTGCCGGGCAAGATAGCGTTTGTCGCGCAGTCAGGCGCGTTGTGCGCGTCGGTACTGGATTGGGCGGGTGCCAACAAAGTAGGATTCTCGCACCTGGTATCGCTGGGGGATCTGGGAGATATCGACTTCGGCGACATGCTCGACTATCTCGGCTCGGACGCACAAACGGACGCTATCTTGCTGTACATCGAAACGATCGGTGCGGGACGGGCACGGGAGTTCATGTCCGCGGCGCGCGCGGCGGCGCGAAACAAACCGGTCATTGCCGTCAAGGCCGGCCGAAATCCCGAGGGACAGCGCGCAGCGCAGTCGCATACGGGAGCGCTGGCGGGCAACGACATGGTATACGACGCGGCGCTGCGCCGCGCGGGCGTGCTGCGGGTCATGGAAATCAGCGAGTTGTTCGATGCGGCCGAAACGCTGGCGCGAACGCGGCCATATCGGGGGGATCGACTCGCCATTGTCACTAACGGCGGCGGGCCAGGCGTGATGGCCACCGATGCGCTGGTCGAGCATGGCGGGCGGCTGGCGGAGTTTTCCACCGATACCATGCAGCAGTTGGACCGAGTCCTTCCCGCCACGTGGTCGCACGGAAACCCGGTGGACCTTATTGGCGACGCGCACGGGCATCGCTATGCCGACGCCCTCACGGCCGTCATTTCGGATCGCGGCGTAGACGCCGTGTTGGTCATCAATGTCCCGACGGCCCTGGCATCCGGCGCAGATTCGGGCCGACACGTGATCGCGGCCACGAAGGACAGCGCAGTTCCGCTTTTTACGTGCTGGATCGGTCAATCGACCGCGGAGACCACGCGCGACATGTTGCGCGAGGCGGGCCTGGCCACTTACGCTACGCCGGAGGTCGCCGTGCGTGCGTTCATGCACACGGTGGAGTTTCACCGCAACCAGGAAGCGCTGCGGCAAGTGCCGGATTCGGCGATCACGAATGGCACACCGCGGCTGGCGGAAGTGCGCGAACTGATTGCCAAGCGACTACAGGAAGGCATCCAGATCCTCAGCGAAGTGGATGCGAAGGCGGTGCTTTCGGCATACGGCATTCCGGTGGTGGAAACGGCCGTGGCACGAGATGCGGAAAGTGCCGTAAAGCTGGCGGAGCGGCTGGGCTATCCGGTAGCTGTCAAGATCGTGTCACCGCAGATCACGCACAAGTCAGACGTCGGCGGCGTGGCCCTGAACCTCGATTCGCCTGAAGCGCTGCGGACAGCGGTGCTGGGTATGCGCGAGCGGGTCATGCACAGGCGGCCGGATGCGACCATTGAGGGGTTCGCGGTACAGCCCATGCTGCGGCGGCCGGGCGCTCACGAGTTGATCGTGGGCGCGGCGGTGGACGGCACTTTCGGGCCGGTCATCCTGTTTGGGCATGGCGGAACGGCGGTTGAGGTTCTGGGTGACCGTTCAGTGGCACTTCCGCCGCTCAATTCGCACCTGGCAAAGGAAGCGATCGCGCGAACGCGGGTGCACAAGCTGCTGGCGGGCTATCGCGACCGTCCGGCGGCGGACAGGCTCGCGATAGAGCGAACGCTGATTCAAGTTTCACAACTGATGATCGATCATCCGCAGATCATGGAGCTGGATATCAACCCACTGCTGGCGGATGAACGGGGTGTCATCGCCCTGGATGCACGGGTGGGGATCGCGACGGCGAAAATCGGCACTGACCGGCTGGCGATTCGACCGTATCCGAAGGAACTCGAAGAGGTGGTCACGCTGCGCGACGGCCGGAAGCTGCTGACACGGCCGATCCGTCCCGAGGACCAGCCGGCCCACGAGCGTTTCATCGCCCAACTGTGTCCGGAAGATATCCGATCGCGCTTCCTGTCAACCATCCGGAGGCTGGAGGCGTCACAAATGGCCCGGCTGACACAGATTGACTATGACCGTGAAATGGCATTCATCGCGGTAACCGACGGAAAGGATGGCACAGCGGAAACACTGGGCGTGGTGCGGGCGATGGCGGGACCCGACAACGAGCAGGCGGAATTCGCGATCGTGGTGCGGTCTGATACCAAAGCGCGGGGACTGGGATATGCGCTGATGAACCGGATCATCCGGTATTGCCGACAACGCGGCACGCGCGAACTCGTGGGGGAAGTGCTCGCCGAGAATCACGCGATGTTGAAGCTGGCGGAAGAACTGGGATTTGAAGCGACGCGAAGTGAGGAGTCAGAGATCGTCAGCCTGCGATTGGAGTTTCCAGGAAAAGCCACCGAGAAGGTTGGAGTGGAGAGCCGTTGAAAGGACAACGTCCGCAGGCCTGAGAGTGCCATTTTTCCGGCACAAATTGCAGCAGGCGGCGCTGTGCGGCGTCTCGGCAACGCGTTCTGACAAGTGAGACAATGGGAACCCGGTCGGCACCACACATCCCTTGCCAATGCAGCCTATGACCCACTTAGATTTCGGCTAAACTACGATAACCTGTGGAGCCAAGCGAGAGCACTTGGTATTCATGCGCGTCGGCACTACTGTCCGGCTAGAGCAAGCTCTATTTGACTGTAGCGGTGATTCCCTCACTATTCCCGTGAATTTCTCGCTGCTGAACGGTACATGAGAACGTTAGGTGCTATAGTCATGCAAGCGGGTGGTGGTCGGCCATAGTCGATCCTACCCGCGCCTGAAACGGACGGAGCCGACACCATGGGCAAACTGGGATCAGCGCAACTTAACGAACCGATCCTGCCACACGTGCAGAAGAGCTTCACCAGCGTACGGTCCGACCAGACGGTAGGCCAGGCGCTGGAAGCACTGCGCAGTCAGAATCTGGCGGAAAAAATAGTCTACTTTTATGTCCTGAATGACGAGGGACAACTGGTAGGGATTCTACCCACGCGCCGCCTGCTGATGAGCGCGCCGCAGGAGCGAATCACCGCACTCATGGTCACCAACGTGGTGGTCCTGCCGCACGACGCCACGGTGCTGGATGCCTGCGAACGGTTCATCATGTACCGGTTTCTCGCACTGCCGGTGGTTGATGATGACCGAAAGATGCTTGGCGTCGCGGACATTAACCTGTTTACGGACGAAGTCTTCTCGATGGCCGAACAGCGCAACGCAGAGGGCGTTTTCCAGCTGATCGGTATGCACGTTTCATTGGGACGTCAAAGTTCCCCGTGGGCCAGCTTCAAGGACCGTTTTCCGTGGCTGTTGTGCAACATCGGCGCGGGGATCCTTTGCGCGCTGCTTTCCGGTTTGTATACCGGACTGCTCGACTCGGTGATCGTGCTCGCACTGTTCATCCCGGTGGTGCTGGCCCTTTCCGAAAGCGTCAGCATCCAGTCACTTACGCTTACGCTGCGTACGCTGCGTACGGAGAAAGTGAGCTTCGGCACGCTTATGGGGGCCTTGCGCAGGGAGGGGTTGATTGCGGCGATGATCGGGCTGGCGGCGGG
>CAZKIN010000344.1:0-4025 GCA_964552515.1 uncultured Phycisphaeraceae bacterium
TTGCTTCGCAGCTTCTGGCGGCGAACCAGGCGCATGATGAAGGTCGGGAGGGGACGCAGGCGCTGGTCAGGACGCTGGAGCAACTCGCGAATTTGACATAGCGTTGGACGGGAAGTTGAAGCGGGATGGGGTGGCAGGGGCGTTTTTCGTCAACTGTTCGAAGATGGCCAGCAGCTGGGCCGCGCGATGTTTGCGATCAAACTGATCGACGCCCGACCACGGGTCGGCGCACCGGGGAAGGCCGGTCGTGGCCGCCGTTGCCAATGCGTTCGCTAATTGAGATGTGTCCGTTGGCTGGCACATCATGGACGGCACCTTCGCGGAACGCAGAATATCAACCGCTGGATTTTCCGTTGGGATGGCCGCGATGATCGGCCTGCGCAGCGCGAGATACTCGAACAGTTTCGCGGGCACCTGCAAGTCCGCACCGGGGCCGTCCGATCCGGCGAGCAACAGTGCATCCGCACCGGCAAGGCGCTGCAACGCCCGGGCATGGGGCATGGAGCCGACGACGCGAACCAGGTTCTCAACACCTTCTTGTCGTGCGAGGTCGGCCAGCGGTTGGCCGTCATAATGGTCCGCGCCGATCAGCTGCAACCGCAAGGTGGCAGCGAGGACCGGAGCCTGCTCAACGGCCATGCGGAGTGCGCGAAAATACGGAACGGGACTGCGCGATCCGTAAAACTGTCCGGCGTGTGCGATGATGAATTGGTTGGCGTCTGCGTCGCGGACGGGTGTGATGGATTCGAAAGAGGCGGCGTCATAGCCGTTAAGAATGACGCTGCATTTCGCGGCACATTGCGGATAGCGTGCGCAGAGTCGATCGCGTGCGGTCGACGTGTTCATCACGAGGTGATTCGCGGATTGCAGCACCGCGCGTTCCCTGCGTGCGTCCAGCCAGTCGAGCGTGGGATAGTCGAGGTTGCGAAACGGATTGTCGCGCCACGGATCGCGGAAGTCGGCCACCCACGGCAGACCGGTACGCCGCTGAAGCTGTAAGGCGACGAGGTGCGCGCTCATATAGGGTGAGGTCGAATAGATGATGCGGGGCGCGTCCTGCCTGATGCGATCCATGCCCGCACGAATGGCCGGAGCAATCCAGCCGGAACGGGAGTCGGGCAAGTGGAGCAGCCGCGTGAACCAGTCGCGTAGGCTGCGTTGTTTGGTGATTGCCGATTCGGCCGTCGAATCGCCCGCTTCACGCGGCAATCGGATTTCCGGCTCTGCGATGCGCAGAAGCTCTTTGCACGCCGCGACCCGATCCCGCCACGGGACGTGCGATACGCGGGTCGCGTCTGGTACTGCTGTCAGAAGATTGTCATCCTGCGGTTCGCCGGCGCCAATGGCCGTAATGACCGACGCATCCCATCCGAGGCTGTCCAGGTGCCGGACGAAGCCGAGGGTCCGCTGCGTTCCGCTGCGATTCATGGGCGGAAAGGCGTAGGCGATGCACAGCCAGCGATGCCGAGGTGTGCTCATGCTATGGGGTCCGAGAGGAGGAGCGGGTTCGCATGCAATGGCCTGGCTTGCGCGCCACTTCGACCGCGCCGCCAACCGGCGAGGTATCCGCAGGCGCCGGCCATCATCACGACATTCATCACCACGATGCACGTGAAGTACGCGCGGAATGACTGAAGACGCTGCCCGACTCGACGAGCAAGGCCATGGTGCGCCCACCAGCCGAAGTAAAACGCGAGTGCCATGGTGATGGCACTGGCCCACCAGGTGACCGGCCAGGCGAGGAAGCTCGCAGCCACCAGGGCGAGATTGCGAATGTTGTAACGATATCCGGCCGCATCAATGCCCGTCTGCCCGCGACCGGTGCCGTAGGCGTAGAATTGCCGGGCGAGGGCGCGGAAAGAGGTGCGTGGCCGCCAGTCGACGACGGCATCTTTGGCGAATGTCCATGTTACGCCAAGCTCGCGCACATGATGATCGAACAGGGTATCTTCCGAGTAATTCACCCATTCCGGCCAGCCGCCGGCGCGCTGCCACAGCTTCCTGGTCAGGGCCATTGATCGGGCGGAGGGATTGAATGATTTCGGGTCCACGTCGTCCATCTGTCCGCGCATGGTGGCGAGGCCGATGACCTGCTCGAGCAGTGTCATGCCGGTGACACGATAGAAGCCGGCCACGAACTCCACGGTCGGGTCAACGTCAAACGGTTGCATCAAGTTATGAAGCCAGTTGGGATCCGCACGGCAGCCGCCGTCGGTGGTGGCGATGATGTCGCCGGTGGCTTCGCGTACCGCCCGGTTGCGTCCGGCGGCGATGTTCGCGCCCGGCGCGACAACAATCCGCAGCATGGGGAGTTTTGCGGTGAACTGCTGGAGTGTCTGCAAAGTGGCATCGGTGGAGCCGCCGTCGACGACCACGATTTCATCGGGCATTCTGCTCTGTGCGGCCAAGGATTCCAGCGCCAGCGCGATGCCGCGAGGATCATTCTTGACCGTGAGAACTACCGAAACGCGGCGCTGATGGGAGGAGTGACTCATGGTATACACCTACGTCGGCGCGCTGGCCGCCCGCTGCACGCGGCGCGTGAACCAATGCGCGGCCTTTCCGATTTTCGTGGCGCGCGGGACGAAGCTGATCCAGCGCCGCATTTGATTCCCCCATCCCGCGTCATGGCCCTGTTTCTGCTGCAAATGCTCCCGGCCCGGCCAGAGGTGTGCGCCAAGGTATCCCCAGCGCAAGTGCCAGTCTGGTGTCGTAACCAGCGTGCTGAGCAGATGCAGGGCCGGCGATTCGGCGTCGCGGGGGGCACGGGCAAGGATCAGTCGGTCGCACCAACCGCCGCGCGGTACAGCGCACACATCCTGCAACGGCAGACTTCCGAGGACATGATCCGCCTGGCGCACGGCGTGATTGAGCGCTGACGAGAGCGACCATTCACGACTGAGCGCCACAACCTGGCTGCGATCCAGGTCTTTTCCGTGACGCGCCAGAAATCGCCGCAAATCGTACAACCAGATCAGCCGCGCGCAGCCGTGAAACGCGGCATGGGCGGCCAGGTGAACGAACATCACTTCTAGTCGCGGCACCAGCGCCGTCGCCGACCCGCATTGAACCTTCGTCGCACCGCGCCAAAACTCATGCTCATTCACCGTGCAGGCGTAGCGCAGCGGACGAAACGGACGCGCATGCAGATCAATTCGCGCGGAGCGCTGAGAGGTCGTGAAGTATTCGGTTTCGTAATAATAACGCGGGAAAAAGTCGTCGCAAAGCAGCGGCGCACCGCGCGTGCAACCAATACCTTCAAGGACTTCGCGCGCGCGATGCGCATCCGCGTACCGCACCATCAGATCCAGATCGGACATCGGACGCAGGTCGCGCCGCGGATAGGTCGCCAGATTCAGCGCCGCCCCTTTGAGCAGCATCACCGGAATGTTCGCACGATTGAAAGCGGACAGAACTGTTTCCAATTCCTGCAGCAAATGCACATTTTCCGCGGCCACCGCGAAGGCGGCACGACGCAGGTGTTCATGCGCCGCCGCCGGAATGGCGACATCCAGCATGGCGGCCCGTTCGAGCACCAGGCCCGACAAACCGCTGCGCGCGGCCGCATGGGCCAGCGCCGTCCAATCGCGTACATCCACCGGCAGCGCGCGGTGTCCCGCATCACCTTCGCGCAAAGCGGCGACCAGTAGAGGAGGAAACATCGGCGCGGCATTTTTCATCAGGCCACCTCCGCATGTGTCAAAGTGCGGACACTTTGCGCAGCGCGCGTTCGGACCAGGTTCTGCACGACCTCACAAGTCGCGCGCAATTCCCCGCTGGTCAGTTCGAAGCACTCGGCATTGCGCACCAGCCGCGCGATGACATCCAGGGCGGGCGTCCGGCAGTCCAGCAGATTGAAGCACACGCTGTGCAGCGCGAAGGCGGCTTCCGCCCGGTGCAAAGGCTTCAGCTTGGGTGCCGCGCCGCTGACATATTTCGGAAAGATGATGTAGTTTACGGGGCAGGCCCCGCCCACCGCGTCCGGGCGGACCTGCTGCGGACTGATGAACCCCACGTACCCTTTG
>CAZKIN010000345.1:0-4025 GCA_964552515.1 uncultured Phycisphaeraceae bacterium
CGATCTTGGTGACGTTTCGGCTTGTGGCGTAAGCCAGAATTTCGTCCACCACTTTTTCACCACCGAGCACCGTGGTTTCCGCGCCCAGGCGCTCGGCGAGTTGGAGATTGCGGCGCACCTGGGCCGCGCTACTTTCCGATTGCACGCTGGTCTCGACACTGGCGGCAATCCATTCCGCCTGGGTGGCGGAAGCCATACGCCGCGCGGTGCGAATGACTCGTCCGGACAAGGGGCTCGGACCTACACACGCGAGAATCCGGTCGGCCGTCGCCCAAGGTCGGGCATCGCCTCGTCCGGCACGCTGGGCGAGGACCTGCGCACCGACGCGTGCGGCGGTCTCGCGCAGGGCCAATTCGCGCAGCGCGACCAGATTCTCACGGCGGAAAAATCGCTGCGCGGCCGCAGCCACCTGTTCCGCCATGTATACTTTTCCGGCGCGCAGGCGTTCCAACAATTCATCGGGTGGCGTGTCTATAAGTTCGATTTCATGCGCCCGCTCGATGATCGAGTCAGGTACGGTTTCGCTGACGGAGACGCCGGTGATCTGAGCGACGACATCGTTCAGCGATTCGACGTGTTGTACGTTGATGGTTGTGTAGACGTCGATCCCGGCGTCAAGGAGTTCGACCACGTCCTGCCAGCGTTTGGCGTGTCGAAGGCCTTCCGCGTTGGTGTGGGCCAGCTCATCGACCAGGATCAGTTTTGGCTTGCGTCGCAGTGCCGCATCGAGATCGAATTCCCTCAGGCGCACGCCGCGGTAGTTGACCCAGCGCGGAGGCAGTTCCTCCAGAGCGACTTTGAGGGCGTCGGTTTCCGGTCGGGCGTGCGTTTCAATGTAGCCTAAGACGACCTCGGCACCCGCACGGCGTTTTTCCTGCGCTTCCTGTAACATCGCAAAAGTCTTGCCGACGCCGGGGGACATGCCGAAGAAAATCTTCAGTCGGCCGGAGCGACGTTGCGGATCCTCGGCCTCGGCGCGGGCGAGCAGCGCATCGGGATCGGGTCGGGAACTTTCGCGGGCTCGGTCCATTTCTCGTCTCCGCCGCGTATTGTCACCGCCCTGTCGCGTTACGTGAAGTCAGCAGGCTCTCTACGACCTTCGAACTTAAAGCGAAAAGCCGCATCAACGACGTAATCGGGACGCTTTCAGGCAAAATGGATGGTACGTTCATCATCCACCCAGCCCATCCAGGAAGATTCCCACGAGTCCAGTGAACAACGCTACGAGCACTTCGAACAACAGGTCAATAAAGAACATAAAAAGCATTCTCCTTTCGGGAAACGGAATTAGAAACGATAACAGGCTCCAATCCCCGCCTGCAAAAACCGGGCGCTTCCTCGTTCAAACCAAAACCCACTCGAATATCAATTTGGAAGTTTTCGTTGACCAGAATAACCGGTCCAAAGTCAATGTTGTGCTGACAGTCGCCATCGCGCGTACTGGGATAGAGACCGTAGTACTCCACGAATCCACCCAGTTTGGGCGTGAACTGGTAGAATGCGGCCAGCGATGCACCCGATTGAAAGAAGCGATGCTCTTCGCCATCAGTCAACCATGTCGCCAGGCCGACGCCATACACGGTCAACTTCTCACTGAGTGAGTAGTTCCACGCCAGACGTATCTCCGGGTCCACGTCGCCGGTGGACTTTGAATTTGTACCGGTGGGTATGGATATGGCCGGTATAATAGACAAATTTGGAATGAGTCCGTCCTGCTTGAGCAACTGCGATTTGAATCCGATGCTCATGTCGGTTGCGCCGTCCTCATGATCAGTCTGCATGATGTTGCGACCGGAAAAGCGGCTGCTGCCTTCAAAGTGCGACTCGGTCATGGAGAATCCGGCCCATTTGAGGCGCAGTTCAAAGTTTTCCACAAGGCCGTTGCGCAGCGAGAATTCGCCCAACAGGTGATTTTTGGTGCGGGTCTCGTTCTCTTTGTCATAAGTAAATGAATATCCGGTCTCGAGTTGAATCTGTCCTCTCAGCACGACGCACACGGCATCCGAGAACCCGGGCCGATCGGTACAGAGGTTGCCGGATTTGGCAACGGGATGGGGCCAAATCCAAAACCCTTCGTCCTCCGTGGCCGGTGCCTGCGGTGCGGCAGTTTCAGAACCGGACGGCTGGGCCGAGACGTTCTCTAAACGCATGGAGAGGTCACTTTGAGCAGGCGATGGTGCGCCCTCCTGCGCCCGAATCGCGCTCGGCAGAGCACAGGCAGCGACCAAGGTCGCCCACAATATGATGCTTTTTCGCATGGTCCATCCCTTTCCTGAATTCATGAACCGAAGGGCCGCGGGACGGCGGACCAGCCCTCGAATGCCACCCTCAGCATGGCGTCGAAAATGCGCGACCTAAGAAATCATGCCCTATCTAGATACAACTTTTCCCACCGCTGCATCGATAGCCAGATTAAGCGTCAATACGTTGACGCGTGGTTCACCGAACAGGCCGAACTGGCGGTCCTGCGTATGCAAGGCCACAAGCTTCTGAACGGAATCCGCGTCCATTCCGCGCGCCTTGGCCACCCGAGGGATCTGAATCTGCGCCGCGGCGATGCTGATATGCGGGTCCAGCCCGCTGCCTGATGCGGTTACGAGATCGATGGGAATCGCGGTGCCTTCGGGTATTCCGGACTCTCGCAGTTTCTTGACGCGCTGGCCGATTGCGTCGATTTGCGCCGGATTACTGACCGCCAGGTTGCTGCCGCTGGACGAGGCCGCGTTGTAGGGAACCGGTCCCGTCGCCGACGGCCTGCTCCAGAAATACCGGGAATCGTCAAATGGTTGTCCGATCGATTCCGATCCGACCAGTTTGCCATCGCGCTCGATGAGGCTGCCGTTCGCTTGCCCCGGAAAGAATAGTTGGGCGATGCCAGTCATCACCAGCGGATAGGCGATGCCGGTCAGCAGGGTAAATGCCAGCAACATGACACAAGCTGTCTTAAGTTCCCGGAGCATCGCGCGGTCCTCCTTATACCAAGTGCAGCGCTGCCAAAAGCAGATCGATGGCTTTGATGCCAACGAACGGCACGATCAAACCGCCCAGGCCGTAGATGAACATATTGCGCGCCAGCAAGGTCTGCGCACGCGCGGGGCGATACTGCACGCCACGCAGTGCCAAGGGAATCAGAAAGATAATAATCAGCGCATTGAAGATGATCGCGGACATGATGGCGCTCTGCGGCGTCGCCAGCCGCATGATGTTGAGCGTCGCCAGCGCGGGATAGGTGCCCATGAAGGCGGCCGGAATGATGGCGAAGTACTTGGACACGTCATTGGCAATACTGAAGGTGGTCAAGGAGCCGCGAGTCATGAGCAACTGCTTGCCGATCTCGATGATCTCGATCAGCTTCGTGGGGTTGCTGTCCAAGTCGACCATGTTGCCGGCTTCCTTGGCGGCCTGCGTTCCGGAATTCATCGCCACGGCGACGTCGGCCTGCGCGAGCGCGGGCGCGTCGTTCGTACCGTCGCCGCACATCGCAACAAGGCGTCCGCCGGCCTGATTCTCGCGAATGAGCTTGAGCTTGGCTTCGGGTGTGGCTTCGGCGAGAAAATCATCCACTCCGGCCTCGGCGGCGATGGAGGCCGCAGTCAGCGGGTTGTCACCCGTGATCATGATGGTTTTGATGCCCATGCGACGAAGCTGCGCGAAGCGTTCCCTGATGCCGCCCTTGACGATGTCCTTGAGGTGGATCACGCCGAGAGCTTTGCCGTCTTTGGCGACGACGAGTGGCGTGCCGCCTTTCTTGGCGATGCCCTCCACCGTCGCCCGAACGGCCGTGGAAAAAGTCCCGCCCTTGCTCTGCACATAGCGCTCCATGGCATCGGCGGCACCTTTGCGAATTTGTACACCATCAAGGTCGACGCCGCTCATGCGGGTTTGCGCCGTAAAGGGAACAAAATGGGCATGCATGGAAGTAACGTCGCGCCCGCGAAGCGCATACTTTTGTTTGGCCAGGATGACAATACTGCGTCCCTCGGGCGTTTCGTCCGCCAGCGATGACAGTTGTGCGGCATCGGCTA
>CAZKIN010000346.1:0-4025 GCA_964552515.1 uncultured Phycisphaeraceae bacterium
TTGCTTCGCAGCTTCTGGCGGCGAACCAGGCGCATGATGAAGGTCGGGAGGGGACACAGGCACTGGTCAGGACGCTGGAGCAACTTGCGAATCTGACATAGCGTCGGACGGGAAGTTGAAGCGGGATGGGGTGGCAGCGGGGTTAATCGTCAACTGTTTGAAGATGGCCAGCAGCTGGGCGGCGCGATGTTTGCGATCAAACTGTTCCACGCCCGACCAGGGGTCGGCGCACTGCGGAAAGCCGGTCGTGCCCGCCGTTGCCAATGCGTTCGCCAGTTGAGAAGTGTCTGTTGTCTGGCACATCATGGACGGCACCTTCGCGGAACGCAGGATATCTATCGCTGGATTCTCCCTGGGGATGGCCGCGATGATCGGCCGCCGCAGCGCGAGATACTCGAAGAGTTTCGCGGGCACCTGCAAGTCCGCACCGGGGCCGTCCGATCCGGCGAGCAGCAGTGCATCCGCACCGGCGAGGCGCTGCAAGGTCGGGGCATGGGGCATGGAGCCGAACACGCGAACCAGGTTTTCAACACCTTCCTGCCGCGCGAGGTCGGCCAGTGGTTTGCCCTCATAATGGTCCGCGCCGATCAGGTGCAGCCGCAAGGTAACAGCGAGCGTTGGAGTCTTTTCAATAGCCATGCGCAGTGCACGAAAATAAGGAACAGGACTTCGCGAACCGTAAAACTGCCCGGCATGCGCAATAACTAATTGGTTGGCGTCTGCGTCGCGGACGGGCGTGATGAATTCGAAAGTGGAAGCATCATAACCGTTAAGAATGACGCTGCATTTCGCGGCAAATTGCGGATAGCGTGCACAGAGTCGATCGCGTGCAGTCGCCGTATTCATCACGATATGATTCGCGGATAGAAGCACTGCGCGTTCCCTGCGCGCGTCCAGCCAGTCGAGCGCGCGATAGTCGAGCTTGCGGAACGGATTGTCGCGCCATGGATCGCGAAAGTCGGCCACCCATGGCAGACCGGTGCGCCGCTGGAGTTTCAGCGCGACGAGGTGAGCGCTCATGTAGGGTGAGGTCGAATAGATGACCCGGGGCGCGTCCTGCCTGATACGATCCAAGCTCGTGCGAATGGCCGGTCGAATCCAGCCGGAGCGGGAGTCGGGCAGGTGGAGCAGCCGCGTGAACCAGTCGCGCAGGCCATGCGGTTGCGTGGTCGCCAATTCTGCCGTCGTATCGCGTGCTTCGGGCGGCAATCGGACTCCCGGCTCTGCGATGCGCAGAAGCTCCTTACACGCCGCGACCCGATCCCTCCACGGTACGCGCGATACCCGGGTCGCGTCTGGCACTGCTGCCAGGAGGTTGTCATCTTGCGGTTCGCCGGCGCCATTGGCCGTAATGACCGACGCGTCCCATCCGAGGCTGTCCAGGTGCCGGACGAAGCCGAGGGTCCGCTGCGTCCCGCTGCGATTCATGGGCGGAAAGGCATAGGCGATGCACAGCCAGCGATGTGGAGGTGTGCTCATGCTATGGGGTCCGAGAGGAGGAGCGGGTTCGCATGCGATGGCCTGTCCTGCGCGCCACTTCGACCGCGCCGCCAACCGGCGAGGTATCCGCAGGCGCCGGCCATCATCACGACATTCATCACCACGATGCACGTGAAGTACGCGCGGAATGACTGAAGACGCTGCCCGACTCGACGAGCAAGGCCATGGTGCGCCCACCAGCCGAAGTAAAACGCGAGTGCCATGGTGATGGCACTGGCCCACCAGGTGACCGGCCAGGCGAGGAAGCTCGCAGCCACCAGGGCGAGATTGCGAATGTTGTAACGATATCCGGCCGCATCAATGCCCGTCTGCCCGCGACCGGTGCCGTAGGCGTAGAATTGCCGGGCGAGGGCGCGGAAAGAGGTGCGTGGCCGCCAGTCGACGACGGCATCTTTGGCGAATGTCCATGTTACGCCAAGCTCGCGCACATGATGATCGAACAGGGTATCTTCCGAGTAATTCACCCATTCCGGCCAGCCGCCGGCGCGCTGCCACAGCTTCCTGGTCAGGGCCATTGATCGGGCGGAGGGATTGAATGATTTCGGGTCCACGTCGTCCATCTGTCCGCGCATGGTGGCGAGGCCGATGACCTGCTCGAGCAGTGTCATGCCGGTGACACGATAGAAGCCGGCCACGAACTCCACGGTCGGGTCAACGTCAAACGGTTGCATCAAGTTATGAAGCCAGTTGGGATCCGCACGGCAGCCGCCGTCGGTGGTGGCGATGATGTCGCCGGTGGCTTCGCGTACCGCCCGGTTGCGTCCGGCGGCGATGTTCGCGCCCGGCGCGACAACAATCCGCAGCATGGGGAGTTTTGCGGTGAACTGCTGGAGTGTCTGCAAAGTGGCATCGGTGGAGCCGCCGTCGACGACCACGATTTCATCGGGCATTCTGCTCTGTGCGGCCAAGGATTCCAGCGCCAGCGCGATGCCGCGAGGATCATTCTTGACCGTGAGAACTACCGAAACGCGGCGCTGATGGGAGGAGTGACTCATGGTATACACCTACGTCGGCGCGCTGGCCGCCCGCTGCACGCGGCGCGTGAACCAATGCGCGGCCTTTCCGATTTTCGTGGCGCGCGGGACGAAGCTGATCCAGCGCCGCATTTGATTCCCCCATCCCGCGTCATGGCCCTGTTTCTGCTGCAAATGCTCCCGGCCCGGCCAGAGGTGTGCGCCAAGGTATCCCCAGCGCAAGTGCCAGTCTGGTGTCGTAACCAGCGTGCTGAGCAGATGCAGGGCCGGCGATTCGGCGTCGCGGGGGGCACGGGCAAGGATCAGTCGGTCGCACCAACCGCCGCGCGGTACAGCGCACACATCCTGCAACGGCAGACTTCCGAGGACATGATCCGCCTGGCGCACGGCGTGATTGAGCGCTGACGAGAGCGACCATTCACGACTGAGCGCCACAACCTGGCTGCGATCCAGGTCTTTTCCGTGACGCGCCAGAAATCGCCGCAAATCGTACAACCAGATCAGCCGCGCGCAGCCGTGAAACGCGGCATGGGCGGCCAGGTGAACGAACATCACTTCTAGTCGCGGCACCAGCGCCGTCGCCGACCCGCATTGAACCTTCGTCGCACCGCGCCAAAACTCATGCTCATTCACCGTGCAGGCGTAGCGCAGCGGACGAAACGGACGCGCATGCAGATCAATTCGCGCGGAGCGCTGAGAAGTCGTGAAGTACTCGGTTTCGTAATAATAGCGCGGGAAAAAGTCGTCACACAGCAGCGGGGCACCGCGTGTGCAGCCGATTTCTTCGAGTAATTCGCGTGCGCGATGCGCATCCGCGTACCGCACCATTAGATCCAGATCGGACATCGGACGCAGGTCGCGCCGCGGATAGGTCGCCAGGTTCAGCGCCGCACCTTTGAGCAGCATGACCGGGATGCTCGCACGATTGAAAGCGGAAAGAACTGTTTCCAATTCCTGCAGCAAATGCACATTTTCCGCGGCCACCGCGAAGGCGGCACGACGCAGGTGTTCATGCGCCGCCGCCGGAATGGCGACATCCAGCATGGCGGCCCGTTCGAGCACCAGGCCCGACAAACCGCTGCGCGCGGCCGCATGGGCCAGCGCCGTCCAATCGCGTGCATCCACCGGCAGCGCACGCTGTCCCGCATCACCTTCGCGCAAAGCGGCGACCAGTAGAGGAGGAAACATCGGTGCGGCATTTTTCATCAGGCCACCTCCGCCTGTGCCAAGGTACGGACACTTTGCGCAGCGCGCGTGCGGACCAGGTTCTGCACCACGTCGCAAGTCGCGCGCAGTTCGCCGCTGGTCAGTTCGAAGCATTCGGCATTGCGCACCAGCCGTGCGATGACATCCAAGGCGGGCGTGCGGCAGTCCAGCAAATTGAAGCACACGCTGTGTAGCGCGAAGGCGGCTTCCGCGCGGTGCAGCGGTTTCAGCTGAGGTGCCGCACCGCTGACATATTTTGGAAAGATGATGTAGTTCACGGTGCAGGCTCTGCCCACCGCGTCCGGGCGGACCTGCTGCGGACTGATGAACCCCACGTACCCTTTG
>CAZKIN010000347.1:0-4020 GCA_964552515.1 uncultured Phycisphaeraceae bacterium
TCGGGCGGAAGGGGCACGCAGGCGTCGCCCGCGCCGTCGCCGTTGGCGTCCGTTTGATCCGGGTTGGCGAGATCGGGGCAGTTGTCGCAGGCATCACCAAGTCCGTCATGATCGCGATCGGCCTGAGTGCTGTTGACGACGTGGGGACAGTTGTCTGACACATCGCAGTTGCCGTCGTTGTCGGTGTCGATGCATGTACCGGGACAACCGAAGGGCAGGGCGGGAATGGTCGGACAGGCGTCCATACAATCGACCGTGGTGTCGCCGTCGGAGTCGACATCCGACACGCCGCACCCGCACATGTCGGGCGCGGTCTTGCCCGCGTCGAAGGGGCAGCCATCCCGCGAGTCGGATGTCCCGTCGTTGTCATCGTCAAGATCGCAGCCGTCGCCAAGGGGATCGCCGTCGTTGTTGCCCTGGTCGGGGTTGAAGATGAACGCGCAATTGTCGGCCCCGTCGAGCGTGCCGTCGTTGTCATCGTCCTCGTCGCAGGCATCCCCGATGGGGTCCATGTCCGAATTCATCTGGTTGGGATTGGCGACGAAGGAGCAGTTGTCTTTCCGGTCAGCGACGGCATCATTGTCGTCATCGTCGTCGCAGGCATCGCCGACCAGGTCGCCGTCGTTGTCAGCCTGATCAGCGTTGGCAAGCATGGGGCAGTTGTCGACGTCGTCAGGCACGCCATCGCTGTCGTCATCCGGATCGCACAGATCGCCAAGCGTGTCCGCATCCAAGTCCGATTGGTCCGGATTGGGGACAGACGGGCAGTTATCCTTGGTATCGACGAAACCGTCGCCGTCGGAATCCGCGTCGAACTCAAATTCAAACGCACCGCTGTCGCAACCCAGGCCGAAAGGTCGCGAAAAACCGCGCTGATCCGCGGTCAGCAGGCAGTCGGCTACTGGGATCAAGTCAATTGCCGGACTTCCGGGCAACAGAGCATGTGTCGCTGTCAGTCCTCCATTGTCTTGGAGCGGACCAATCAACGTATCAAGGCTCGGACGGTCAGACGGTTGGGACGGGCAAGAGCTGGATCCGTATGCATTGTATCCCCCGCTGGTAATGTTGGTCCCAGCGCAGCCTCTTCCCGGATTCTGACTGATAACCGACTTTGATATTGACACGAAAGCCAGAAATGAAGATTCGATTGCCCCACCATTCTGATTGGTCAAATTCTGCGTTACAGTGCAATGAACCAAGGTGGCTTCCGCAGGTTCGTTAAGAGAAAAGTTGGTACAATAAACTGCACCGCCCGATCTGGTCGCAAGGTTTCCACTTAAGGTACAATTGGACAGTGTAACCAACCCATCAAGGATGGAAACTCCGCCGCCCGTCATTGAGCGATTGTTATCTATCGTGCTGCCTTGAATCAAAGCGGTTACGCGATGGGAATTAAGCCCACCACCGAATTTCCCGCTGGAATTGCCTGAAATGGTGGAATCGCTGATTTCTACTTGCGCTCCGAAAAGGTTCAAGCCCCCCCCATTATCTTTGGCAACATTGTTTACGATTCGAGAGCGGGAAATTCGGACTACTCCATAGGATGCCGCAACGGCACCGCCATTAGGTGCGTCACACCCCTCGATCGTCACGTTGTCTAGAATGAGCCGACCGCTCCATGAAAATATACCTCCTCCAAAAGGACCATTAAACGCATCATCAATGCGGACGCCTCCCACTATGGTCAGGTCCCGCAGTTCAAGGGCTCCGCCCGGAACCAAGTAGAAGATTCGGAATGGAGGAGCATTGGCATCGCGCGCAATTGTGGCGCCGTTCCCGTAAATAAGTATGGAGTCGTAAATTCCGGGCAAACCTGTATTGCCCCCCTCCCCCGATCCTACCGTCGTGAGCGTTATCGTGTTCGCACCAGCTGGAAGTTGAATGTCAATCTCTTGCGCCCCAGCCGCCGCATTCGCATCTAATATCGCCTGACGCAGTGTCCCCGGCCCTCCGTCGGCCGTGCTGGTCACGATGAAAGTTTCCGCCGACGCCAGCGCGCCCCAGGCCACCACGACAATGACGACGCAACATCTGACGCTGGATGTGTATGGAAACATATTGAACCCCTCGGAAATTGTATCACCTTCACGCTCTTGCCGAAACCAACGCACAAAGACCCCCGCCATGGAGACGGGTGAGCGAATCGAAGGTTAACGTCAGTCGGACATGGACTTGTGGCGATTTTTCACGCCCGCTGGCCGGTTTGGAGGAATGGGTTATCGGAACCGCCGGAATGCGTATGGCTTACCAGAGCAAAAACTTGGAACTCCCCGTGCGTTCTTATCCTTGAATGTCGCGATCATCCGTCAGCGACGGCACTTCATCTTCATCGTCCCAGGGTGTCCGGGAACTGTCATCGGTCATCTGGTCGGCTTCATAATTCTTCTGCAGCTCGGCTTCCATCGATGACCGCATCGCTTCCCAATGTTCCAGCGTCATCACCACCTCGCACGCCTGTGACCCATTATAGTCACCCACGATGCCCGCCTCGGCCATCCAGTCAATACGTCGGAATAACTGCAAAACTTCAATGGGGGGTCGCGATGGCAAGCTGGTTTCGTCGCGACACATGTTGTCATCGTGCGGTCTTGGAGATGATGGCAACGCGACGCCAATTGAACCCGTCAATCGATTTGCAGTGAAAGGTGCGGCGCCTAGTGAACCGCGCGCGTGGAAAGTGCCAAGGCACCGGCACAAGCCACAAGCAGTGCAAGCACGATCACTCCCCAGGTGGATACGGTGGGAACCACCGGTCCCGGCAACATGAAGGCAAAGTTGTGAGTTCCGTCCAGCCCGCCGCTACCCGGAGTCACAAAATCTCCCTGGGACGAGCCGTTTGCAATGGAATATTTCTTGACGCTATCGTTGCCGAAGGAACCGACAAGCAGGTTTCCATCAGCGGCCAGCGTCATGGCGATCGGTATGTTCAGTCCGCCGCCGGACGCGAACACTCCGAGGCACGCACCCGTACTCAGGTTGTAACTGACGACCTGCGCGGTATTCGACCCCGCCACCAGGAGGCGGCCGTCCGGATGAAACAGCACACCGGTAGCGTTGGAGAACCCCGGGCCACAGGTCAACGTGCGTACAAAAGTTCCGTCGGCCTGAAATTCATACACGGCGTTGCTAAGCGCCGCCCCCACAAAGATCGTGCCGTCTGGTGCGATGGCGAGTCCGACCGGGCCGTCCATTCCGTTTCCCGCCGCGGCCACACCGAGGAACGCTCCGGTAGCACCGTTATACTTCAGCACCTGATCGTTGTTGGCGGAATTGACGTAGAGATGACCGTCCGGGCCGAAAGCAATGGCACGACAGTTGGTCAGGCCGCCAGGCGTCGCGGCGTTTATGAATTCGTTTATGAAGGCTCCGGTTTGTCCGTCATAACGCAACACCTTGGGCTCGTCACCATTGCCGACGTAGAGGTGGCCGTCGGGACCGATGGCGATGCCGTTGGGATTCGCCATCCCGCTACCCGAAGCAAACACGCCTAGCGGTGCCCCGGAAGCGGCATCATAGCGCAGCACTTGGCTGGTGAATCGTGAGGAAACGAGCAGATCTCCGGCGTCGGCCTTCGGGGACAAAGCACAAATGCAAGCAAATCCAATAATCCATCGATTGGTGATACCAAGGTTCATGATGAGCATTCCTCCCCGCCAACGTCGACCCAGCCGAACGATCAATGCCGATGGATGCGGCGGCATCGGCCATCGTTGTCAACACAATTCTTTCTTGCAGATCCCCCCGTATGAGTAATCCGCGAAGAACGGCGTGCCGGACTGCCATTTCATGACGCAGAATTCCGGGCGTCCGGAAGAATGAAGGGATGGCGCAGCACCTGCGTAAGACTCCCGGCCGGGAAACCAGCAGGCAAGTCGACGGGCGCTCAGGCATTGGATGGACAGTGGATTCCCGACTTTACGGGCATGGCGACAGGAAGCGTCTTCGCGTTAGACTTTAAGTGGGCCGCAAAATGGTCCGAAAAAACGGTCTCGGGCTGCATGGCATTCTGACGGGATACGC
>CAZKIN010000348.1:0-2517 GCA_964552515.1 uncultured Phycisphaeraceae bacterium
ACCGGCACAATTTCCAATTCCGGTCCAAATGGCCGCGCGATCGGCATTACATTCTCACCATTCATTCATGTCCCTCGTCGCTCGGGCGACAGCCTGTACCATTACTCAGCATACAATACGTGCACGGACCGATATTTGACGGCGTGCGGACTGTGGCGAGAATCCGTAAAGATGCTGCGCTGTCGTCCCGGAAGGGACGAAACGAGTGTAGCCCCGCACTTTAGTGCGGGGTTCAGACGGCGATCAATCAGGTAGTCCCGGAGGGACGGCTGAACTCTCGCCACCACCAAGAGGAGCCACCCATGCGTTTCTGTCTCGTCGAAATTCCCGGTCACACCGGTCCGCGTCTGTGCGTTGAAAAAGGAACTGATCTTGTCGTTCTCGATGCGCCACCCAGTGTGCGTCAGGCCCTGGACGCGCTGGGCTCCGCCGGACTGATGGCCCTCGCGAAGAAAGCATCTGGCCCAACCGTCGCGCAGAGCAAAGTCACGCGCTGGCTGTCGCCCGTGCCGGACCCGCGCGTCTACCGCGATTTCTACGGCTTCGAGCAGCATGTGAAGGCCGCCCGCGCCCGCCGCGGCCAGGAAATGATTCCCGAGTGGTACAAGATTCCGATATTCTACTTCTCCAATCCGACCGCCTTCTTTGGTCACAACGAAGCCATCAAGAAACCAGAATCCACCAACGAACTCGACTGGGAATTGGAAATTGCCTGTGTGATCGGGGAAAGGGCGCGCGACCTCACCGCAGAAAATGCGGAAGACGCCATCTTCGGTTACGCGGTCTTGAATGACTGGTCCGCGCGCGATTTGCAGCGCGAGGAAATGAAGTGCATGCTCGGACCGGCCAAGGGCAAGGACTTCGCCAATTCCCTGGGGCCGTGGGTGGTCACCAAGGACGAACTCGCCGATCGCCGCGAAGCGCCGGGCAAGTACAACCTCACCATGATCGGCCGGCGCAACGGCAAGGAAGTCTCGCGCAGCAACATGAACACGCTTTACTACACCTTCGCGCAGATGCTGGTGCGCGGTTCGCGCGATGTCTGGCTGCACCCCGGTGATGTGTGTGGCAGCGGAACCTGCGGCACCGGCTGCATTCTGGAACTCGGCCCGGAAAATGTCGGCGGCTGGGTCAAACCCGGCGACGTGCTGGAAATGGAAATTGAACGATTGGGCACGCTTCGCACGCCGGTGGAGTAGGGTTCGCATTGAAGGGCCACGAATAGCGATTGCGGTAGAGGCACTGATGTGCGGCATCGCCTTCCAATGGGCGTGTCATTCAAACGTCACTGCGTCTGCTGGGTCGGCGTTTTTGCCCGGATTTCCTCAAACGCCTTCTTCAAATCCTCTTCGCGCCGACTCCGCAAATCCTCCGGCAATTCCGACCGGCGAATGAGCCATTCCACCGTTCGGCCATCCTCCATCGGAACGACCACTTTTGCCACATACGGGTCGGCCGGTCCGCTGCTCGTTGTAGGAGGCGGAGAGGTCTCGGCGGGCTGACTATTGGCAGGTTGTGCAGCCATCGGCGCCGTTGGCATCGGCGGAGTTTGCGCAACCACCGGCGCGGGCATCGCACCCGGACGGTAGAAAACCACCCCTTCCGGGTCGATCAGATAGCCCAGCCCGGTGTAGGCGGCGATTTTTTCCAGCACCGTCTCCACCGGCTCATTCTGTACATTCAGCGAGAAATTCCGCTGCATGTGTTGCGGCAGCGACGCCAGCGCTCCCGGCTCGCTGCGGATCGGCACGTTCACCGTCCGGCCCAGTGCCGCCAGCACGTCACTCAGCGGCTTGGAGTTCATGCGCATCGAAATCGGCTGCTGCAATTGCCTCCGCAGCAACCTCCCGCGATCGGCCACCACGATGCCGCCGCCCTCCACGCACCATCCCCAGCCCAGCTTCCCGCACGCCACCGTCAGCACCTGATCCCCGGGCCCCGCACCCGTCGCCCGCAGCGCCCCGGCAAGTTGCTCCCACGCGTTGGGAATCGGCACCTGAAACTGCACCAATCCGCGAAGCTGCTCGACATGAGTTGGATCAACGCCCGGCTTGAGCGCAGTGATACGATTGAGCAGGTCCAGTTCCTCCCACGTCGGCGCGCGGCCCAGGCACAGAATCTCCTCGCGCGGCACCACTTCCACAAACGTGTCCCGTACGGCAATTTCCATTCCCAACGGTGCAAAGAGCTGGGTAAGCGCCTGCCGCAGCGGAACATTGGCAATGTTGACGCGCTGTATCGAGGTCGTCGGACCCGCCGGCGCAAATCGCATCGTGTCGCTGGTCATCACGATCTTCACACCCGTCTGATCGCTGATCGTCCGCAGCGCATCCACCAGCCGCACGTTGTCGAACTGAATCTTGGCCGGCTCATTGAGCGCCTGCTCGATCAGATCGCGCGTGCCGCCCATGGCGCCAAGTCCGATCAGCATCGTCAGACAGATTGATTGGATCGTTAAGGACATTCTGTTTTCCAATTCCTTCCGAGCCGCTGCCGTGCGGAAGCGGTGGACTCCAT
>CAZKIN010000348.1:2617-3994 GCA_964552515.1 uncultured Phycisphaeraceae bacterium
TTCTGCGCTGGCCACCCGCTCCGGTGCGGCCTCCCGCCCGAATGTCACCACCGAGGTCGCCGCCGGCAAACTCGTGGCGCCATGGCTACTCGCCGCCAGCGGTCCAATCGAAACCTGAATCACCGGCGTCGGCGCAAACCAAAAGCTGCCCGTCACCGCAATCGCCACCGCCGCGGCCATCGCGAGCGGCGCGGCGATCCGATACACCAGCCGCATGCGCTGCCGCGACGTTTCCGCCGCAAGCTGCCGCATCACACCGGTCGTGAAAGTTCGTTCATTGAACTCCACCGGCTGCGCCCACCGGCGAAGTACCGAATCCACGCCGGTAAGTTCGCGCTCATCCGCGTCCTCGCGCACCGCCGCCAATACGGAAAGTGTCAAATTATTGTCATCAAAATTCGGCACCTGCGCCGCCCACTGGTCGACCGCGCCCTGCGCCGCCGCCAGCCGCTTCGCCTCGGTTCGCAACTCGGGAGAGGCCGCCAGCGCCGCTTCCAACGCCAGCGCCTCCTCGTTCGTCAGGTCGCCGTCCAACTGCCGACTGATCAGGTACAGCGGGTCTTGCGCGTCGAGATTGTTGACCGGATCGATGCTCATTGTTCTGTTGCCTGTTGCCTGCTGCCTTGCTTCCTCTTGCCCTTTGCCTCGCTTCGTCACAGATGCTCCGCCAGCAGTTCCTTCATCTTCTTCCGCGCCTGAAACACGTTCCACTTCACCAGCTCGATGCTGCATTCCAGAATGTCCGCCACGTCCTTCTGCGGCATGCCTTCCACGCTGAACAGGATCAGTGCCAGCCGCTGCTTCTCCGGAAGTTGTTCCATCGCCTTCGTGACGGCCCCGTGCAGCTCACTCGCCAGCGGCCCGCCTTCGTCCTCCAGGCCGACCTGCATCCGCTGTCCGCTGATCGAACTCCGCACCTCCGCGGACGCCGCCTCCACATCATCCAGCGATCCCGTCGCCCGGTTCTTCCGCACGCGGCGAAAGTTCAGCGACAGGTTCGTCACCACCCGCATCAGCCACGCACCGAACCGCGCCGGATCATCCAGTTGCCCCAAGTTGCGAAACGCCCGGACAAACGCATCCTGGCAGACATCCGTCGCGTCCTCCGTGTTGCCGAGCAGCCGGTACGCCACCGACACCGCTCGCCGCTGATACGCCCGGACCAGCTCTCCAAACGCCTCCGCGTCGCCCCCCTTGGCCCGCAGGACGCACGCAACTTCTTTCCGGGCTGCATCTTGCGCCTCGTCGGGGCTCATGGTCGTCACAGGTTTAGACACCGCCCGGCCCATTCCGTTAGTCCCCAGCCCGCCTTACGGCCTCAATTCGCCCCGCCGACCCCGATAGGGGCCCTTTTCTTCGCCGGTTATCGCTCCCGCG
>CAZKIN010000349.1:0-3992 GCA_964552515.1 uncultured Phycisphaeraceae bacterium
CAGTATGCCAAGGAAGAGGGCATCGCGTTTCTTGATCTGCTGGATGAGAAGCTGTACCTCGACCCGGCGCTGGGGCTGTTTGTCACGTACTATGAACCCGACCCGATTGACGGTGAGTATGAAGGACTGGCCGGATATACGAAGAAGCGCACGATTCTGGATAAGGCGGAGGCGCTGTTCAGCAAGTCCGGGTCGGGTGCCTTCACGCTCGGCGGACTGCCCGTCACCGCCAGCACGGTCTACCGGACAGGTAAGTATGACGCGATCAACTTCCCCGGCTTCCCGGACGAAGGCTACCGCTTCTTTCTTGATGACCAAAAAATGTCACATTTGACCATCCGCCCGTCGGGAACGTCCAACGCGCTGCGCTTTCACGTGCAGCTTTTCGGCGGCCACCCGACGAAGGCACAGCTCATCGAACGCAAGGCGGAACTGCGCAGGACGACGGTGCAAGTGGTGAAGGATATTCGGAAGTTGATCGGGGCGACGTGAGGCAGGGGGCGGTTGCTGGGCGGCGATGAGGCGGGAACGAAATGTGTTGTAGTCGCCATGGTCAACGATGATCCATCGCCGTCTGAAATTGCTGAAGCTGCCGATACTGGACGGCACTGTGATTTCTGCGATTACAATCTTACGGGGCTGACTGAGAACCGCTGCCCGGAGTGCGGCCGGCCGTTTGATCTGAAGCGCAATCCGGAACCGCGCGTAGACCTGGTCTATGTGGTCCTTATTTTTCTGCACGGGCTCATGACTTCGGCCGTAGTGCTGATGGGGATGCCTGCGATCGGCATTTACTTGCTGCAATGGAATGACGCTGCTCTCTACTTCGGACTTATGTTCGCTGGCGTGCAGTTTGCGTTGCTCGTGATTGGTACTTTTCTCGGTGCCATTGCAGCGGCCGCAAAGCCGATGAAGCCGCTTTGGCTGGCATTCACGGCCATTGGTGTTGTTTTTACTTTGGCGAATGGACTTGCCATCGTGTGTCGTTAGCGGGCGCGAGATGAGGTAGCGGACGACCGCCTTACGGAGAATCCCAAGACTATGGCAAGGCGCACAGCATGGCGGCGCTGGGCCAGGGTCTGCGATCTGTCACCATTACTGAGTGAGCGGCGTCCAGACTTACGATCGGTGACTTGCTATACGACGCTACGCTTGAGTGGTAAGTGCCGTAGCTCTCAGGGTTATTGCGGCGTTGTTTTTTGTTCCGCGCTTATCCCCAGTTTCGCTTTCTGTTTGTTCAACTCGTGTTCGAGGTTATCCGCTTCAGATTGACCCAATGAGCCGGGATTTCGGGAGCGAAACCTGTTTATGTTTTCTAGCGCCTTTTCCCAATCGCGGGCCAGAGCGTGCAAGCCCACCAAATGGAGGGTCGCGGTTGATCTCGGCCACAATTCGAATTGGTCAGCCACGGTCAGGCATCGCATGGCCTTTTCGTAGGTGGGCTGGCTAAGAATTTCCTCACGGGAGGTTTGAGGTGCCTGGCCGGTTTCCCGCCAAATTTTTTCTTCGCTCGTGCTTACTTCGCGCCACAAAGTGGCGAAATGCACGAGACCCAAGTAACGAGCCACGTACCCGCTGTAGGCCGAATTGGGGTGCCGCTCCAGGAGTCCGGTGAGGTATTCAACCAACTCGGCAGTTTTGTGATCCTGCGGATTCTGGTCGGGAGCTATAAGCAATGGCCTGTCTTGACGAATCACGCGTTGCAACAACTCTATGCCCACATGGTATTCTGACCCAACATTTTTGACCATCGTTTCCCGGTCATAACCGTGGTATTTCCACGCAAAAGCGTCCAAGTCGCGAATGAACGCTTCGTTTGCGCCGTTGCCCGGAACTACGTTTACGATCAGTTCATTGGAGTAAATCGGTGCGAAATGCCTGTCGGGCTGGCATGCTATCTGCACGCGATAATTTCCTTCGTCCGCAAAGGGCAAACCGGTCGGCGGACCGCCGAAAAGTATTAAGAGTTCACCGGAAGTGGATTCACCTCTCTGAAGTGTGACGTCCAATTCTTTGGGGCGGTATTCCGGGGAGTTGCGCATCAGCCACTGGTGATGCCTCTCGAAAGGACCATCGCCACGTGCGACGAGTGAAGCAAGAATAAAGGGTGCTCCGTCGCGCCGAGTCTCAAGGGTCAACGGGTTTGGATCCCGGTTAGTGAGCGTGACACGAACAATCAGGGGATCAAGGCGATTGATCTGATGCCGCTCCAGGGCGGCCGTTAGCTCCATGTGGTGTACCGGCGGGGGCAACTGATCAGATTCTTCAAGCCATGGGCTTACGGCCCGTCTGTCTGCCTGTGCAAATACTCCTCCGCATATCGCCAGCACAGTGCCAATGGTCCAGCATAGTTTTCGCTGCATGTCTATTACCTCTTCCGACCAGCCCTAGCCTCACTGAAATTGCTACACATGGCGGCGCTGCGCTGAGGTTCGTGATCCAAGTCCGCCGACGGGAAAGCGGCAACAGACTTTACGGCCGCTCTTGGCCTGACGGCGCTCCGCTTTGGCCATCCCACCAAAGGGATACGACCCGGCCATTGGCGGGAGAAGTTCCTGTGAAGCGGAGTACTACGAAAGGCGTGCTTTCTCCCGGTTTTCGTGGTATAATTCAATGAACGATGGCCGCGCTGGCGTCACGTGCAAGTTGATTCTAGAGGATGCCCCATGACAATCAACGTACCACTTACTCCCGATCTGGAAGTAAAGCTACGTGAGACGGCCGCGGCCTCGGGCAAGGACCTGACCGCTTTCGTGCTCGAAGCTATCGAAGAGAAGGTCTCCGCCATTGGCGCGCCGACTCCCGCAAACGGCAATCTGACCGCAGAGCAATGGTCTGCGGAATGGCAGGCGTGGGCATCCAGCCATCGCAAGCTCGGGTACCATGTGGATGACAGTCGCGAAGGCATCTACTCCGGACGGGGTGAATGAAGGTTCTCATCGACACCAACATACTTGCCCGCGCCGCACAGCCGGACAACCCCGACCATGCGCTTGCCACGTCGGCTCCCGCGAAACTCAAACATCGCGGCGATCAACCTTGCCTCGTTGTCCAGATCTTCTATGAGTTCTGGGCCGTCGCCACCCGGCCTGCATCGCAAAATGGTTTGCAACTGACCGTTCAGCAGACTTGGAACGAATTCGCACAACTCAAGGTATTGCTTGGCCTTCCTGCCCTGGACCATCCAGACACTTTTGGCGAATGGGAAAAGCTCGTTCGTGACCATGACGTGAAAGGCAAGGAAACACATGACGCGAGAATCGTCGCCGCGATGAAGGTCCACGCAATTCCGGCTATTCTCACCTTCAATACCAAAGACTTTGCTCGCTACCCGGGCATCACGGTCATTCACCCCAGCGATCTGGACGCCCGATGACATACTTGGAACTTATTCGTTGTCGTCGATCAACCCCTACGAAACAAAACTGCACGGGTCGCTTACGCTCAACGTCGGGCGCGGCTCGCTGATAAAACAGTTTCTTAGCGCCTTCTGCGTGCCACCAGTGGCGCGATTAACGCGCAGACAAGCAGCGCCATGCCGGGCTCGGGAACCGCGGTGAGCGTAAGGGCCGGCCAGGTCGTTGAATTTGAAAAGTTCCGCGCGTAGAACAAATAGCTGGCACTCGAATCTGCGGGAACAGCAAGGTGCAGACTGACCAGCCCGCCGGACGATACATCGCCGGCCAGACCCGTGGGAAGTCCCAGTGCATAGGTCCGCGTTCCGCTCGTGGTGCCGTCAAAGGCCTGCACGCCAAGCGACTCATCATTGGCACTCAGGAAGCTGGGGAGCGTCGCAAAGGTTATTCCCGCCGCACTGTTGATGTTCGGCGTGCCGAAACCCTCTTCCCAGGAATCGTTCTCCACCCAGTTGACGGAGAAGTTGCCCGCGGACGTCGGGTTGAAAATCGATTGCAGGGGAAAGGCCGCACTCAAGGAGAGTGACGCAGCGGAGATCGTCCAGTTGCCCGGTCCGAACTCGGCATCGAAGCCTG
>CAZKIN010000350.1:0-3974 GCA_964552515.1 uncultured Phycisphaeraceae bacterium
GATTCGCGTTCGGGGCGGTCGGCGCATCATCCGACTGTTCGTCCGGCGCGGGCGAGTGCGAGCCCCTGATGCTGACGGTACATGCCAACTGGTTCGATGGTCATCTTTCCCTCTGGGGTGAGGCGCGGAGCGAGCACGGCCAGGAGCATGGGCTGCGCATCGAGCCGGAAGTAATTGCCAGCGATGACCTGCGCGGGCGACTCGGCGACCACTGGGACAGCCTGCTCATCTCCGAGGCCGAAGACGCCGCGCTGACCTTGCGGCTTCCGACCCGGCACGGCGAAACGAATGGCGGTATCGACCACGCAGACGACCGGGAGATTCCCGCGCTGCGTTTCGCCCCCGCCGATGCGTATGACATTCTGCAGCGCCTGCCCGCGGCGTCGACGGGGACATTTCGGCTGGCCGCTTCCTTGCGCTATTGGGCCAAACTGTCACAACTCGTGCGCGAACTGCTCGCCGGGCAGCACTTCGCGCCGGCGCTGCACCGCGCTGGACTGGAGGAATTTCGCGGCTATTGGCGCGTCGTGTTGCCGGACGGCGAGACGGGCGACCGCATGGCCACCCTGATCTCCGCCATGCCACCAGTGTGTCACAGCGTGATTAATGATGGCGACAGTTTGCAGCCGGCGGCCCTGGTCGAGAACTACCTGTGGACGACAGTCGATGCGCTGGTGCGCCGCTGCCTGGAGGGCGACGAACTCGCGCATGCACTGTTCGAAGTGAATGCCGCCGGTTCGCCGCAGATTCCGTGGCTGCGTTCGCTGGTGGGTGCGAATCCCATCGTAGAGTCGGCCCCATCGGAGGCGCGGGCGATTGAAGAACTGCTCCGCGGCTGGCTTTCGGCAATCGACCCGCGCATGGGCACGCGCACCTGCCGAACCTGCATTCGGCTCAACCCGCCTGAGCGACAGGAAGAGAATCAGGACAAGCTCCTGTCACTTTCCTGGTTGCTCACTTTCGAAATGCAGGCGATTGAATATCCGGAACTGATCGTCGAAGCCCGCGAACTGTGGGAAAAACCCGGCGCGGAACCAGCCATTCTGCCGCGACCATTCGACGGCGCGCGCGAACAACTGCGCTCCGATCTCTCCGCGGCCGCGCGGACTTTCGCGCCGCTTGGCCCCTGTGGTGAGCCGGAAGGACCGTTGTCGTGCGAATTGTCACTGGAAGAAGCCTACCGATTCCTTCGCGATGCCGCTCCGCTGCTCGAGGTGGAGGGAATTCCCGTGCGCCTGCCCGACTGGTGGCACGGCGAACGTCCGCGCTTGCGCATGGTGCTCGATGTACGCCCCGCATCCGGTGACGGCGCGGCCAACGACGCCATGCGTCTCGATGCGCTGATCGATTATGACTGGAAAGTGGCACTGGGTGAGGAAGACCTTTCGCTCGACGAAATCACCCAATTGGCACAGGCCAAGGAGCCGCTGGTCCGTCTCCGCGGTCGTTGGGTGGAGCCGCGCCCCGGCGACGTCCTCGCGGCGATGAAATTCCTGGAAAGCGCCCGTGGCGGCCGACTCACGCTGTTCGAAGCCTTGCGAATGACTTACACCGCCGACGACCTCGCCACCGGTTTGCCGGTGGGCGCGCTGCGGGCACATGGCTGGGTCGAACAACTGCTCAACGCCACCGACGTGAACGAAAGTGTCGAACGGTTGGCACCTCCGGTAGGTTTCAAGGGCGAATTGCGACCTTACCAGCTCCGCGGCGTGGAGTGGTTCCGGTTCCTCGCACGGCATGGCATGGGTGCCTGCCTTGCCGACGACATGGGACTTGGCAAGACGATTCAACTCATCGGACTGCTCCTCGAAGAGCGGGAAAAAGATGAACGGGTCGGGCCCACCCTGCTGGTCGTGCCCATGTCATTGGTGGGAAACTGGCAGCGAGAACTATCACGATTCAGTCCCACGCTGCGAGTCCTGGTACACCACGGGCTGGACCGCTACACGGGTGAAAGCCTGGTCACGCAGGCCGAAGTGCACGATGTCGTCATTCTGACTTACGGACTTACGCACCGCGACTTTGACGACCTCGTGAAAATCCGCTGGCACCGCATTGCGCTCGACGAAGCGCAGAACATCAAGAACCCCGCCGCCAAGCAGTCGCTGGCGGTGCGTTCCCTCACCGCCACGCACCGCGTCGCGTTGACCGGCACGCCCGTGGAAAATCGCCTTAGCGAGTTGTGGTCGATCATGGACTTCCTCAATCCCGGATACCTCGGCAGCGCGCCCGATTTCCGCCACCGCTTTGCCGGACCGATCGAACGCCAGCGCGACGCCGACCGCGCGCAGCGTCTGCGCCACCTCATCCGCCCCTTCGTACTCCGCCGTCTCAAGAGCGATCCGAACATCGTGCAGGATCTACCTGCCAAGCTCGAGATGACCGTCTATTGCAACCTCACGCGCGAACAGGCGGCGCTCTATGAAGCACTGGTCAAGGAAATGCTTTCGCAGATCGATACTTCCGGCGGCATTCAGCGCCGCGGACTCATTCTCGCCGCGCTGGTCAAGCTCAAACAGATTTGTAATCACCCCGCGCACTTTCTCGGCGACGGTTCGCCCATCCCACATCGCAGCGGCAAGGCCGAGCGCTTGTGCGAAATGCTTGAGGAAGTGGTCGCCGCGGGCGATCGCGCGCTCATCTTCACGCAATTCCGCGAAATGGGGCACCTGCTGCAGCCGCACCTGCAACAACTCCTCGGCACGGAAATTTTGTTCCTCCATGGTGGTGTCGCGCAGATGGCACGATCACACATGGTCGAGCGCTTCCAGAGCGGCGCGGAGAACCTGCCGGTGCTCATGCTGTCGCTCAAGGCGGGCGGATTGGGTCTTAACCTCACCGCCGCCAACCATGTGTTTCATTATGACCGCTGGTGGAATCCGGCGGTGGAGGACCAGGCGACCGATCGCGCGCACCGCATCGGTCAGTCGCGGCAGGTGCAGGTGCACAAGTTCGTCTGCGTCGGAACGCTGGAGGAGCGCATCGCCGCCATGATCGAGAACAAGCGGGCGCTCGCCGATCAGATCATCGGCAGCGGCGAAGAGTGGATCACCGAACTGTCCACCGATGCGCTGCGGGAACTGTTCGCGCTGTCGCGCGATGCGGTCGGCGAGGAATAGGCAGCGATCGCCGCGGCGCGCGGATCGTCGATCGGGACAAGAGGACTCTATGGAAAATCAAACCACCGTTCATGAGGCGGAAACTCCAGCCGGTGATGCGCCGGGAGCGCCGTCGGTCTCGGAAAGCCACGACCGCGCCTCCTTCTGGGATTGCCCCGTCGATCTGGATGAAATCCCGATTCGTATCGCGCCCCCGGCCGCACCGCTGGCGATCCTGGAACGGCTGGGTCCCTCGCCGTTCCCGCGCGGCGGTTTCCCGCTGATCGGTTTCCTCGCCACCACCTACGAAAAAGTCAGTCGCTACGCCTTGGACGGCATGTGAGATATTGACGAAGCGCGCGGGAATCCGTACAAAACCCGCTCTTCACGAAGGGATCGGCGACGTTTTTTCGCTGGTTCCTTTCGAATGGCCGACTTAGCTCAATGGCAGAGCACAGCTTTCGTAAAGCTGAGGTTTTGGGTTCGACTCCCAAAGTCGGCTTTGGACTCCCGACGATGGGTCCGCCGCCGGTTACTTTCGTCTATTCATTGCCAAAAAGCGGTTTCTTCCGACATTCCTGCATGCAGCCGCATGACCGCGTCGCGGTTGTCAGTTCATAGTTTCAGAAGATTCCTGTCCAGCCCCCTATCATCCTTCAGGCGTTGAAGCCAGCCAAGTCGTTGTGTCTGCGGTGGATTGCCCTGTCGTTGTTTGCGGAAGGTCTGAAATCATGAGCAAATGTGTGGTTTGTGGTGCGCCGGTTCCTTGGATGGACATGGTGGAGCCGTTTGTGGTATGTGCCGTACCGGAGTGCCAGCGTGTGGCAGTGGCAGCGATTCGCGACGGGCGGGCCGGCATCCGGGGTTCGGCCTTGC
>CAZKIN010000351.1:0-3959 GCA_964552515.1 uncultured Phycisphaeraceae bacterium
TCCGCCAGCGCGGGCCGCACCGCTTCAATCGCCGCAAATTCCGCCCCCGCGCCCAGGTCTGGCAGCGCCGGCGCGACGCCCATGCCGCGCCGCAGCCGACCCGACGAACCAAGCTGCGTCCACCGCTTGGCGATGCGGCTCCACAGTGAACCGTGCCGCTCCGCCAAAGAGACATGCTCGGCATGCGCGAAACAGAGTTGCCGCAGCATCCCGCACTGACCGCTGGTTGGCACTTGCGGCCTCCGGCGCAGTGCCGAAACTTCCGCACCGAACAGCAGGTCCAGCAATTCCACCAGCCGCTTGCCGCGGACCTTCTCCAGCTTTGCCGCCTCCAGCTGCGCCGTCACCCGCGCCGCGCCGATGATCCGATCCACCAGCGCGACCGCCGGCGCTTCCAGCCACAGCAAGAATCGCTGCTCAATCGCCGCGATTTCCGCTGCTGTCGCGCGCGGTCCGCCCGGTTGCAGATTCGCGACGTCGTCATCATCCGCCGCGTCATGCACCAGCTTCGACGTGAGCTCATCGAGCAGTGGCCGGTGTTGGCTGAGCGGAACGCCCTTCGATTCCGCGGCGCTGGGGCAGTCAAAGCGGAACGACACCTGCCATCCCATGCGCACCGGGCGTACGGCAAAAGGAAAAATTCGGCACGCGATCGGCTTGGTCGACTCACCAAACTTGGAATGAATCCGGCATTTGCTTTCCGCGTCCAGGAACACGCACGCCCCGTCCGGCCGCTTGTTCAGCACGGCCCCCGTCACGGTCTTGAGATACGGCGCGATGCCCAGCTCGGCCTCCCAGCTTTGCGCATCGATCCGCGCGACTTCATCGGGAAACAGATGACCGACCAGCGTGCGGCAGCAAGTGCCACAGGAGTGACACGACCACCGCTGATCGGGCAGATGCGGCATCAATACGGGCAGTGATTTCTCGCCGGCCATCATGCCATTGTAGGGTGTGTCCCCGACGCACCAACGTCAGGAGTCCTGCGATCCGGAGGCATCAAACGTCCCCCCCATCGATAGGCTAACCGGAGTAATCCACCTGGCCAGGCGACGCCCATGGATCGTAAGTCATTATATGGTAATTAGTTACAGCATCTTCCCAGTTGTTTTCACCGCGTGGCGCGCCTTGCGCAACCACCCCTGGTGTCTAAGGGGTAGCGGTGGGTCGCTGATTCGTTTCAACGCCGCCGCCGTTTCGCCAAACCGGAGGGACTTGGAAATGCCAGCGCAACGAACGCCCCGTACCGTCTCTTGGGTTCTCGTCTTGATTCCGCTCGCCGGATGCCTGGGCGGCGACGCACGCGTCGAACTGGCGGCCGCCGATTCGCTGGATGCACTCGCCGCCGAGCTTCGTCTCGTGGTCGATGAATACCACGCCGACCTCGGCGCCGCCGACGATGCCCGCCAGAGCGATGTGGTATCCGCCTTCATTGCCCGGGTGCGGGCGGACAGTAGCGACGACGTCGCCACCGCCGCGCACGCCGCCGCCTTCGAGTCCGCGCTGCGCCACCTGCGCGTCGACCGCGAAGTCGCCTTCGAGCGGCGCACCGCGGCGCAGGAGAACCTCAACATCGTCCACGACACCGCCGATGGACTCCGCCGCGTGGGTGTCGCTTCGTTGTCACTCGAGGACGAGGCCAAGCGCTACCTGCTGGACTTCATCGCCACCCGCCAGGCGGCGTCGCGTGGCATGGCCAAGCGCAGCGCCGCCATGCAATCCGCGTCCCCAGTACGTGCAGTCTTTCCCGCTCCGCCTCCCGAACCGCGTGGGTCAGCGACCGGTCGATCCGATCCGCCCTCGTTCGCCACGCGGATCATTGATGCTCAGTAGGGTACGCTTCAGCGGACCATTCGTGACTTCGCGAGGCTGCTGCAAGACTCGACCCCGTTTTCCGTAATTCGTAATTGCTAATTATTTCACTAATTAAAAGGAGAACCTCACATGTCCGATCTGAACACCGAACTCGATCGCCTGCTGGAAACGCTGGAAACGGCTCCCGCGCCAACAGCAGCACCACCGCGCGCACCCGACGCAATTGACCGCGTCCTCGCCTCCGCGCCGCGCGTCGCGCACGCCCGGAGCCTGCGCAACGACGAGATCGTTCAGCGCTTCCGCGCCGAGATGGAAAGCGGCCTGATGCGCGTGGACACCGTGCGCCAGCTTCTTGGTCTCATTCGCATGGCGTTGGAGGCGCCGCAGCCATGATGCTCGAACGTTATGCGGAAATGGTCGGAGCGCTGCTTACCGTGCTCGCGCCGCTGCTCGGTGTGCCGCTGACCGTGATTACTTTCTACCTGCGCGGGCTGAAGGAACAGCTCAAGGGTACCCAAGCCGAACTGGTGAAACGCATGGAGACGCTGGAGCAGGCCGCCGCCGAGTTGCGCCGTGAATGGCGGTTGGCCGAGCGCGATTTCGCCACCAAGGAGGAATGGCTGCGCGAGGTGCTGCATGCGCGTCGCCAGATTGAACGGCTCAGCGCCGAGACCCTGCAGCTCAAGTTGCGCCTGGACTTGTCGTCCGGACGCGTCGGCCCCGCTGCGGCGGAGCCATTCATCGAGTCAACCGAATCAACCGGAGAGGAGGAGTACGATGTCCAACGGACGCAGTGCGCGTAACATCAAGCGCATCCGCAATGAAATCCTGGTCGCGCTCAAGGTGGTCTATCCCGGCGGGCTGTCGGCGGAGACGATTCTCCGCAGCCTGCTGATCCTGTTTCCCACGCTGGAGTTCGAGCACCTGCGCCGCGACCTCCATTACCTCATCGAAAAGGGCTACCTTGTCCGCGTCTCTCTCGACGACGATGACGACCTGCTGACACCGTGGCGACAGCGCTGGTTCCGCCTTACCGCCGGCGGCGTGGAACTGGCCGACCATTGCATCGCCGACCCGGCGATGGAGGTGGATCCATGAGCCGAAGTTCTAAGAAAAAAATGGAGGTTAACGGTCAGCGAAAGAAACGCCCGGGCGCTAAGCAAGGCGAATCGCAGGGGCGAGTGCGCGGGGAGGTGAAAAAAGAGCGCGGCGGCGCCGCGAAGCGATCCAAGAAGGCGGTAAAGGCCAGAGTGCGCAAGGAGGCGGTGTCCAAGCCGCAAGGAAATAAGACCAACGATTTGCGGAAACGCCAAGCGAAGGCCGGCCTATCGATTGAAAAGCTGAAGCTCACTCGTGAAGGCGTCAGCAAGGACCGTTGGGTGCGGAAAACCCGGCACATGCTGATCGGCATGATCTACGAACGTTTGACCTCCGAGGGGATGAGTATTTCGACACGGGAGATGACCGCTCTGTCGCGCATGCTGGCGGATCATCGGCATCCGTTGTCGGTGCATATTCCGGTCAAGGCACGCGTGCTGTGCAAGCCGAAGTGCGGAGGGAAAGGAGGATTGCCGGAAACATTTTCGGAGGTGGTCAAACAGGTGTATGGGCATACGGTCAGGAAGTCGTGATGTTCGCAACGGTTGCCAAAGAGTGGTCCATACGATTCAATGCGCGACGTGATGACTCCGAGAAACAACCATCGATTTTGCAGGCGTGCATCGCATGTCGGCTCGACCCGGCTCCGGGCGGTGCGGCCAGGTCAGCGCCGTGCCTACCAGAGGATCCCGCAGGCAGTGGAGCGGGGTTTCCTGGTCGCCCTCGTCGTGGCGTCGATCGTTTCCTGGGCAGCGTTGCCGCGGGCATCCGCACAGGAAGCGAAGAGCGAACTTGCCGCACCCCGTGTTGAACCGGTGCACCGGGAGTATCTGTCGAGAATTGCCCGCCGCACCGTGCGCGACTGGATCGTCCACCAGAAAACCTATGAACCCGAGTACATTCCGCAGGCCTTGCAGGATGCCCGGGCCGAGGTGGTCGTCCGGCTGCGGCAATCGGGATATCCCGTCGGCGCGGGCGCCGGCGGACCGACCGGCCTGGCCATCGCGGTCCGCGACGGGGCACTGGCCGCCGCCGCGCAATTGGAA
>CAZKIN010000352.1:0-3957 GCA_964552515.1 uncultured Phycisphaeraceae bacterium
GCTAGCGATCAAGATCCTGTTCCGGAAATCGGACGGACGACTTCTCGGTGCCCAGGTGCTCGGCGAAGACGGCGTACCCAAGCGAATCGATTCCTTTGCGATGGCGATTCAAATGGGCTGCACAGTGTATGACCTGGAAGAGGCGGAACTGTGTTATGCGCCCCCGTACGGTAGTGCCAAAGATCCAGTGAACTTTGCGGGAATGGTTGCAGCAAACATGCTCCGCGGCGACATGCCACTTTGTCACTGGAGTGATGTCGATGGGGAATTCTTGCTCGATGTGCGGAATCCACCGGAGCTGGCGGGGGAGTCAATTTCCGGCGCGATCAACATCCCGTTGCCGAAGCTCCGTGCATCTCTCGGAGAACTTCCGCGCGACCGGGAAATCCACGTGATCTGCCGCTCCGGCGGACGTGCCTATTTCGCTACGCGAATCCTTTTGCAAAACGGCTTCAAAGCAAGAAACATCTCCGGAGGTATGCTGTCACGATCGCATCGTGCCACGGAATAGATTCATGGAAAGCGACGCAGTACCGTTGCAACAGCCTTTTCTCGGTCATGGCAGCGAGTAGAACATGGATTCAATCATGGAAATGGTGGTTCGCGGAGTGGAGCAGCTCCTCGGCCGGGCAAGCGGACCTCTGCATTTCCGCTTATTGATCATGCCGCTCGTGGTCACTTTCTTAGCGGTTAGAGCCGGCCTGAAAGATGCACGGACCGGGCAGCCCGCATTCTTGTGGGCTCTGCTCACCAACGCAACGGAGCGACCCCGCCTGTTCCGCTCGGCGTTAAATGATGTCGGAAAAATATTCATCGTCGCGGTCGTGCTTGACACCACGTACCAGGTCCTTGTCCTGCGGGCGTTTTACGTGGTTCAAATGTTGATCGTCGTCGTGGCTTGTGCCATTGTTCCGTATGCCTTGGTCCGCGGTCCAGTCACACGTCTCATGCGAGGCCATTACAGAAGACAAGCTGGCCCATGCACGTTTTCGAAAGGGAATTCAGCATGAGCGGTACTCCTCGATGGAGAGCGGCCCTGTGTGTTTTCGCATTGGTTCGAGCGAGCGACTTGTGCGCCCAGCAGCCTCTCGACGTGAAGCCTGAAGCTCCACAAGCGCGCAGCGAGGGCAGCGAGAGAGAATTGGCGATCGCAGATCCCGAACTTGTGAATGGGAAGAAGCCCCGGCCCGACGAGTGGGAGTTTGAGTTCACCCCTTACTTTTGGATGACATCGATTACTGCAGACGTGTCAATCGGGCCGTTGTCCGCCACCAGCGATGCATGTTTCACGGACATTGTTAAACACCTCGACATGGGCGCGATGCTCAGGTTTGAAGGCCGGCGGGACAATTGGGGGTTCTACATTGAGGGGTTATACGTCGGTCTCAGCGATGATAGCCAGATGAAAGTGGGACCGTTCCGTGTCCGGGGACTTGAAACTGACGTTCGGTTGACGCTGGCAGATCTGGACCTCGGCGCCATGTATCGTTTCGGCACGCCAGAGCGCGGCGTTGACCTTATGTTGGGGGCACGCTACGTCCACGCTGAATCCGACTTGGAAGTCGACCCATTTATTGACGTGAAGAACAACACCGACTTCGTCGCGCCGGTCGTCGGAGGACGGTTGCAGTTGGAGCTGGCTGAGAAATGGCTGTTTTCGTTCCGAGCGGATGTCGGCGGATTTGGAATCTGCGACGCACCGGATTTAACCTGGGGAGCCACGGCATTGCTCGGGTATCGCATGAGTGACCGCGCCACGCTCGGCTTCGGCTACCGCTACTACGACTTCGGGGCAAGCGACAATCTGGAGCTTAAGTTCCACGGCCCCTTCATGGGCGTGGCATTTAAGTTCTAGTTTGCTTAAATGTCCGAGCCAATTCGGTCTTCCGGATCGCATCTCCGCGGATTGATCAAATTCCTGTGAATTCTGATTATGGGGCGTCGTGCAAGCAGTATGTGCACCAGACCGGATTGTAACGGGAAACTGAACATCTCTAAGAGGATCATCCGGTTGTGTATGGTGCTCGGAGCACTGGCACTGACTGGTTGTGGAGGCGTTCAAGAGGCTGTCGTTGACGCTGTGCGGGCCTCCGCTAAAGAGTCACTCGAGCGGACCTTTGACGAAACAATTGATGAGAACGTTGACGGCTTGATGAATGACCTGTTCGACATCGATGAGCTTTTTGGTGGCCAGGAACAAGCGGGCGAGTAACTTGCGCCCGCGAGGAGTCGATTCTTTTATCTGTTTCTCGAGGTGGATCGTCATTAGGTCTGTGCCCGAGCGCCATATCAGTGACTCTCGGCAAGCCGCATAGCTTTTCACGACTGCGCTAAGGAAACAAGTTCACTGCGCTGCAGCGTTTTGTTCGGCCTCTGCGCCAGCTGACGCTGCTATTGCACTTCAATGCGCAAGTTCTCGCCACATTGCCGGGCCGGGGCTGAACGCGGCGCCGGGTGGCCCGCCTGCCAGTTAAGCGGCAAGATGTATGGCTCAGAGGAACACACAAAATTATCATACCGGTTTGTGATCTACTTACTCCGTCGCAATGCAACTAATCGCAAGTGAGTGTTATTTCTTGCGAAATTCTACTTGCGCACATATTATGCTGAAATCTTCGGAGTTTTTGAGGGATCTAGCGTTGGGTTCCCAAGCTGGACGTCGCCGGTTCGAATCCGGTCGCCCGCTGTGAAAAATGACCCTGAGCAATCGCGACCCTACCTGAACGTAATCTGAGTCCCTGGGTCTGCCCGGTTTGTGAGGAGCCTGGAACTCTGCCGCTTGGGAACCGGCGGCCCCGGCGCGTCTGCCGGGAACTACCAAGTATTACAATCCTTCTGGAGGATCCCCCATGAATGCGTGCCTAATTACCATTTGGCGTCGCCCGGCAATGACAGTGACGATGGGCATGCTGGCTTGTGGACTGACGATCGTCCCATGGGCCGTGGCGGGTCATCAAGACGACAAAGGCGACCAGAAAGTGCCGAAGGAAAATGGCATGCAGGTCTATTATCTCGAGATCGTCACGAGGGATGTTGACGCGGTGTGCGGCGCGTATACTGCGGCCGGCGGCGTGACGTTTGGTAAACCAGACATCGGACTGGGCGGCGCGCGGACGGCACCGATGCCGGGCGGCGGGATGGTTGGCGTGCGTGCGCCGATGCGCGAGACGGAAGCGCCCGTCGTGCGGCCGTACTGGCTGGTGAAGGACATCAAGGTCGCCGTCGCGGCGGCGCAGAAGGCGGGCGGACAGGTTGCGATGTCGCCGACAGAGATTCCCGGCCACGGCACGTTTGCGATTTACGTGCAGGGCGGGGTAGATCATGGGCTGTGGGAGAAGTAAGGAAATTCTGGAGCTTGGATAACCGACAGGCAACGATTTACGAAAGGATTTGGTTATGAAGAAGTTTTTGATTGCGGGCTTCGCGCTGCTGGTGGGAACGGTGGTGCTGCACGCGCAGGACGCCCCTCAAATGCCGGGGGCGGAAAAGGAGCACGACTGGCTCAAACAACTCGTTGGCGAATGGGAAATGGAATCCGAGATGGTGTCAGGTCCCGGACAGCCGTCGCAAAAAATCAAAGGAATAGAAAGCGTCCGTACGGTGGGCGGACTTTGGATCATCGCCGAGATCAAGGGTGATACCCCTATGGGCACCCCCATGACGGCGGTGTTGACGCTGGGATTCGATCCGCAGAAAAAGAAATACGTGGGCACGTGGATCGACTCGCATTTGAATCACCTTTGGTTGTACGAAGGCACGATCGACCCGACGGGCAAGATTCTGACGCTGGAGACTGAAGGCCCCGACATGAAGGACATGACCAAGCGGGCCAAATACCGCGACGTGCTTGAGATCAAGAGCAAAGACCATAAGGTTCTCACGTCATCCACACTCGGTGAGGACGGCAAGTGGTTGACGTTCAATACCGCCAGCTATCGGAGAAAGAGTTAGTGAGCG
>CAZKIN010000353.1:0-3948 GCA_964552515.1 uncultured Phycisphaeraceae bacterium
CGGGTCTTCCATGTCCACAGAAACGGGAGGCGTTCGCCATGACTAAAGGCCCTCGTAGGTGTACAAAGTCACGGTCGGTGCGCCTGGCGCTGCTGGCTTTGGGCTCGTTTATCACGGCGGGTTCAACTGCACGCGCCACAGTACCGGTTAACCCGCTTCCCACTCCCCTGTTCTCCTATGATTCGATGTCAATTCAAGTAACCGGCCCCCCAAATTTCAAACCGGCAGACGTGTTGGAAGAAGGCCCCTTGGTCGGACCCGCGCTCGTCATTGTTCCGGCAGCAGGCCTCGGCTTGAATGCAAACGGAGATGCACTGAACGGCCTTTCCTTCGCCAACAACTCGTGGGATCCTACCGCGCCATTTACCATGTTGTTCTCGCTTGACCGCACCAGCGAAGGCCTCGCTCCGCCCGATCCACAACTATTTGGCAATTGCCTCCCCTTCAACGCCAAGGACCAATGCGACCGCGGAACACAGGCGGGTGACATGTATATGTCAACGGGCGGTTTCGTGCTCAACGGTGCTTTCAGACGCCCTCAAAACAGCGTCGCTTTGTCCATGAACAGCATCCTGGTCGTCAACAACTATGATGAGGGCGGCACCGACCACAAGGCCAATCCACCCGGTCCCGCCAGCACTACGGCCACGGCGAATCGTGATGCCTCACAAGGAATCATCGACGACGAAGTCTCCAGCAGCGCCTACCAGAACGGTCCCATGCCTCCATCTATGCCCGTTACCCGTGTTTATTACACGGCGATTGCCGGACTGGGGTCCCCAAGCTTAAATATGCTCTCCTTCCCGCAACCGGCCAGCAAGGCAAATATCTTCTACCGCCAAAACCCCGGCGCGGGGACCACAAGCGTTTTCGTATCCGCGCTCGACTTGGGTTTGGTTCTGACCGACGAAATCGACGCGATTCAGGTTTTCGATTTCAATAACAACGGCGTGTTTGACGGCGCCGATCAAGTCCTGTTTTCACTTGCGCGAGAATCGACTTCCATTAGCCCTCCCACACCCACTATTGTTGGCACTCCAGCCGACATTTTTCGCAAGCGGGCCGGAGTAGCGGGTATTGAGGTGTTCGCTTCTGCCGCTGATTTCGGCCTGAACCCCGCTACGGACAACATTGACTCCCTTGAGATTCTCCCCTGCCCCGACCCTCTCACCTGCGCGTTGGATCACGGCATCCTCGGGGATTCGGTGGTCGGAGGCTGCCCCACCGTGTCCACCTGGGGACTTATTACTTTCACGCTACTCCTCGCGGCCGCGGGCACCCTGGTTATTCGGCGGCGGCAGACTCTGCGTCAATTGACCGACTGATTAGCGGATTGCAATAAGATATTTGTAAGACGCGCGATCCCAAGTTGATCGCGCCGTCTTGTACCGCGCGCGTCCTGATCTACAATCCTACTTGCGCCGCCGCCTGGTGTTCAATCGTTCAAATCGGGCTGCGGGCACGCGGTTGATTGCACATGACTGACGAACCGTCATCCATTTTCACCACCGTCACTAACACCCTGCTGCTCGACGGCCTGCAGCGCAAAGACGACGCTGTCTGGAGCCAGTTCGTCGCCCGGTACCGCCCCATGCTCGTCCGCTTCGCCCAGCGCCAGGGCCTCAACGAAGACAATGCCGACGACGCCGCCCAGCAAACCCTCATCGCCTTTTGCTCCGCCTACCAGGAAGGCAAATACGCACGCGAACTGGGTCGCCTCCGCCACTGGCTCTTTGGCATCGCGCGCAACCAGATCCGCAACACCCGTCGCAAGGTCAACCGCCGCGAAGTTCAAGTTGTGGAAGATTCCGACGAAACCAACATCTTCCAGCGCCAGCCCGACGACGCCGACATGGAAAAAGTCTGGGAGGAAGAATGGCAGGCCTCGCTGCTCAAGCAATGCCTGGAGGAAATCCGCCGCGAGCACGACGCCAAATCCATCGAAGCATTCGAACTTTTCGCATGGAAAGGCCTGCCCGCGCAGCAGGTGGCCGACCAGCTCGGCCTCACCCCTAACGCCGTGTTCATCATCAAACACCGCATTATGAAACGCATCAAGGAGCTACTGCCCCGGATGGAAGAAATCTGGTAGTCGCCGGCAATTTCACGACTCTCCCGACAACGCCGAAATATCTCGTGAACCGTGAATCACTCGAATGATTCGCAGCGGACGCGTGTCGGGTTCATAGACTATCATCACCGAATTCACGGTCCACACTTTCAGTGCGTCGTTGGAAAGGTCACTGCGCTGATGGCCCATCCCCGGCTGTTCGGCGATTTTCTCCATCGCTGCAAATAATTGTCCCACGAATCGATCCGCGCGCTCAACTCCGTCTCCCGCAGCAATGTAATCCCAGATCTCGAAAAGGTCGCCGCGCGCGGGGCCAGTGACAACATACAGACTCATGACCCCAGCGCTCGCCGACGAAGACTGTGTTCCATCAGCTCGCGCTTCACTGATTCGCCGTCGTGCAACTCGCCGCGCTGGGCGGCCTCCATGCCTTCACGAATCTTGACCCTGGCTTGTTCCAGCACCCGAATGACCAGACTCGCCGGAACGACCGATCCGTCCGCAGGCGTGATGCCCTGCACCAGGGCTGTTTCCAAAATGCGCTGCCGCTCGGTCTCCTCCAACAGACGAAGCCCGTCCCGAAAAACCTCGCTCGCCGATTGATAGCGCCCCGACGCGAGCATCCCGTTAACAAACTCCTCCAACTCCGGCGTGAGCGATACATTCATGGTGTTTCTTTTCGACATATCCCCATCATACGACCATTCAAGCCTTGTGGCAAATATTGCCACAAGGCATCTTTTCGGCCATATTATTACACACTTCGCACCTGGTGCCGCCCGGCGGGCGGCTCCACGTTTTCGGGCCTGAAAGATCAGTTCCCTTTGAAGCCAACTGTTGATAGTTAATGCCGACCGGCGACGTCACGGCACGCACCGGAAGATCGCCTGTGAGCGCTGCGCCGAACCTGTGTGACCTCATGAACCAATGTCCGCCCAAGGAACTGCTCAGCGGATACGTCAGCGGAAGCGCGACGCCGGAAGACGCTCGCCGCGTCGAGGAACACCTGTCGATCTGTGCCGTTTGCTGTGCGTGGTGCGAACGGGCTTCCTCCGATGACGATGACCTGCTCGTCAAGGTGCGCCGCGCCATGGACAGCACCGCCGCGGAACCGCGCACCCCATCTTCCGAAGTTCGCTTTACGGATGCACCCGCCGCGCAGACTCCGATCGTCGGCTATCGCACGCTGAAGGAAATCGGCCGCGGCGGCATGGGTGTCGTTTATCTTGCCGTACAGGAATCAACCAAACGCCAGGTTGCCCTCAAAGTCCTGCTCGAAGGACCGTTCGCTTCGCCCAAGGCGCGGCGGCGCTTCGAGCGCGAAGTGGAACTCGCCGCGCAGCTCGATCATCCCGGCATTGCCGCCGTTCTCGACAGCGGCCTGACCCAGGACCGCTATTACTTCGCCATGCGTTACGTCGACGGCCAACGCCTCGACCGTTACGTTACCGAACAAAAACTCTCGCTGCGCGACACGCTCGCCCTGTTCGCACGCGTATGCGATGCCGTCACTTTCGCCCACCAGCACGGCGTCATTCATCGCGACCTGAAACCATCGAACATTCTGGTGACTGCCGACGGTCACCCCCACATTCTCGACTTCGGTCTCGCCAAGGCGACCGCCCCCGCCGCCGATGACGAAACCACTCACCTGATGATCTCGCAGCCGGGCGAACTGATGGGCACGCTGCCCTTTATGTCTCCCGAGCAGACCACCGGCCGCGGCGACGTGGACATTCGCTCCGACGTCTACGCGCTCGCCGTCATTCTCTACCGCCTGTTGCTCGGCAAACACCCTTATCCGATCAGTGGCGGCGTGCGCGAGACACTCCGCAACATCGCGGAAGTGGACCCGCCGCGACCTTCGTCCGAGCGCG
>CAZKIN010000354.1:0-3936 GCA_964552515.1 uncultured Phycisphaeraceae bacterium
TCGTCGCTCACGCCTTAATCTAGCTGCGGGGTTAAGAACCGTAGTACGGGAAGCGAATCAACCGGTTTGTGATCGGTATGGTTTCGTTCCAGCGCGGCCCCGAGCGGTGGTTCAGATTGTCATGGTCCGGAATTCCATGCGGAGGATGCGGCAGCGATGAGTTCAGGCGGTGTGCAAGGTGAAAAGCGAACGGACCTGTTGGTGCCGGCGAATGACACGGACGTGCTCATCCGCTTTGAAGGCAAACGCATGGTGGCCACCGGTCGCAAGGGCGAGTGGGTCAAGCTGGTCGGCGGAGCTATGTGCAAGGGCGAGCCGCACACGTTCACCAAGAAGGCGTACACGGCCTACGTGACGCGGCACACGCTGCCCGAGCGTGTGGAAGCCGAAGTTGTCGTGCAGAAAAAGCCCGAAGGGAAATTCAAAGTCGCGGGCCATGGAGATACGTCCGCCAAGGTCGTGCGGCAGGTGGCCGAGGCGATCGGCGAAACACCGTCCATCACCGAAGAGGAGCAGCGCGGTAAGCCGGTGGCACGCGGGACGCTGAAGGGGCACGCGCCGGGCGGAAGATCCAAGACGAAGATGGGGATTAAGGTTGTTGCCCTGGCCGATGACGATGAAGCGGCACCGACGGTCGGTACGGCCGAAGCCGCGAAGGTTGACGCGGGTCCGGTGGTCGCGGGTGACGAAGCACGGGCAGTGCTGAAGCAAACCTGCATCATTGGCTACCTGGAAGGCGGCATCAAGGTGCGGATCGTCGGCAAGAAGGCGGACGCGGAAGCCGTGTGCGGCAAGATCATCGCCGGCAGTCCGACGCTGACCACGCCGAAGGGCAGCAAGTACCAGATCGAGGGAAATCTGAAGAAATCATTCAGCGAGAAGTCGTCGGGAATCAGTGCGCCGGATGCACAGGGCGTGCGGACGCGCGACGATCCCAAGGAGCGAACCTATTCCGCGTGGGGCGACAATCTCTGCCCGGTGAGGGCGGCGGCGGAGGCGAAATGCCGTGAGGGAACGGTTTTTACGGTGGTCATCGCCACGCGCATCGTGGCCGCTGGGACACGGAAACAGCAATAGGCCCACAAGCGGCGGCCTTCGCGTATAATCAGATCATGTTTATTGACCAGGCGGAAATTTACGTTCACGGCGGCAACGGCGGCCACGGCTGCATGAGTTTTCGACGCGAGAAGTTCATGCCGAAAGGCGGACCCGACGGCGGCGACGGCGGCGACGGCGGCAGTGTGTACCTCCGGGCAAACGGGCACGTCGAAACGCTGCTCGACTTGACGGGGCATCATCACTGGTCGGCCGGGAATGGTCAGCCGGGGATGGGTCGAGAATGCTCCGGAAAAAAAGGGGCAGACATCATCATTGATCTGCCCGCCGGGACGCTGGTCTATGATCGCGACTCGGACATCCTGCTCAAGGATTTGTCGGAATACGATCAACTGGTCTGCATTGCGCAAGGCGGCAAGGGCGGTCGCGGCAATGCGCGGTTTGCGCGGCCGGCGCATCAATCCCCGCGGGAGTTTGAAGAAGGCACGCCCGGCCAGGAGCGCTGGCTGCGGCTGGAACTCAAGCTGATTGCCGACGTGGGGATCGTCGGACTGCCCAACGCGGGAAAGAGTACGCTGCTGTCGCGACTCTCCAAAGCGAAGCCGAAGATCGCGGACTATCCATTCACCACGCTCAAGCCGCAACTGGGCATCGCCGAGTTGTCCGATCATCGCCGGCTGGTCTTGGCGGATATTCCGGGGTTGATTGAAGGCGCGCACGAAGGCGCGGGTTTGGGCGATACGTTTCTGCGGCATATCGAGCGCACGCGGGTGATTCTGCACGTGGTGGATGTGGGCAACGAATACGCCCCGCTTCCGCCGGCGGAGGCCTATCGCGCCATTCGTAATGAGCTGGCGAAATACAGTACGATCCTCGCCGAAAAAGAAGAACTCATTGCGGCGAACAAGATTGATCTGACCGGTGGCGAAGAAGCCGCGAGGGAACTTTCGGAAGCAATCGGCAAGCCGGTGATGGCGATCAGCGGTGTCAGCGGCAAAGGGCTGAATGAACTCAAAGAACGCCTGTGGTCGCATGCGCGGCAGGCGACGCCGCCGGAAAAGCCGGTGGAGTATCTGCCGCCCAGCGCACTCAACGGCTAGGCTTATAGAATCCGCGCACGCACAACCATACAATCCCGCCCTATGACGCAGATCGAAGTCACTGACCTGTGCAAGACATACCGCGTACCAGTGCGCGAGGGCGGCCTCGTCGCCGCACTGGTGAGCCTGTTTCGGCGCAAGTACACCTCGGTGGCGGCGGTCGACCAGGTCAGCGTGCGAGTTGAAGAAGGCGAAGTGGTCGGATTTCTCGGGCCCAACGGCGCGGGCAAGACTACGCTGCTGAAAATGCTGACCGGACTTCTGCATCCCACCTCCGGAACGGCCAAAGTGCTGGGCCACACCCCGTGGGAACGCAATGCCCATTATCTGTCACAAATCAGCCTGGTCATGGGGCAACGCAGCCAGTTGGAATGGGACCTGCCGGTGATGGATTCGTTCCTGCTGCATCTGTCGGTTTATCGCGTGGACAAGACGCAGGGCAAGGCCGCGATGGACGAACTGGTGCAATTGCTGGACCTGGAAAAACTGCTTAAAAAGCCGGTGCGGACGCTGTCACTCGGCGAGCGTATGAAGTGCGAGCTATGCGTTTCGCTGCTGCACCGCCCTTCCGTGCTTTTTCTGGATGAACCGACGCTCGGCGTCGATGTCACCATGCAGGCACGCATCCGGCAGTTCATCGCGGATTACAATCGGCGCTACGGGGCCACCATCATCCTCACTTCGCACTACATGGCGGATGTGACCGCGCTCTGTCGGCGGATCGTGGTCATTGACAAGGGCAAGCTGCTTTTCGACGGCCCGCTTACTGAACTGAGCACGCGCATCGCACCATTCAAGGTCATCGCTATAGACCTCACCCGCGACCTGGAAGGATACGACTTCACGCCGGTCGGCCAGGTGATGCAGCAGGAAGCCCGAAAGGTCCAGCTACGTGTTCCCAAGGACCGCGCCGCGGCGGTGGCCGCAAAACTCCTCGCCGATCTGCCGGTGCTGGACCTGACCATCGAGGAACCGCCGATTGAAGACGTGATCCAGCGGGTCTTCGCCAGCGGGGTGGAGGCCGCACCATGAAGAATCTGCCCGCGGTATTCATCGCGTTCTGCAAAACCGAGTTCGGGACCATGGTCCAATACCGCATCGAGATCGCGCTGTGGGCGCTGTGGGGTGTCGCGTATCCGGCCGTGGCGATTGCGGTGTGGAGCGCCGCGGCAAACGCGCCTTCCAATGCGGGTCTCATCAAGGGTTTTGGTCCGCACGATTTCGCGGCCTATTTTCTGCTTACGATGATCGTCGGGCATTGCGTGACCGCGTGGGACCTGTATGAAATGGGCGGAATGGTGCGCTCGGGCATGATGTCGCCCAAGCTGCTTCGCCCGGTGCTGCCGGTGTGGGAAAATCTCGCTGCCAACCTGGCATTTAAGATTCTTACGCTGGTCATTTTGCTTCCGCTGTGGGCGTCTGTCGCGCTGTTCACCGGTCCGACGGCCGACCTGTCGACCGCAGGCATTCTCCTGGGAATTCTGGCGACAACTTTGGGAGCGGCGATCAATTTTCTGTGGGGCTATACGCTGGGGCTGACGGCATTCTGGGTCACGCGAACGGATGCCATCGCCGAAGTCTGGTTCGGGGCGAGCCTCTTCTTCGGGGGAAGAATGGCCCCGCTGACCATCATGCCCGAAACGCTGCAATGGATCGCTGAGTTTATGCCCTTCAAATGGATCGTCTGGTTTCCCTCCGCGGTGCTCATGGGCAATGTTCAAGGAGGCGATCTGGCGGTGGGACTCCTGATGCAGATTGTCTGGCTGATCGGTGGATTGCT
>CAZKIN010000355.1:0-3923 GCA_964552515.1 uncultured Phycisphaeraceae bacterium
ATGCGGCGACGACGACAAACCATCGCGGACGGGATATCACAAGGCCTGATGACCGGTCTCCCACTGACCGCCACCTTGCACGGTCCGTGCCCGGATCGCGGTTCCCGCAAAATGTGTCAGCATATTGGCAGCGGATGTGCGAATGCGCCGCACCGTAGCGGAGCAAGCCCGCATCGTGCCACGCGGTGGCACGGGTCAAGCGGTCTTCATGGTCCACGCCCGCCCGGGCCCGACGGTAGCGCGGGCGACCAGGTCACCGGCGGCATAGGTCAGGAAGGCGAGTGCCACGGACACCGCAATGGAAACCACGATGAGCAGCGCGCCGAACAGGATCGGTCCCGCGCCGTTAAGGCCGAGCGCCGCGGGATCGGTGATGAGGTTGCCGATCAGCGTAAAGACATCATCGGAGCGGACCCCCACGAAACGCGGCGGCTGGCTTGGCGCGCCGGTGAGGAAGGTGAGCGCTCGGGTGGTCATGATCGAGCCCATCTCATAGTAGTCGCCGGGCAGGTTGTAGAACGGAGCAGCGCCGAGAACGACCGCCGGTCCGAAGAGCAGCGGCCTGCGGCGCTTCCCGCAGATGCGCAGCAGAACCACGCCGAAGAGCACCGACAGGATGAACGGGCCGAAGTCGGTGGCGAGGTAGATGAAGTCGTCATCGCGTTTGAATTCGCGGAGTCGCCCGGCATAGGGACCGCCGGGTTCCACGAAGGAAAAATATTTGGCGAGGATGGTCCCCCCGTACATGGGTTTGATCTCCAGGACCGCCTCCTCGATCGGGCCGCCCGCCACGACATAGCCGCCGACGTGCAGCAGTTCATGGATGGGTACGTAAATGAACCAGGTGACCAGCATGGACAGAAGCATGGGAACCAGCGACCGCCAGACGCTGCGGACGCGCATGATCGGCTCCATGGCGCAGAGCATGTCGTCGACGGGTTGGCGGATGAAACGGGGCATAGGGGTTCTTAAATTTCCAGGTTTCCATACGTCCATCGGCGGCCCGAGGGTCACGAAGTATATCGGGAATTTGCGAAAATGGGGGTTGTGAATTGAAAAAAAGGGGATCTTGGCAGCGGCGGCCGGGGGCGGTAAGATCACCGGCTCAAGACGGATAAGGACGATGCGGCCGGTGGGCCGCTGATTTTGTAGAGGAAGTTATGCCACGACCGACCAAAGCGTTTCGACGTCAGAAGACCAATGCGGCCGAGCTGTACAAGAAGGGCGAGAAGAAGGAAGCCTACGCCATGTGGGCCAAGGCCGCCGCAGCGATGAAGGAACACCTCGAGAAGAAGCGCAACAAGAAGGGCAAGGCTGCGGCCGCCGCCGCTGCGGCCGCTGCGCCGGCGTCCTGATCGCTTAACCGCGCATCATTACCAAGTTTCCATTAACGACGGTCGCTCATGCGCAGCGACCGTTCTTATTTGACCGGGCAATGGCGGCGCGTGGCATGGCCAGGCGCAGCGCGACATGCGAACCAATTTGTGCCCTCGTAGCTGCCAGATTGTAGTCAGCCATTGTCCAGTCCTTTGACCAAGCGCAGCGCCGCCATGCTGTCTTTTCTGACCGTTTTTCCGCCAGCCTGTTTAGCAACCCATCAAACTACTGATTCTCTTTATGCCCTCCATGTCTTTGTTGTGCATCACTCATCCCCACCCCCGCTACCGCCGTTCATCTCATTTTCACTATTCACCATTCGCCATTCTTCATTCCGCATTCATGGCTTCGTCGCTCCGTGCCCTCATCATCTACGCCGAAGGCGTTATATCCTCTAGCCCAAGGTTGGCGGACAGGGCGTCGCGCAGCGAAGCACTGGCCGACTACCTTGGGAAAAGGTCCCCCCATCCTCCAACCCCAACGCGGGTTGCGGATAATCATTCTCTCGCCAGTGCCACATTATTGGCACCGCAAGCGACTCCGTCGTGTGGCATGGCCCACGCCCGTGCGTCCACGTCGTGTCCCAACTCTTCTCACCCTTGCAACCTCTCATGCGCCACACCTGCCAACGCGTGGCCATGGCTTAATCGTAACCCGTTAATGGCTATTCCTCTTTCCCGTTGCCTACTGCCCACGACCTGTTGCCTGTTGCCGTTCCCCTTACGCCTTACGCCTCATCTTCCCGCCTTTTCCCTTCAGTTCGACCACCCTCCCGGCTATAATGCATGTCGCCTTCTCGGGGGTAATTCGCACCCATGCGCATGGCTTTTCTTTTATGTCTGACCGTCGTGTCCGTCGGCGCACTTAACCCCAACGCCCGCGCCGATGACCCTCTAGTCTTCTATGAAGGAAACGAATTTCCACAAAATGCGACGCCGGCTTGGATCAATGACAAGCCCTGCACCCCGCCTTGCTCGGTATCAATTCAAGTCGGTTCTCTGAAGCATCTATGGTCCATAGTCGGACCAACCGTAAATTATGGTCGGTACATCACCCGCCCGCCGGAAATCGCCCCGCCATCCCTTTGGGTTGAATGGAGGTTTCGTTCCAATCATCCCGTTGGACCGATTTTTGACAGTTGTGATGGCCGCATGAGTATTCAGTATCGTAATGCTCATGAAGTAGTCTATATGTATGGCGATTGGGCGACTTCATTCGAGGGTTCTAGCACCATTGGCGACTTGGCGCTGAATTCTTTCCACACCTATCGTTTCGAGAGTCCCAATGGTAGGGATTATTGCGTCTCGGTGAACGGCGTTGATTTTATCGTGGATTCGATGACTACCACGGACAACGGCTATTCAATTGTCCAATTCTCCGGGCAGGGAGGTTGCAACAGTGATCAGTTTCCGAACATGGAAAACGCCTGGGACTTCGTCCGTTACGGTACGATCAGCTACGGCGAGGCGGTGGTGGAAAGCGACCCGGCGATCGGCGACGTGAGCGCAATGGACTATCCCGACCGGACGCGCTTTACCGTCACCTACGATTCACCCAATTACGTCTACGTCGATGAAATCAGCGTAACCGTTGAAGATTTTTCCGGCGTCACGCCGGTGGCACCGATGAGTTACCCGATGGTCACCCAGACCCGCCGCCTCGATAACGGCCCCGCTGAAGTCGTCGAGATCGTCCTCGACAAACCCATCCCCCACGCGGCCGTCACCACCTTCACCCTCACCGACGGCGTAGCCACCAACATCATCGCGTACACCCTTTCCCCCGCTGACGCCGACGGTGACGGCCTCGCGACCCTCGCCGACTTCGCCCACTTCCAGAACTGCTTCCGCCCCGGCGCCGCCTCCTCATTCTGCCGGACGTTTGATCTGGATCGGGACAACGTGGTGACGAGCGCGGATTACGGACTCATGTCGGGGTTTATGGAGTAGGCGGCGGGTCAAGACCTACCCTACGGGGCTGCCATGCAGCATCATTCACGGGGGGGCAGCGTGTATTTGTGTGGCCGTTGATTGGCATCTCGATGCTGCGCTTGGCCATGGCACCAAGGAAACACGACGAGCAGATTCGTGTCGTGGAAGTCATGAATGGGAATCGACTCCCCCACCACTAAAGTGGTAGGCCACCCGGCGGCTTAAGAGATCATGGTGCGTCGGGGACGCACCCTACTCAAGGCGAGAGGCGGAAGGGAAGAGTGGTCCGCTGAAGCGTACCCTACCGAAGTGTCACGCAGTTGGCACTGGCGGGCAGGGTGGCACAGGATCTGGCGACGGAAGCGAAGAATCGACTGCCCCACCACCAAAGTGGTGGGCCACCCGGCCGGTGGCGGGAATCTGCATGTTGTAGTCGTCGTAGTCGCCCATGCTTTGCGGCGAAGAGGCCCAGCCGACCACCGCGCTGTAGAACTTGCGCACGGCATCGGCATTCGGAACCGTCAGATCGCGCCAGACGACTGATCCTATCGGGGGAGTATCAGGTGACATTGAAAAGTCCCTTAATCCTTCATCGCATCGAAGCCGTCGAACGGT
>CAZKIN010000356.1:0-3896 GCA_964552515.1 uncultured Phycisphaeraceae bacterium
GTCGCCGTGAGCCAGACCATGCGTCAGGACATGGGCGAAGAGAAGATCAAGGAAACCCTGAAGGAAACCGGCTTCAATGCCGAACTGGTCATAGACAAGGACAACAAGATCGGACCGAACTACGGTGCGTCCGGCTTCCCGACCATGGCCATCATCGGCAAGACTGGAAACATCGAGGCGATCAACGTCGGCAACATCGGCGACCTCGAAACCAAGTTGAAGGCGCAATTGGATGCGTTGATTGCCGGCAAGCCGCTTCCCAAGACGGAAACGGCCGCAGCACCGCCACAGCAGCGTCCCGCAGAGACCATGATCGGTCAGGCCGCCCCGACCTTCTCCATCAAAACGATGAAGGGTGACGTGGTGGATAACGCCATGCTCGCGAAGTATGCCGGCACGGTGTTCACCTTTACCGCGCCGAACTGCGGTTTCTGTAAGAAAGTTGCCCCGACGGTCGAAAAGGTCCGCACCGAGTACGAAGGCAAGAACATCCGCTTCGTGAACATGGTGCAGTCGATGCGTAAGGACTATACGCCGGAAGAGGCCCAGCAGATTTTCAAGGATGCTGGTATGAACGCGGACATCGCCCACGATCCGAAGAATGAAATCGGTGGCATGTTCAAGGCGAGCGGCTTCCCCACCACCGTTGTGGTCGGCAAGGACGGCAAGATCGCCAACGTGTTCGTCGGCGCCAAGCCTGACCTTGAGACCACGCTCAAGGCGCAGCTTGATGGACTGATCACCGCCGCAAACAAGTAAGAAACAGAATCAGTAAGGAACCCGAAAGGTTTCTGCAAGAAACGATCCCGCCGCTTCCTTCGTGGAGCGGCGGGATTTTTTTATTGCGAAAACAATTACAACAATTCGATGAACTGTTCCACCGTAAGTCCGCTCTGACGGATAAGTGCGCGAAGCGTTCCACGTGGCACGTCGCCATGTGCCGGGATCACGAGAATCGCCGGCCAATCATCGCGCGCCATCGTGATGTGGCTACCCTTCCCGCGGCCCGGAATGACCCTGAAACCGCTCCGTTCAAACGCACGCACCACATCGCGCGTAGAAACACTTGGAAGCCGGCCACCCATTGCAAGTCTCCAATTGGATCATTGTTGGTCGTCGAATCCTTGCGGCACATATTCGACACGCCGAAGTTGAAGGGTGGCGCTCTCCAAAGACGTGCTTAAACGACACAGATTTCCGCGCTCAACGTATCTTTGGGTATCTCACGTCCGAGTTCGCGGGCGGCGTCCATCCACGCATCGATGGCATCTCGTGCGTCGGCCAAGGCTGATTCCTTCGAATCACCGTGGGCAACGCATCCGGGCAGGCTGGGAACTTCGCACACCCATCCACCATCTTCAACATCGGGATAGAGCAGGACTTGTCTCATGGTGGATCATTTTATCATGGAGTGCCACCGTTTTCTACCTGTTTTGAGTCCATTGTCACGCGGTAGATGACTTCATAGCATCAGGAATTCAGTGTTTCCGCTCGTGCCACAATCGCAATTCCCGCCCGCCCCGCATCGGCCAGCATCTTCTCACGGTCCACAATCAATGTTTTCCCGGACTCAATCACCAGCACTTTCGCCCCATGCCGCGCAAGGTTGGCGATGGTTTCCGGCCCGACCGTCGGCACATCGAACCGCATGTCCTGATTCGGCTTGGCCACCTTGATCAGCATCCACCCGCCGCGCGGACAAAGCTGACCCGCTCGTTCGATCATCCGGTCCGTACCCTCGATCGCCTCCACCGCGATGACTTCCTGCTCCTTCACCGCAATGGATTGCCCTACGTCCAGCCGGCCCATCTCCTTGGCGATCGGCCAGCCGAATTCCATGTCCTTTACTTGTGACGGCGTAGGCCGAAGCGCCGTAAGCGTTCCTTCCGGCGCGAGTTGTTCAGGTGTGTAGGTCACGCAGTCCTGCATCGTAATTCCGTGCCGGGCGAACTCGTCCGCCACCGCTGCCAGCACCGTGTCATTTCGCTTGTCCCGCAGCGCAAAAAACCAGACGCGAATCGACGTCCAGTCCGGCAGCAGCTTCAGCATCCGCCACCGCCCGTACATCGTGCTCTTTCTTACCGCGCCCGCCAGGATCACGCCCTCGGCCTGCGACCGCCGCAGCAGCCGCACCCATCGACCCAGCCGCGCCAGCCCCGCCCAGTGAAACTGATCGGCGATGCCCGCAATGGACGGATCGGCAAACCCGCGCAGTCCAATGACTGTCACGTGACACCCGCTGCGCTTCGCCCCTTCGACCACCAGGAAAGGAAACCGCCCGGAGCCCGCGATAATGCCCAGTCGCTGTATCGTTCCCGGGGGCATGTGCGCTTCCCTCGTGCCGCGCGGAGCTTACTTCGCCAGCATCTTCCTTAGTTCGCCGACTTCCTTCTCCAGCGACTTGATCCGATCGATCCACTTCGGCAGCTTCAGCACGCTCATCATCGACCGTTTCGCCTCATCAATCGGCACCGCCGGCGAGCCGAGAACTTCCGTATTCGCCTCAATATTCCCGCTGATCCCCGCCTGTCCACCCGCCCGCACATTATCGCCAATGGTCAAATGACCCGCCGCGCCCACCTGACCCGCCAGTGTCACATGCTGACCGACCGTCACCGACCCCGCCAGTCCCACGAGTCCGACAAACAGACAGTCCGCGCCCACTTTCGTCCCGTGCCCGATGACCACCACATTGCCAAATTTCGTTCCCGCCCCGATTTCCGTCCGCCCCAGCGTCGCTCGATCGATCGTGCAATTCGCGCCGATCTCCACATCATCGCCGAGCATCGCGCGCCCGACCTGCGGAATCTTGATCCACTTTTTCCCCACTGGCGCATACCCCAGGCCATCCTCTCCGACCACCGACCCTGCATGCACCGTCACCCGGTTGCCCAGTTCGCAGTCGTCGTAGATCACCACGTTGGGATACAGAATGCAATCATGCCCGATCCGCGCCCGATCCCCGACATACGCCCCCGGATAAATTGTGCACCGATCACCGATCACCACGTCTGCCGCGATAGTCACGCCCGGCGCGATGTTGGCATCGCTGCCTAATTTCGCCGTCGCATGAATATCCGCCCGCGCGCTCACTCCCCACTTCGGATGCACCCTATGACCGTGCAATGTGACAATCGCCGCCGTCACCGCGGCATACGGATCGTTCGTGCGAATGGCCGACATTCCGGCAGGCAATGGTACGTCTTCGCGCAAGACCACCGCCGCCGCCCGCGTCTCGCTCAATTGTGCCTGGTACTTGGGATTCGACAGAAACGTCAGCTCGCCCGGTCCCGCCTCTTCCAGCGTGTGCACCGCCGAAACGACGCAATCCTCGCCCTCCACCCGCGCGGCAAATCCGTGCGCTGAAAGGATCTTGCACAGCTCACTCAGTCGTTTCTGGGCCAATCGTCACCATCCGATGTCATTTACGCACTTCGGCTCGCCGCACGTTCCACCGGGCAACCATGCTAGACCGGACCCGCGGAAATCTCAACAAACCACATTCATCGCCATCGCTTGACACCATTGCCGCAAGCTTTCGACAATAACCGCATGCCGCCACGCGACCAGAACGATGGATCAGGAAAACGCAAGGTTCGTGTTCCCTTTCGACGCAACCGCTCCAAACCCGCCCGCCGCAAGGACTGGACCGACCTCGCCCGCGGGGGCGACGAACAAAAAGTCGACGATGCGGCCGCCTCCGAAAGTGTGGTCACCAAAGGCTCGCTTTCCCGGCAGCGCACCATAATCGTTCGCGATGACGGCGTCGCGACGCGCGGCAATGTCCAGCGCGGCATCGTCACCGCCGTGCGCGGCCTCTATGCCGAAGTCGATGTCGACGGCCGCATCATCTCCTGCACCGTTCGCCGTGTACTGCGCACCCGTACCATCGCCGG
>CAZKIN010000357.1:0-2293 GCA_964552515.1 uncultured Phycisphaeraceae bacterium
ACCTTGTCACCGGGAAGAATACGAATGTAGTACTTACGCATCTTACCGGAAATGGTGGCCAGGATGTGCTGTTTTTCGCCGCCCATGTCTACTTCCACACGGAACATGGCATTCGGTAGCGCGGCCACCACCATACCCTCAGCCTCAATCGCATCAACGTTCGCCATAAACCCCTTGATCATCAAAACTTGGGTGCATCTCACCCGAAACTACCGGCGGCAACGAAACCAGCAACTCTGCTTAACCTGGTCACCAGGCTGGTCCGGAATGGCAGATCGTTACCCTTACGTCTTACGGAGTATACCGTTACCATCGGACTTCACAATAGGCCGGTTAAGCTCGGATAGTCTGTAATCAGCATTTTTCGCCCGAAAAAGGAGTGAACCTTGGCCAATCGCAATGTTCATCGAATTGGACTCCTGGCGGTTTTCCTCGCTACCGCCGTTGGCTGCGCGTCCCTGTACCAACGTCTGCCGGTGGAGGCTCAACGATATCGCCTGGATGTGGAGCTTGATCCGCAGTCACATCATATTCTCGGTCGCACCGCGATTGAATTCGCGGGCTCACATGGCGAAATATCAAAGCGAACCGCGGCGCTTGACTTGGAGCTTCATGCCAATTTGAAGATTACGAAAGTCGAAGTCCAGGGTGGCACTTTGCTCGCACGCGAAGCGGGCCGCGCCAAATCACGAAAAGATGGGCTCCCCACCGCGCGCACCCACCGGCTCGTGATTGCCGAACCGCAGGAGTTGATAACCATCGAAGTCTGGTACGAAGGTGCGTTGGAACAGGATGTGGCGGCCGGTGAAAAGCCCGGTGAAATCCACAACTTCACCATGCAGGCGCATATCGGCAACGAAGGAATTTATCTGGCCGGCGGCAAATGGTACCCCATGCCCAAGGTGGATAAGAACTCACTACCTGAGCCTGCGGACTATACCCTTGTCGCCAAATCGTCGGACGGGATGGAACTCGTTGCGGGGGCCGAGTCCGATCCGGTGCTTTCCGAATCCACGGGTCGCCGGGCGTGGCGCACCGCCTATCCCGTTCCTGATATGGTCCTCGTCGGCGGTACACATGACGTCCACACCGACACCCACAACGGCATCGCGCTGCGCGCACACCTGAAGACCGAGCAAGCTGGGCATGCCGCCGGGCTGTTCGCCACAACGAAAAAGATTCTCGATCGCTATCAACCGCTCATCGGCGCTTATCCCGCGCGGCAGTACTCCATTGTGGATAACTTCTTCAGCAGCGGATTCGCTTTTCCCACGTTCACATTACTCAGTTCAGCAGTGATAGACATGGGCGAGCGTTCACAAACCGCGCACGGATACATCGATCACGAAATGCTGCACTCATGGTGGGGCAATGGCATTTTCGTCGATCCACGCGATGGCAACTGGTGCGAGGCACTCGCCAGCTACGGCGCAAATTACTACGGTTTCGTGCTCGATGGTGATGAATCGGAGGCCCGGCGCAAACGACGCAATCACGCCCATTTCCTGAGCCGCGACCCGGCCGCTCTGGCCAAACCGCTCGGTACCTTTGGGCAGGAAAACGGCTGTGGGCGCGGCGTCGCTTATCAAAAAGGTGCCAGTGTCTTTCACCTGCTTGCCCGCACCATGGGACAGGATAATTTCTGGTCCGCGATGCGCCGCTTCACTGCGGAATACACCGGCCGATACGCCGCTTGGTCCGACATTCAAAAACTCTGCGAAGCCGAGTCCGGCCGGTCGCTCGCCACATTTGTTGAACAATGGGTCCGTCGCGGCGGAGCACCCGATCTGCACCTGGATTCTGCCCGATACGATGAAAAGAACGGACAGTTACTTGTCACTGTTTCGCAAGGCGCGCCGCCCTATGACCTGGCCCTTCCCCTGCGGCTCCACCACGAATCAACAACCAGTGATGTGGAGGTTCACGTTGAGAAATCAAAGCAAGTGCTCACCATCCCTGCAACCAGCCGACCGCTTTATGTCGAACTTGATCCTGACTACCATATTTTCCGCCGCGTTCCGCGCAACCTCCAGGTTCCCACGACATCCTTCACCCGCGCGGGCAATTCCTTCACCACTGTCCTCCCCGCCGATCCCGTGCCCGACTCCTACCGCGAACTGCAGAAGGACTTTGAGCGCAGTTTCAAACCCAGGGAAGTAAGATCGCTGGTCGCCACCGAACTCTCACCCGGGGCACTCACCAACACCAGTGTCCTCATCGTCGGCGACGCCGTTCGCGACCCCTTCGTCGCCGGGTTCCTCACGGCCATCGAATTCCCCGTACAGTGGACCGA
>CAZKIN010000357.1:2393-3880 GCA_964552515.1 uncultured Phycisphaeraceae bacterium
GCCCCCTTTGGAAGCTGCCCGGGACACGGCTATACTTCACCAGCTACGTGGCGGCCGAAGTCCGTTCTTTCGAACGCTTCACCTCGCCGCCGTATAACCAAGCGACACGGGGTCCATGCATGTTGACCGAGCCTTCGCCCAATTACAGCCATCAGGCTCAGAGTGCCCGCGCCAGCATGGTTTTTCTCACCGGCCTTCGGCTCACGTTCGTCCTCGTGCTGATGGCTGTCGGCTGGGGTCTGGCGACCGATTCCCAGCGCCTCACCGGTCCCCTGGCCGGTCATCGCGATCTGATCATCATCGGATTCCTGGGCGTCGGGCTGATCGTCATCGCGCTGGACATTTTCGTCCCGCGTAAGTCCCTCTCCGCCATCGCCGGCCTCTTCTTCGGACTTGTGGTCGGCATGGTTCTTGCCTATGGCCTGTCGCTGATTATCGATTTGCTGCTTCAGGCCAACGAGGGAACCGACGTTCTCGAAGACGTCACCACGGCGTCGGTGGTCAGTGCCATCAAACTGGCACTTGGCGTCGTGTGTTGTTACCTCACCATCAGCTTCATCCTGCAAACCAAGGACGATGTCCGTTTCGTCATTCCCTATGTACAGTTCGCCCGCGAAACCAAGGGCGGTCGCCCGCTGGTCCTCGATACCTCGGTCATCGTCGATGGCCGCATTGCCGACATCGCCTCCACTCGAATTCTCGACGCACCGCTGGTCGTGCCCCGTTTTGTCCTGCAGGAACTGCAGACCATTGCCGACAGCGGCGATAAATTGAAACGCGCCCGCGGTCGCCGCGGCCTCGACATGCTCAACAAGCTGCAGACCAACGAAGTCATCGAAATCCAGATTCTCGAAGTTAAGCCCGAACGCAGCGCCCCCAACGCCGGCGTCGATGAGATGCTCGTCGACCTCGCCAAACAGCTTGAAGGCAAGGTCGTCACCAACGACTACAATCTCAACAAGGTGGCGCAGCTGCGCGGCGTATCGGTCATCAACATCAACGACCTTGCCAACGCCCTGAAACCCGTTGTGCTTCCTGGCGAAATGATGAGCGTGAAGATGATCAAGCCCGGCGAAGAAATGGGGCAGGGCATCGGCTATCTGGAAGATGGTACGATGGTCGTCGCGGAAGGCGGCCGCGAGCGTATCGGCGAAGTCGTGGACCTGACCGTCACCAGCGTGTTGCAAACTTCCGCCGGACGCATGATTTTCGGTCGACTCGACGGCGTCGCCGTGGTTGATCGCCGCCGTCCGCGTCCGCCCGGCCCGCCGACGCAGCAAAACCGGTAATGTGCCGCCGATACGGCATCGGCGTGACACTTTTTCCATGACGCCACCATGTACCAGGAATCCCGACCTCTCGACAACCCGATCAACTGGTCGTTCCGCATCGGCCGCATCTGGGGCGTCAACATCCGCGTCCACGTTGTATTCGTCATTTGCGCCGTCCTGCTGATCTGGTCCGAACTCCCCAAAGCTGACGACCCG
>CAZKIN010000358.1:0-3877 GCA_964552515.1 uncultured Phycisphaeraceae bacterium
CGGTCAACGCGACGCGCATGGTTATGGAGCACAACCCCACGCGATTGAAGCGTGCAGTCAGTGCCGAAGACATTGCACAAAACGAAGCAAAACTGGCGGCCTATCAGGCCGACCCCAAGGCCGCGATCATCAAACCGCGGCCGCCGCATCCCGCTTCCCAGGTGGAGTTCGCGACCTACCTTTTCATTCCACTCAGCGTGGCGATGTTTCCGCACCTTTTCCAATATTGGTTGACGGCACGCAGCGCACGCAAATTCAGATTGTCCATCATCGGGCAGCCGTTGCTCATCATGATTATCTGGGCGCCATGCGTCATGATTGGCATCTGGGCGACATCCGCAATATATGAAGGCAAGCCAGTCATTCCGCCGGACTTTGCGGAGGCCAACAAAGTCCTGCCCATTATGGTCAAGAAACTTGCCTCGCCGATGCTCGGCGCGCTGCTTGCGGGCGGAATCTTCGCGGCCGTCATGTCCAGCCTCGACGCACAGTTCCTCAGCCTGGGCAGTATGTTCACCAACGACATCGTGGCGCGCTACACGCGCAAGAACCGCTTTACTGAAAAGCAGCTGGTCATCATCGGACGCGTTTTCATTGTGTTCATCGTGGGCATTTCATATGCCTTGGGGCTTTCGTTGGCCAGCAATCGCGGCGTATTTGCGCTGGGCATTTGGTGCTTCGCCGGTTTCGCGAGCCTGTTCCCGCTGCTCTTTGCAGCGATTTACTGGCGGCGGGTGACCAAAGCCGGCGCCTATGCCTCGATCCTCGCCGCGGCAGCCGTCTGGTTCTGGCTCTTCCGTGATTCGGGGTATGGCGCGCTTGGCGAACATACGCACCTGGGATTGACGCCGGTTACCTTCATATTCACGGCCGCAACCGTCGCCTTGATACTGGTATCGCTGATTACCCGACCGCCGCCGCCATCCACGGTGGACAAGTTCTTTGCACCACGCGTCGGCTCCGGCGCCTAAAGTGACATTCGCAAGTCACGACCGTCTTCGACCGATAATTCCCGATAAGGTGCCGCCGATAACGGTGGACCTGGTGGGAATCCCTGATGCTTCACAATCCACGACCCTTTGTGCTCCTTGATCCGCCGTCAGAAGGAACGTTCTGTAGGCGCGCGGCATTGCGCGAGAAAGACTGCGCCCGCGCGGCCGCCTTTCCGAGCATTGATTTGATTCTGCTTTCCGGCTGCATACGAGAGGCGGGATACAACGCGGTGTACATGGATGCGCAGCTCGATCGCCTGAGCTGGGATGAGGTATCAAAGCGATTGCGCGAATTGCGTCCGGCGGGCATCCTGTCTTTGACCTCGACTTCGCGGCTTGAAGAGGAACTGTCTTGCCTCGGTCGGCTCAAGACCGAACTTGGCGCTGTGCCGGTTTACACCATCGCCACCATACTGCTGCAAAAGAAAAAAGACGGTGTGAGAAATGTCATGGCGAGGCACCCCTGGCTCGATGGGATGGTGCTCAATGTCGCTGAGAACAACTTCTCCGACGTCATTCGCACAGGCGGCGCAGACGTCGCCCCGATTAATATCGCGCTGCGCGATCATCATAAACTTGCCGCACCGCAGGCTCGCTCAGCCGGGTTGGACATCAACCTCATGTCTTCCAACGACCCTTGTCTGGTCATCCCGGACGTGCAGGTTCGGTACGGTGACTCGCTGCGGATTCCGAAACCGGAGCATGCGCTTTTTCGTGACAAGCGATATAGTTTTCCGCAAAGTCGCCGCGGACCGGTCACTTGTGCGCAGTTCTCCTTTGGCTGCCCGTTTACCTGCGAATTCTGCATCGACAATCAGCAGTACCGCAAAATGCTCTATCGCGACGTGGACGACATGGTCGCGGAGATGGTCGAGATTGAGCGCTGCGGCTTCCGCGAGGTTTACTTCAAGGACCTCACCTTCGGACTGAATTTCGCGCTGACCGCCGAATTTCTGCGCAAGCTCATCGAACAAAAGCTGAAACTCCGCTGGCTGTGCACCACGCGCATCGATGTCGCCCGGCCGGAACTGCTCGACCTCATGCGTCAGGCCGGTTGTTACGGCATTGAATTCGGCGTTGAGCATCACAAGGAATCCACCCGGCTGCGCGTCGACAAGCGCGTAAGTGAAGAGCGCATCCGCTCGGTATTCGCGAACTGCCAAAGCCTGGGCATCGAAACCACGGCGTTCATCATGCTTGCTTTCGAAGACGACACCGAGCAAGACGTCCGCGACACGATCCGCTTCGCGCAGGCCTTAAGCGCCGACTACGTTTCATTCAACGTGGTCAATGCATTGCCCGGAACAGAGTATGCCGAACGCGCGCGGCGGGAGGGATTCCTGCACGAAAACACGGCCGATTACAGTTTCGCGGTCAGTAACATCAAGCATCGCCACCTCAAACCGGAACAGATTTCGCGCCTCTATAAGGAGGCGGTACGCTCGACGTACTTGCGACCCGGCGTCATCTTCCGCCGCCTGTACAAGCTGCAAAGCTGGCACGAGCTGCGCAAATTGGTGCGCCTCGGACGCGGCGTGGTCTTTGGAACGTAACCCCATGCACCTCATGTCCATTCCACGTCACCGATTGGAAACTACCTTTGCGGATTACGCACGCATCGCCGGATCGCTCATCGCTTCACCGGACCGTGCGGACATCACAACGCGCTTCGAAGAAGCCTTGGCCGCCTATGTGGGAAGCAAACACGCCATCGTCGTCTCATCCGGGCGGTTGGGCATGCACCTGATTCTCGAACAACTGGGCCTTGAAACCGGCTGCGAAGCAATTGTTCCCGCTTTCAACCTGTTCGCGGTCATCGAACGCTTTCGCGCCCTCGGCATTATCCCGCGTTTCTGCGATATCGAAGCGCACACGCTGAACATTGACCCGGTATGCGCCGAAGCATTGATCGGACCGAAGTCGCGCGTGTTGCTGGTCACCCACATGTTCGGCCACGCGGCAGACATGGACGCGTTGCTGTCACTCGCGCGCAAGCATAACCTCATCCTCCTTGAAGACTGCGCTCACGCCCTCGGCACGCGCATCAACCAGCGCTGCCTGGGTACGTTTGGCCGCGCGGCCATTTTCAGCTTCAGCGTGCTCAAACTCGTCACGACCTTCGGCGGCGGCATGATCACGACCAATGACGACGAACTTGCCGCGGGCATTCGCGCCGCCCTCACCCAACGCTCGGCACTTTCTTCCCCGCGCGGCGGTTGGAAAAAGGCCGCAACCGGCATGATCATGGACGTAGGCACCCGCGCGCTGCCCTTCAGCTTTGGCGCCTGGCCCTTGCTGCGCCTGATGCGCATGATCAAGTCTGACGTGCAGCAACGCATGATGACCGAATCGCCGCAGGTGGAACGCAGTTTCGATGTGTCACGGGGCGGCACTCTACATGCCTTTCAGTCGCGGCTCGGCATAAGTCAACTGACCCGCTGCGACGAGTTTATCGCCAAGCGCCGCGCCGTCGGCACGTGGCTCGATGCGGAATTGTCGAATATCCCGCAGGTTCGTCTGCTGGATCACGATCGCTTCGGCACGCACAACGGGCTGTATTACGGCGTCCTGGCGGAGCGGGCGGAGGAGCTTGGTGAGTATCTGTTCCGACGCGGAATCGATTGCGAGACGAGCGAGTATCGCAATTGCGCGGAATTGAACATCTATCGCGATTTCGCGAGCGCATGTCCGGTGTCACAGGAGGTTCAGAGAAAAATCCTCCGCCTCCCCAATCACCCGGGATTAAGCGCCCGCGCCGCCCGGCGAATCGCGACCACCATCCGTCGCTTTTACTCCTGATACCACCGATCGCCACCCGCCGTCATGGCAGTTGATTCACCGCGGCCAGCGCAACAACCGCAAACCGTTGAGCACAACCAGCAGAG
>CAZKIN010000359.1:0-3869 GCA_964552515.1 uncultured Phycisphaeraceae bacterium
GTTCATTGCGATCGAGATTTTCCTGTTGCCGGGCTTTGGCGTAGCGGGAATTTCCGGCGCGGCGCTGCTGCTTTTTGGGTTGGTGGCCACCTTTGTGCCGGAGGAGCCGGGCCGCTTTTTCCCACTGTTTGTGCCGTCCCTGCCGGGGACGATGTATGGATTGAAGGTGGGTCTGACCACCATCGTGGGGTCGCTGGCGACCTCGCTGATTGGTATGTTCATTTTGAGCAAGTATCTGCCGAGCCTGCCGGTGTTCAATCGCATTGTCGCGCCGAATCCGACGCCGTCGGAGGTGCAGGTGGAAGATCCGTATCGCGGGCTGGCGCGGGTGGGCGACGTGGGCGAGGCGGAAGGTCCGCTGCGTCCGGCGGGTAAGGCGCGGTTCGGCGTCATGCTGGTGGACGTGGTGACGGAAGGCGAGTTTCTCGATCCGCACGCGCGGGTGGAAGTGATTGAGCGCCGCGGCAATCGCGTGGTGGTGCGATCGGCGCGGGCGTAACGCGGTGCAAGGTGTCACATCGTTGGCACTTTGAATTCCGCCGGTGACCAACCGGTACTCCAATGGGCTGAGGTCTGATGTCAGAAATCGGTGTCATTACACTGCTGTATGCCGTTGCGGTGCTGATCCTCGTGGCGGAGATTTTCATTCCGTCGCACGGGGTGCTCAGCGTCGCGGGCGTGGCGTTTCTCATGGCCGCCGTCGTAAAGACGTTTTTTGTGGGTGGCCGGGATGCGGGGCTGATTTCGCTGCTGGCGTGTTTTTTCTTTCTGCCGACCTTTGCCTATGTGTCCATTAAGGTCTGGCCGAAAACGCCCCTGGGTAAGTTGATCGCGCCGCCGAATCGGGTATTGACGGCGGCGGATTCGGGCGTGCCGCTGGAGGAGCTGTCGCGGCTGATTGGATTGACCGGTCGGGCAGTGACGCAGTTGCGTCCAGTGGGCATCTGTGAGTTCGGCGGGCGGCGGGTATCATGCATGGCCGAACTCGGTGTGGTGGAAGCCGGGACGGTCGTGGTGGCATCAGGACTTAGCGGCGGAACGTTGACCGTGGTGGAATCCCGGTCGGCGTGACCGTCGGTGACTAAAGTGACAAACCGGAAAGGCCAAAGGATATGAGCGTGTTGAATCCGGGACTGCTGGGACAGACAAGTCAATCGCCATGGACCGGCGGAATGATCGTGGTGATCATCGTCGGCATCATCCTGGTGGTGCTGCTGCTGGTGGTGGCGCAGTTTTTCCGCCTGTGGTTGCAGGCCTTCATGAGCAATGCGGGCGTGGGGCTTACTGACCTGATCGGCATGCGGCTGCGCAAGGTGGATGCCACGACCGTGGTGCTGTGCAAGATTCAAATGGTCAAGGCGGGCATACATGATATTGATACCAACGATCTGGAAAGCCATTACCTCGCGGGCGGGCGGGTGCCGAACGTGACCCGGGCGATGATCGCAGCGAACCGTGCGGCGATTGATCTGGATTGGAAGAAGGCCTGTGCCATCGATCTGGCCGGGCGCGATATCATCGATGCGGTCTCCACCAGCGTGAATCCGAAGGTGATTGACGTTCCGAACGCGGCCAGCGGCAAGTCGACGATTGACGCCGTCGCCATCGACGGCATTCAGCTCAAGGCGAAGGCGCGGGTGACGGTGCGGACGAACATCCGGCAGCTCATCGGCGGTGCGACGGAAGAAACGATCATCGCGCGCGTGGGTGAAGGTATCGTCAGTGCCATCGGTTCGGCACAAACGCACAAGGTGGTGCTCGAGAATCCGGACCGCATCAGCAAGGCGGTGCTCGCCAAGGGGCTGGACTCCGGTACGGCGTTTGAAATCCTGTCCATCGACATTGCGGATATCGACGTGGGTGACAACATCGGGGCGAAGCTGCAGGCGGATCAGGCCGAGGCGGACAAGCGCCGCTTCCAGGCGGAGGCCGAAAAGCGCCGCGCGATGGCTATTGCGCTCGCCGCGGAAAACAAGGCGAAAATCGAGGAGAACCGGGCGCTGGTCACGCTGGCCGAAGCGGAAATTCCCAAGGCGATGGCCGAGGCGTTTCGCGGCGGACACCTGGGCATCATGGACTATTACCGCATGCGCAATGTGCAGGCGGACACCGGCATGCGGGAATCCATCGCGCGCGGCGACGGTCCGGCGGAGACGAAGGACCATTCCTGACGGGTGCAGTGACACGGTGACGCCATGATGACGCTTTTTGGACAATATCCGCTGGCCGCCGGCTGGGACATCGGCGAACTGCTGAACATCATCATCGTGGTGATCGTCGTGGTCATCGCGCCGCTGGCGCAGTGGCTGATCAAGTTCTTTACGCCGATTCCGAAGGATGGACCCGGCGAAGGGTCGAGCCGGCGCGAGGCACGTCCCGCGCCGCAGCACCGCGCTCGCCCCACGGCGCAGGCCATGCCGGTGGAGCGGATGCCCGTGCCGCCCGCCCGGCCCGCGCGTCCGATCGCACAGCCCCTGCCTTCAGGTCGGCATGGTCCCGCCATGGAACGGGTCCGCCCGCTCAGTGCGCCGGATGTGCCGCAGCCGGTAGCGCGGCGTGCGGATGTCGACGATGATGAGGCGTCGAAACTGCCCGAGGTGCTGCTGGAGATGCTGGGGGTTCCGGCCGAGGAAGTGCGCCGGCGGATCATGCAGGAACGGCAGGCGCAACAGCAGCGCAAGCAGCAGCGTAAACAGGCGGCACGCGAGGCGAAGACGGCCGATGCGCGCCCCAAGCTTTCCGCACCGCCGCCCCCGCGCCGCGTCGACCAGGCGCAGCGCGAGCCGGAAAGACATGTCAGCATCCACACCGACCTGCCGTCGGAACAGCGCGGCGAATCGGCATTGCCCTCGAAGTCCAAAGGGCGGCGTGACGAGGCGGCGGCACCAGGCGGGACATCGGCATCGGCCGCGCGCGGTCTGGCGCGTTTGGCGCGGGCGGACAAGAGCGAGCTGCGCCGGGCGATCCTGCTCAATGAAGTGCTCGGCCCGCCGATCAGCCTGCGGCCACCCACCAGCTTTCAAGAATAGCGGGCAGCGGCGACAATCATCGTCATGAGTTTTCTCGAACTGACCGGCAAAGTATTTGTCGTTTGCGGCGTCGCCAACAAGCGGAGCGTCGCCTATCACATTGCGCGGATGCTGGAACAGGAAGGCGCGACGGTCGTCTACGGCGTGCGTTCGGCCGCGCGGCGCGAAAGTCTGCACAAGCTGCTGCCCGATCGGGATATTCATGTCTGCGACGTGGAGAGTGACGCTGAAGTGGCAGCGTTTGCCGCGGCGGTCGGACAGAAATATGAACACATTCACGGCCTGGTTCATTCCATCGCCTTCGCCAATTACGAATCGTTCTCCGGAAAATTCCACGAAGTGCGCCGGGAGGACTTCCTCCAATGCGTCGGGGTAAGCTGCTATTCGCTGATCGCGCTGGCGCGGGCGTTTGAAAAGCTGCTGGATGCGCATGCCAGCGTGGTGGCCATTTCCATTTCGACGACCACCATGGCGGTGGAGAGTTACGGCTACATGGCCCCGGCGAAAGCGGCGCTCGATTCGGCGATTGCGTTCCTGGCCAAGTCGTTCAGCCGATTCTCACGCGTGCGGTTCAATGCCGTGCGTGCGGGGCTGCTGAAGACCAGTGCGTCGGCGGGCATTCCCGGTTACATCGATCATTACCTGTTTGCGGAGCAGGCCACCCTGCGCAAGGAAGCGCTGACTACCGAAGAAGTGGCCAACGCCGCGCTGTTTCTGCTCAGTCCAAGGTCCAGCGGGATCAACGCGCAGGGCATCGTGGTGGATGCGGGCATGGGCACGAATTTCTTCGACGAGCAACTGGTGAAACACGCGCTGGCGGGTTTGTGGCCGACGGGCCGA
>CAZKIN010000360.1:0-3864 GCA_964552515.1 uncultured Phycisphaeraceae bacterium
CCGGCCGATGCACCCATTGCGGTTACAACCTCATCGGAAACCGCAGCGGCATCTGTCCCGAGTGCGGCCAGCGCGCCCCCGCCCGCCCCCGAACCCGCACCCCTCGCCCCGCCGCAGTTCGCTGACCGTCTCCAATCTTCAATCTTCAATCTTCAATCTCCTCTGTGTCCTCAGTGCCTCTGTGGTGCACTATCCTCCCCTTCGTGCTCTTCGTGTCCTTCGTGGTGCACTATCCGCCGACTCGGCTGGTGCGAGAATCCTTCCTCGCACCCACTCTCCTGGGAATCCTTTCCCGCCTCTTTGTTTCGTAATTCCCTCACGTTCCTTCTTCTTACGCCTTTCGCCTTACGCCTTACGCCTTTCGCCTTACGCCTTACGCCTTTCGCCTTGTCTTTTCCTCCCCTTCGTCGCTTCGTCGCTTCGTGCCTTCCTCTCGCCGACTCAATATTGTCACCCGCGACTTGTTTACGATTGCAAACCAGACATCCAAAGTTTATAGTATCTCAGTCTGATCGAATCGTTCGTACCCATCCAATTCCCAAGGTGAAACCGAAAGCGTAGCGCAGCATCCGTGCCGCCCGACGAACCAAATTCCGAAACGCAGCCGTTGGACGAAAGCGTCTTCCTCCAGCGTCTCGCAAAGCTGCAGGCTACCCTGCAAGGTGGAGTAGCCCCCGAGCAGATCGGCCCCTACCGCATCCTCGACATCCTCGGCGAAGGCGGAATGGGCACCGTCTACCTCGCCGAACAGCAAAAGCCCCTCCACCGCCGCGTCGCCCTCAAGGTCATCAAGCTCGGCATGGACACCAAGCGCGTCGTCGCCCGCTTCGAAACCGAGCGCGAAGCACTCGCCCTGATGAACCACTCCAACGTCGCCAAGGTCTTTGACGCCGGCACCACGCCGGAAGGCCGCCCCTACTTCGTCATGGAACACGTCCCCGGCATCCCCATCACCGATTACTGCGACAAACACCGCCTCACCACGGAGGAACGCCTCCGACTCTTTGCGGATGTCTGCGGCGCCGTTCAACATGCCCACCAAAAGGGCATCATTCACCGCGACATCAAACCCAGCAACGTCCTCGTCACCGTGCAGGCCGACAAGCCCATCGTCAAAGTCATAGACTTCGGCGTCGCGAAGGCCACGCAGCACCGCCTCACCGAACAAAGCGTCTTCACCGAACAGGGACAGCTCATTGGCACCCCCGGTTACATGAGCCCCGAACAAGCCGAAATGTCCGCGCTGGACATCGACACCCGCACCGACATTTACTCTCTCGGCGTACTTCTCTACGAATTGCTCGTCGGCACACTGCCCTTTGACCGTCACACCCTGCTCCAGGCCGGGCTCAACGAAATCCAGCGCATCATTCGCGAAGTCGATCCCCCTCGCCCCAGCACCAAGCTCACCAGCCTCGGCGAGGACTCCACCGCCATCGCCCACAAACGCCGCACCGAAGTACGCTCCCTCGCCCGACAACTCCGCGGCGACCTCGACTGGATCGTCATGAAATGCCTCGAAAAAGACCGCACCCGCCGCTACGATTCCGCCGGCGGATTAGCCGCGGAAATCCAGCGCTTTCTCGACCATGAGCCGATCCTGGCCGGACCTCCCGGTAAGGTATACCGCCTCCGCAAATGGATTCACCGTCACGGCCGGGTCATCGCCATCAACTCCAGCCTCGTGGTTCTCCTCATCGTCGCCATCCTGTTCTTCCTGCAATCGCGGGAGAATGCGTCGCTCGCCCTTCGGCAGCGCGCTTCCGCCCTCTACCACGAAGCCATGACCGATTCCGCAAGTCGTCCGGACGACGCCCTTCGCAAACTGGAGGAAGTGATCAGCCTCGCCCCCGATTTTCTCGACGCCCCGCTCCAGCGTGCCTTCATCCTCAACCGCGAAAACCGCCGCGACGAAGCCCTCGCCGCCGGCCAGGCCCTGCTCGCGGCGCATCCCAATCTCGGCGCGGCCCACCTGCTCATGGCCCAGCTCTACCGCAACCGCGACGCCGCACTTGAGGAACAACACCGCCGCGCAGGCCAGCGCTTCGCCTCCCAGGACCCTTATCTTCAGGCTCTCGCCCTGGATGGCGAAGACCGGGAAGCGGTTACCCTCCTCACCAAGGTGCTCGAGGATGATGGTGCGCACGTCGATGCCCGGCTCGCCCGCGCCTGGCGCTATTTTTACCTGACCGACTTCCCCGCCATGCTCGAGGATGCCCGCGTCCTCGCCGCCATACGCCCCAAGTCCTCCGCCGCCTGGAACCTTGTAGGCCTAGCCCGCAGCCGGTTACGAGAGCTTCCCGAAGCGATCGCCGCCTACACCCACGCCATCAAACTGAAACCGGACTATGCCCCGACCTATATCAACCGTTCGGATACCTACCTTCGCGATCGGAAGCTGGACGAAGCAATCGCCGATTGCGATACCGCGATCCGCTTGGAGCCCGATTTTGGCATGGCGTTGGCCCAGCGGGCATGGGTGCGCTTGAACAAAGGTGACAAGGAAGGGTCACATGCGGACTGCGACCGCGCATTGTCGCTGGACCCACGCAATCCCTTTGCCTGGCACCGCCTGGGCAATTGGCGCGCTCGCTATGGTGACCTCGCGACAGCGCTCGAGGCGCTGGAAAAGGCGGTCCAGCTCGACCCCAAACTCATTGGGGCATGGACCGACCTGGGAGTCGTGCATTATCGACTCGGACGCTATGACGAAAGCCTCGCTGATGTCGACACGGCCCTGAAGCTTGACCCCACCGACGAAATAATTCGCAACAGCCGCGCAATAATTCTGCACCGGTTGGGCAGGCTAACCGAAGCCGAGGCCGAACTCTCCAAGGCGGTCGAACTGAATCCCCGCTATCCCGAAGGCTTTCACAACCGCGCGCGCATCCGCCGCGCGCTCGGCCGCTACGATGACGCGCTCGTCGATCACGACCGCGCCATCGAACTGCGTAAGAACATCGGCGCATTCGCCGCCCGCGGAATCACCTATCGCTACAACGGCGACGAAGATAACGCCCTGCGTGACTTCGAAGCCATTACCCGCCTCGCTCCGGATAGGTGCGCTTTGTACCGACTCTGGATCTGGGAAATCCTCATGCTTCGTGAAACCCCCGTTGACCAGTCCAAAGCACAGGCTCAACTCGATTCAGCCAGGGCCAAGCCCGCCAGCGACTGGGAGCGTGCCATCATCGCGGCCATCAGCGGAGAACTCGCACCCGACGAACTCGCCAGCGGCGCCAAGACCACCGGCCAGAAATATGAAGCCTGGTATGCCCTCGGCAGCCGCGCCCTCGTCACCAAAGACACCGCAAAGGCCCGCGAGTATTTCCAGCGCTGCATCGACGCCGGCGCCGTCGATCTTCCCGAATACGAACTCGCCGCCTGGCACCTCCGGCCACCACCGTAGGTCGGATCATCGACCCAATACTCGATGAGTGGATCGCATCTTCAAACAGTACCGCGCCCGTCAGGAAGCGGACTCGCTACGATTCCGTGTTCTAGGACTGTGCCTGTCACATGTCACTTGCACTCTTGCATACCGGGGCACTGACCCGAAACTCCTCCGATCGCCCCCGACTGCCTCGACCCAAGTCATCGCCCTCCGGCGCTTATCCCAAAGGGATATTGGATATTAGCCGGAGGTAACACCTCCGGAATCTCGCGCCCAAATATCCGCATCCCGGAGCGGGTGCAGGAATCGAACAGCAAGCTCACCACAAGCATGATCTGTCCTTAATTAGGGGGTCTTCCTAACATTCAGGGTTCCGCTCACCGCATGCCCCGAATTGCTGAACGGCCCACTGCTCGGCTGTGGCTGCGAGCTACGAGTAATCGTAATCATCTCTAGTTCTAAATCGATAT
>CAZKIN010000361.1:0-3861 GCA_964552515.1 uncultured Phycisphaeraceae bacterium
GCCTTGCAGGGCCAGAAGACCGCCGTTTACAACACCTATGTCAGTTATGAAAGCCGCAAGAAGGACGCCGAGCGCGCGGAATTCATCGAAAGCGTCGGGCAGGCGCGCGAGATTTCCGAAGCGCCGCGCGCCAAGTCCAGCTTGCGCCAGTCCGAGGCGTCGCTCGTGAGCAGCAAGGAACAATACGTCTCCGCGCTCGACCGCTTCAAAGTATTCCTCGGAATGCAGGTCGACACACCTCTCGATGTCGTCTCCCAGGACGAGGATCAGGACAGCAAGGACATTGACCAGCTGCTCCGCGATGTTGATCAGAAAACAGCCATCGAAACTGGCCTGAAGTACCGCCTCGACCTGCTCAACACGCTGGATCAGGTGGATGACCAGCGCCGCGGCGTGCGCGTTGCCAAGAACGCCATCCTGCCTGACCTCGACCTCGACGGCAGCGTGAATCTCGACACCAACCCGGACAAGCTCGGGACCTTCGAGTACGACACGACGGAACGATCCGATTGGCGCGCGGGCATCCAACTCCGCGTGGATGATCGCAAACGCGAGCGAAACGCCTACCGCGAATCGCAGGTCATACTTCGCCGCGCCGAACGCGCTTACGAACTGCAGGCCGATAACGTGCGCGTCGAGGTGCGCCGGGCCATGCGTCGCATCACCCAGCAGGCCAAGCTTCGTGAAATCCAGGAACTCAACGTCGCGGAGAACGAGTTTCGCGTCGCCGCCGCGCGTGAGCAGTTCAACTTGGGAAAATCCACTAACCAGGACGTGGTGGATGCCGAAAACGACCTGCTTGCCGCACGCAACGATTTGGCCACCGCTGTTGCGGCCTATCGCATCGCCATCCTCGAATTCCGCCGCGAGACGGCCACCCTGCGCGTGACGGACGAGGGCGTGATCGCTACCGATTAGCCCGAATTCCGCTCGTTTATCCGCCCGTTACTCCCTTGTGACACGCCAGCCGTTTTCTCTACGCGAAGCATGAATTCCACATCCCGTTGCGGACAAGTTTCGACGCGTTTCGCTTTGTGAACCGGCAACGGAAGAGTTAACTTAGATATGGGTGGTTGGGCGTCACCAGCGATTGCACGAATTGAATTGGCCTTTAGAGGTTCATGATTCCGATCACCATCCGCGGAATCCGCTCGATCCTGCGAGATAATTGGGAATTGGGCCAGCGAACATCACTTTATTTCGGTCGCGTCGAGAAACTTTTGGTAACATTGGTCCATATACTTCGTCATACAGATATGAAGTTGCGGCCATTTGACTCGGATGAAGGCGCCAACGGACGGAAATCAATATGAGTACCATCAGTTCATCCCCCGCCGCTTCTGCGGTGACCGCTTCTGGCGTTTCCCTGCGTCCCTCCCCGGCCGCACGCGCGCGCAAGCGGCGCACCAACGCCCTGCTGGTCACCGTGGTATTACTTGGCGCTCTGGCCGGCGGTGCATATGCGCTGCGCATGTGGCTCGGTGGACCGAGTGCTTCTGCCGATGTGTCCTTGTTTTCGGTCGAACCGCGCACGTTCCAGGTTGAATTGAAGGAAAAGGGCGAACTGAAGACCGCCAAGTCCACCGACATTATCAGCGAGGTCGAAGGCCGATCCACCATCATCTTTCTCATTCCCGAAGGAACCGTCGTCAAGGAGGGCGATCTGCTGGTCGAACTCGCCAGCAATCAGATCGACGACCGCATCAAGGAACAGGAACTCAAGGAGGCGGACGTCCTCACCGCGTTTGAAGCCGCCCGAACGGAACTCGACATTCAACGCGACAAGAATGCCAGCGACATCCGCAAGGCCGAACTCGACATCGAACTAAAAAATCTGGAACTCGACAAGTATCGGCTGGGCGAGTGGGAACAGAAGTTGAAAGACTCGCAGATCGCAATCGATCAAGCCAAGATCACCCTCGAACGGGCCGCGGAATCATACGAAGCGGACAAGCAACTGTTTGAGAAGAAATTCATCACCCAGACACAGTTCCAGGAGAGCGAATTCAATAATCAGAAGTCCATCTGGGATCTGGAGAAAGCGGAAAAGGCGCGGGAGGTCCTGCTCCAATACACGCACATTTCCGACTTGCGCAAGAAGGACTCCGATCTTATCGAAGCGAAAAAAGAGGCCGCGCGCACCGTCAAGAATGCCGAAGCCGAGGAAATCAAGAAGCTCCGCGCAATGGAAGGCAAGGAGAAAGAACTGGGCATCGTTCGCGAACAACTGGCCCGCCTCCGCGCCCAAAAGGAAAAAAGCCGCATTGTCGCACCCACCCAGGGATTCGTCGTTTATTACACCGGCGGCGGTGGCGGCGGCCGCTGGATGATGAACTCCGACTCACAGATCAAGGAAGGCGCCGAAGTGCACGAGCGCCAGATCCTCATGCAACTGCCCGACACTTCCTCCATGGTCGTCAACATGCGCGTCCATGAGGCGAAGACCAACAAACTTCGACTGGGACAGGCGGCCATGGTCACCGTGGACGGCATTCCCGGCGCGGTGTTCGAAGGCAAAGTCTCCAAGATTGCGGCCGTCGCCGACAGCGCCAGCAGTTGGATGAATCCGGACCTCAAGGAATTCGAAACCGAAGTTACCCTCGACGAAGCCGATCCGCGCCTCAAGCCCGGCGGCAACGCACAGGTGCGCATCCAGGTGGAAACGGTGGAAGACAAACTCGCGGTCCCGGTGCAGGCCATCTATGCCAAAGGCAACAAACGATATGTCATGCGCAAACAGGGCGATGTTGTATCACCGCTGGAGGTTGTCCTTGGCCCTAATAGCAGTGAATGGATCGAAGTGACCGCTGAGGGTCTCAAGGCCAAAGACAACATACTGCTCGCCTTCACCGAGGATCACCTGCGCCTGATTCCCGACGCACCGGGTGGACCCGGCGGCGGACCGCGCGGCATGGACGGCGGCAATGGCGGACGCGGCGGTCCGCGGCAGACACGCAAGGGTCCGCCGGGCGGCGCTCCCGCGGCCGCGCCTCCCACTACGGCAACCAGCGCCCCCGTGCCCGCAACTTCCGGAACAAAATAGCGATCGGTGCGGCAAGAACCAATGATAAGTACTCCACGGCAATCATGGGCCAGCACTGTTCGGAGCACACCATGACACCGGTCAGTCATTCACCTGCCATCGTCGCGCCGCCCATCGCGTCGGTCCAGAATCTCTGCAAGACCTACGGCGAAGAAGGCGTCGCGGGAGTGCTGGTGCATGCGCTGCGTGGCATTTCCATTGATTTCGCCACCGGCGAATCGGTGGCCATCTGCGGACAGAGCGGATCGGGCAAAAGCACCATGCTGAACCTGCTCGGCTGTCTCGACCGCCCCACCAGCGGCAGCTATTTCCTTGGCGACATTGATGTGGCACTCATGACCGACGACGAACTGTCCGACATTCGCGGCCAGCGCATCGGCTTCGTCTTCCAGAATTTCAACTTGATCCAGCAGCTTACCGTACTGGAAAATCTGGAGGTCCCGCTTTTTTACCAGGGTGTTCCCGCTGAGGAACGCCGCGAGCGCGCCGCGCGGCTGGTCGAACTGGTCGAACTGGGAAAACGCGGCCACCATAGGCCGAATCAACTCTCCGGCGGACAGCAGCAGCGCGCCGCGATTGCCCGCGCGCTCATCAACGATCCGCTGATCGTTCTCGCCGACGAACCAACTGGAAATCTCGACACCGCGACCGGTGAAACCATTCTCGGAATCTTCGAAGAATTGCGCCGCCAGGGGCGGACGATCATCATGGTCACGCATGAACCGGACGTCGCGCAGCGCTGCGACCGGATCATCACCATGCGCGACGGAGTGGTGGTTTCCGACGAACGCGGCACCGCCTCATTCAAGGCGGCCTGA
>CAZKIN010000362.1:0-2144 GCA_964552515.1 uncultured Phycisphaeraceae bacterium
TGATCGCGCATACGTACCACCACCTGTACGGGTTGCCGACGACGTGTCTTCGTTTTTTTACGGTGTATGGTCCGCGCCAGCGACCGGATTTGGCCATTCATAAATTCGCCCATCTGATCGAAAACGGTTCTCCGATTCCCGTTTTTGGCGATGGTTCTATGGAACGGGACTTCACTTACATTGATGACATTGTCGACGGCGTGCTGCGCGCGCTGGACCGCTGCACCGGCTATCACATCTATAATCTCGGCGAGTCGCGCCCGGTGTCGGTCAACCTCCTCATTCAACTGCTGCAGGACGCACTTGGGAAAAAGGCCGAGATTCACCAGCTCCCTCTCCAGCCCGGCGATGTCACACGGACCTTCGCCGATGTCACACTGGCGCAACGAGAGTTGGGCTACGAGCCGCGTACCGATATTCGCGACGGCCTGCGCCGATTCGTGGATTGGTTTCGCTCCGCCTGATTCCAACTTTTGCGCTCACCCTCGATTCCCACGCGAATTCCCATTATCATGAGATGGGTTTCGCATGGAGACGATAGCAATTTCGGAGCAATAGACATGCGCAGTTCAATGTTCGTTTTCTCGTTCTTGTTCATTGGGGTTTCGGCATGGGCACAGGAGAGCAAGACCGCAACTGCGCCCACTGCGATAAAGGGCGATGCCGCGACGGCGGAGGACGCAAAGTCCATCATGCTGAAAGCGGATGAGGCCATCAAGAAGGTCTATTACGTCAAGTATGATGCCCTGTTCCAGGGAACCGGGTTCATGGTGAATACAGCGCCCATCGTGAAAGGCCAGACCATTCAGCGCGGCAAGGAGCGCACGGGTTATGGGCAATATCGATTCGATGTTCAGGAGGCCAAGTACCCGGGGTCTGAAGAAAAGCTTTCTTTTGTCAGCGGTCACGACGGGAAGATCTACTACCTGCTAGATCCGCAGAAAAAGGTGGCATACGTACAACCATCCAAGGACAAGCTGGGCAGCAAAGGTCGCTTAGGTGACGCCATCGGAATGCAGTACTTCGCACATCCCGAACCTTTTGCGGATGACTTGGCCGCAACGACTCTGCGATTGGTCGGATCGAGCACCGTGGGTGATCAGGAGTGCTGGGAAATAGCGGTGACTTACGCCGACCCGAACAAGGGAAAAGGCGTCTGGTTCATTTCCAAAAAGGATTACCTTCCACGGCGAATGGACCGACTGGTCGTTCACCCCGAAACCCAGCAGCCTGGTTCCATGCAGTGGATTTTCACCAACCTTACCATTGTTCCGTCGAAGGATCACGATGTCGTGTTTGAACTGCCGGAAGGCTACACCGAGAGCAAGGATCCGGTGCCGCAATAACATCACGGACTTGCTTGCATTGGACTGCCGTAGGAACATAGGCCGATAACTTTCCTACGAAGGTTGGTTAACGGTGTGTCGCCGGGAAATCGCAAAAGTGGATAGAAGTGCCAATACACACCGAATGTCGCGCATTTCTTGCGCGTTTGCGTTGGTTTTCCTTCCCCTATCCGAAGGATGCCAATCCATCAAGAATGGATGGCTTGATCCGACCGTCGTCGGCAGCTATTCAAATGCGAATGTGACCGAAGTCCGGGCATCTTTGAGCTTGGAGGATACGCCTCCGGGTCTGCCGGGAGCCGCATTTCCATCGCCCGAAGACCTGCGAGTGGACGTGGCCGAATATCCAATTTCCGGTGGAGATGTTCTGGAAGTAGAGATCCCCGAACTTCGTCAGCGCCAAACCGCCTATTTCTCCCAAGTTCAAGTTTCGTCGGCTGGACAGGTTAATCTGCCGGTCATTGGCCGTATTCCGGCCGTGGGACTTACACCGCCTGAATTGGAAGAAGCCATCCGCCGGGCACTGATCGACGGCAACGTTTTGGTGGATCCGGAGGTGGCCGTCAATCCGTTGTTCCTGCAGAAGGCCACCTACTCCATTTTCGGTATCGGCGTCAGTGCCGCGAACAACGCACCGCTTCGGGCCGGAACGTTTCCGATTCGGCGGCCGGATTTACGTTTGCTGGAAGCCATTAATCAAGTCGGTGGTCTTAACGAGTTCGTGACGGAAATCTATATCTTTCGTTATGACGACCATTTGAAACCGGTCGCACATCGAGATTCGAACGACCAATCTCG
>CAZKIN010000362.1:2244-3856 GCA_964552515.1 uncultured Phycisphaeraceae bacterium
GGACCGGTCAACGTGAACTGGTCGCGCATCGCGGGTGAATCCAATTTTCGAATTCTGCATATTCCCGCGGAATCACTGCGCAGCGGTGACCCTTCCTGGAACATCATCGTGCGTCCGGGCGATGTCATCCGCATCGTCAGTGGTGAGATCGGTCTCTACTATGTCATGGGCCAGGTCAACCGCGTCGGCCCCTTCCAGTTTAATGCGGAACAGATCACCCTCAAAGCGGCCATCGCCAACGCGGGCGGGCTGTCGGTGCTTGCCTGGCCCGATCGTTGCACAGTCTATCGCCGCCTTGGTCAGCGTGAGCAGATGATCCAGGTCAACCTGGACCGCATCTTCGCCGGGCTGGACCCTGATTTCATCGTTAAGCGTGGTGACATCATCAACGTCGGCACGCATCCGCTGGCGCCGTTCCTGGCTCGCGTGCGTGCCATGACGCTGCCCAATATTCCCGCCAACGTGGGATACAGCTTCACCTACTCGCGCAATTACGCGGACATTGATTCCTTCGGCGTCCGCCAGAATCCCAATAATGAGCCGGATCTTTTCCCGCGACTCTTCGGCAATGCGCAATGACGATCATGACGAACCCGTCGACAGGCAGCGCAGTGGAGTCCGGCGGCGGGGGGATTCCGCGCCCTACCTGGATCAAGTTAATCGTCGTCGCGGCGCTCGTGGTCGTGATCTACCTCGATTCGCTTCGCTACACGATAGCCTCGCGCTGGATACATGATGGCAACTGGTCGCACGGTTGGTTGATTCCACTATTCAGCTTGTATTTCCTCTGGACGAAACGCGATGCGATTCTGAAGGCGGAATCGCGACCGAGTATGTGGGGCGCTGTCGTTCTGCTGGTCGCGCTCAGCTCCTATTTTTATTTCCTCTGGCCGCTCCCCATGGGTTACCCGCGCGCGTTGTCCCTGGTCGGCGTGCTGGTGGGGCTGGTGCTGTTGCTGGGTGGCTGGCGGATTCTGAAGTTGACTTGGTTCCCGATTGCGTTTCTCCTCCTCGCTATTCCGCTGCCCCAGCGCATATATGTAGCGCTGACGATGCCGCAGCAGAAGTTGGCGTCCATGGCCGCGGCGATGATCATGCCGCTGGTCACGCCGGGGCTGTATACCGATGCGTCGGGCGTGGTGATTGATTACACCATGCCCGGTCGGCCCTCGGGCCAGTTGAATGTCGAGGAAGCCTGCAGCGGCATGCGCTCCATGATGGCCATTGTCACGCTCGGTGTTGCGATGGCCTATCTGGGGGATAAACCGCTCTGGCAGCGGTTGGTGCTGCTGGCGACTTGTGTGCCGATCGCGATCTTGTGCAACATGATTCGGGTTACCTTGACGGGCTTGTTCTTTATTCACGGCTACGAAGGATTAGCCAAGGGGACGCCGCATCAGATATTAGGGCTGGCCATGCTCGCGCTCGCGCTCGGAATGTACTCGGCGGTCGGATGGGTGCTGGCTAAACTCTTTGTCGATGGTCCCGATGAGAATCTGCCGCAGATCGCATAAGTTGAACTGTAAACCATGACGACGTTGCCGGTCACATCAATGGAACGCATGGAGGCGGCGGCCACCTCGCGCGGTGTGGGTGATGGCGGCGGCGGGGG
>CAZKIN010000363.1:0-3830 GCA_964552515.1 uncultured Phycisphaeraceae bacterium
TCCGAATGGAAGTCCTATCAGTCCTGGCACCTGCTTGTGCATGCCGGAGTTCTCGGCACGGTGTTTCTTGGCTGCCTGCTGCGCCGATTGCAGGCCGCCGTGCCCACTTCCCGGGAGGAACTTGCACTCTTCCTGCTCAATGTGATCTTCCTCATCCTCACCATGAAGTCGCGGCGTTTCGTGGAGTATTGGCCGGTCTTTGCCCTGCTCAGCGCGGGCGCATTCTGTGCCCAGGCGCGGCGCGGCGCCCGCCCGGCTCCGGGTTCTGTTTTCGCGTGGGCGGATTTCACTTCCCGCCCCGTGAAGGTCATTGCCGCTATTGCGGCATTAGCCTGCGCAATTCCCAATCTATCTTCGACGCGCGCCAACATGGAATCTTCGCACAATGTGCGTGCCTTCGAGGCCGCGCTGGATTTTCTGGAAAAGAATTCTCCGCCGCGCTCGATCGTGTTTACCGATGACTGGGATACCTTCCCGGTTTGCTTCTATTACAATGATCACAACCGGTATATTGTCGGACTCGATCCGGAATTCACCCGCACGAAGTATCCCGCGCTATGGGAACGTTATCGCCTCATTACCCGCGCTGAGTTGCCCGCGAAATTGCAGGAGTCGCGCGACCCGGAAGGCGGCAGAGATGTCACCTACGGCGACATCGCTGCGCGCTTCCAGGCGGATTATGTGCTGGTGGCCGACGATCACCGTCCGCTGTACAAGGCGCTGCGGGCACTTCCTGATGAGTTCACGGTTATTTACCCGCCGAATTGGAAGTCCAACACCGCACAACCGGCCGTCACGATTTTCGCCGTGAAGACTCCATCCACCGACTAGGGTCGCAGGTCGGCCATCTTGCCCAGCGCCGTTTCCAATCGCGCTAAGCGCTCGCGAATCTTAGCGTCGTCGCCGCCGCGCTCTTTCGCTTCGGCCAGTAATTTGCGCAATTCCGGAATGACCTGCAGATGCTGACGCAGGACTTGCTTCTTGCCGATGTGCGCGGCGTTCGCCTCGCGCCACTGCCGGGCCGCGCGATCATAAAATCGCGCAATGGTCTCACCGGCCGCGCCGTAAAGATCGCGATAATATTCCGCGCGCAGTTGTTTCGTATCCACCTTCGGATTCCACAACATCTTCGCGGCGACGTAAGCATCCGCGCCGCCGAGTTCCATTTCCGGCGCGATGTATAGCTGCGCGCCGGAGAGTCCGCTTTCGTCGAACAGTTTGATTCGCTTCTCGACATCGCTACCCAGCGGCGCGATGGTGCGATCCATCTTCAAGTCGGTGTACAAAATGTCGTAGGCCGTGGACTTCGGATCGACTTGTCCCCAGCCGCCGAAGATGCGTTCCGCGCGTACATTTTCTCCCGGTCTTCCCGCAAGATATGCGTTGTTCAGTGCGATGGCGATGTAGACGTTGGCATGCGGCGTGATTTTCGCAGGCGGTTCGATCGAATCGTTGTAACCGTAACCACCGACCACGCGACCCGATTTTTCCGCGATGACGTTATAGAAAGCAACGAGACGGTCGGACAGATCCGGTTGACCGGCCTGCTTGCCGTCCGGGATGGTGCGACCGCTGTCCAGTGACTTACATGTGACACACTGGCAGTAGTTTCCATAGCCGTCGTTCGGCGAAATCGAAACCATCAGGTCTTTCGAATTCCGGACATGATCGACAAATAGCGCCTGCACGTCCGGGTTGGAGGTGCAGATTTGCGTGCGCTCCTCCATGGATTTTCCGTACCAGGTCTGCCGCTCGCCTTTCACCAGCGCGGCGTACTCGGGATGGCCTTTCTTCGCCCATTGCGCCACGTCAAGAATCTGCCACCAGGCATGATAGAAACGATAGGCGCGGGTGGACCCGAGGCGCAGGCGGCGTCCCCACATTTTCGAGGCGTCTTCCTCCATGTGATCCTTGTATCCGGGGCCGTAGCGCAGGCGGCGCAGCGCGAAGCGCGGGGATTGCTCGATCTGCAAATCGGAAGGAATTTCCCAGGTGTCACGACGTGGCACGATGGTGCCGAGTTCATCCGGCCAGTAGAAGCGCACGCCGAGCGTGCGCTCGAGCAGTTCATACACCGCGCTGAGTGTGCCGGTGGATACCGGATTTTCAAAGTCGATTTTCTGCGGATCGCCCGGCGAATCGTGGCCCTGGATCACCAGATCGCCGCCGCGAACCGCGATGCGAAAGGATTCAGGTGACAGCGAAGAGTCACTTTCGATGACAATGGCCCGGGCCGGCCGGCGCGCCGGAGAAAAAATCGGCAGCCGCACGCCGGTTGATTTTTCCACGAAGAATTGCAGCTGCGTGGCGGCGGTAAGTGTCGCTTGACTGGCATTCTCGGCGCAAATAATGGCAAAATCACTTTGCGCTTTTTGGGCAATCGTGATGTTTTCGGCGAAGGCGCAGGGAGTGAGAAAAGCCAGGAAAACAAAGGCTCGAATGCCCAGGCCCCATGCTGACCGTAAAGCGACACTCTCCGCGCGGCGGGCGATTGACGAGGCGCCTAAGTGACTGTGGTGAGACATCATAGTTTTTCCCCCGTGACTGATACCCCTATTTCGCGGCGGCGACGGCGGAGCCGCGGTGCGTTTCTCCCGCGGCCGCATCAAGGCGGGCCAGCAGTGATTCGCACACCCTATAGACACCAGGGGTGATTTTGTTTTGCGCGCCACGCCCCACGGATTCCTTATGTACGCTGGCGACGGCGGCGGGGTCGAACTGTAAGTTCAGAAAGGAGCATAGTTTAGCGAAGCCGGTCGGCGGGTCGGAGACGAGGGTTTCGTAACGAATCAGAAGTGTGTCGCGGTGGGACTGTAATTCCTGGGAGAAGAAGAGCGCGTTACGCAGATGCCAGAACAGGCAGCCGGCATCGGCATCGGACATGGCGGCGTCAGCGGTCGGAGTGCCTGGGGTGTGGGCAGTGTCGCCAAGGGTGCGGGGGGCGGCGCCAGGGTGGTTGTTGGCAGCGCCGGGGGTGGTGGCGGAAATGGCGGCGCGAAGGGGGGTGAGTGCCTCGTCGGTGACACCTTCACGGTTCCATTGATATTCGTTCCAGTCGCCGCCGCCAGCGAGCAGATCAGTCATGAAGAGGCGGGACATGTCGCCCCAGTAATGGACCGCGGAGGCGGCGACGTCGGAAAAACGGCGGTAAATCCAGATGATTTTCGCGCCGGGATGGTCGCGGAGCAGCTCGCGTGCGCGGTGCGAGTCGCAGATGGGTTTGAAGATCACGCACGCGGCGTCGCTGGCGGCGATGAGGCGGTCGCGAACGGCCTTGGGCTTGATGCGATTTCCTGCAAAGGCGCGTGAATCGTCTTCGTCGAAGCGGTCGACTTCCAGCATGCGGTCGAGGGTGCGGATGAGCATGTTGGTGCCACTGCGCTGACAGCCAAGGATGAAGCAGACGGTTTTTTCAGCAGGCCGCGCGTGTTTGCGTCGCCAGGCGCGCTTGCGGCGGCGCAGACCAAAACCCGACCACCAGCGGCGGGCGCGGATGGAAAGGCGCTTGAGCCGCGGCGGACCGGGCGGACCCTTGCGAATGGTGCTTGGCTTTGCCATGTACACCATTGTTGATTGATATCAGGCAACAGGCAACAGGCAACAGGCAACAGGCAACGATTGAGTGGCTGCAAAGATTTCAGAAACTTACGGGCATACGGGGCAGTTGGCCGGGTCGGTGGTGAAGGGGTAAGGGTCTCCGGCGACGGCTTTGACGGCCGCGAGGACGTCGGCGGTGTTGACGAAGGCGTTGAGGCAGGGGTCTGAGGATGAGATTGCCTGCAAATTGGCCTGTTGGAAGGTGGGTTTGATAGTCGCATTGGTGATGTAGG
>CAZKIN010000364.1:0-3817 GCA_964552515.1 uncultured Phycisphaeraceae bacterium
TTGTGCCGGCCGGACTGGCTTGGGCGGCCAGTCCCGCTCCGAACGCCACTCCCAAGAAGAGCGCGGCGGTGAACGGCGCTGCAGTTCAGCGGCGCAGCCCTGTGAACGCTGAAGCCCGCATTCATGCCCATGACCCACAGCGCCTGCATTGGCAGTTGCGCGATCCGTCCCTGCCGGAGAACGTCGGAGATGCCGCTGTGTCGTTTAACTCCGGAAGTGCCATTTGGTTGACACTTCCCGCGCCAGTCACCCTGGTTCCGGCGGCCGCCGAAAGCCAGGACGTCATCTTCTATCACGGCGACCATCTCGGGTCCGCCGCCGTGATGACCGATCGCGATGGAGCGCTCGTGCAGGAAACAGCGTACTACCCCTTTGGCGATGTGCGACATTCCCATGAGCCCACTGTTATCGCCCGCCCGCCGTATGGGTTTACGGGAAAGGAGCAGGACGCCGAATCCGACCTTCAATACTTTGAGGCGCGGTATCGCGCGGGCACATTGGCGCGGTTCATATCGCCGGACCCGAAATTTGCCAATCCCGGCCTGCTGCCATCCGGGGAACTTGCCGCGTTTCTGTCCAAGCCGCAAAAGGGTAACGCGTATGCCTACGCACTGAACAATCCCCTCGTGAACACTGACCCGACGGGACTTGATGAGGAGGCGCAAGTGGCCCGCGCGGTGGTTGAAGGCATAAAGCAAGTCAACACAAAGACGGGCGCGTTCAAGGAAGTCATCAAGTCTTACGAAACGCCCGCGGTCCACTGGTTATTTGTTGACGATCAATCAACGCGGACCATGGCCCAGGTCGAAGAGCATCGCCTCAAGGCTCAGAAGTGGAGAATTCCAGAATCAGCCCCGAGCCGGCGGGGAATGGAGCGACCGGAGGACTTTGTAAAACCCAAGTACGACTGGCCAGATGCAGCTGAGTGGGCAGGTTTGCCGGAGAGCGACAGGGCCGCGCACGAAAATGCCTACAGCCGGGTGAAGGACCGCGCCGTCGAAGTTTATCGGGAGAATGTTGTGCATGGTGAGCGAATGAGAAAGTCAGTGGAAAAGGAAACCCAGTTTCTTCCGCTCATGGATTAAGGGGCATTGTCCTCAAGCGACCATGCTGTGGCGATGGTAGGGAAGAATCGACCAACACTTGGGACGCGATGTGATGTTTGAAAAGCAAAGACACGTACTAACTGAAAAGAGGGATTTCATGATAGCCTCAACCGTGAATCGCGCCGTCGTCGTTTTTGGTCTGGCAGCCACAGGGCTGTTTGGAGCCATTCCGGAACCGGACGCCGTGCTATACGGAACGGCAATTGTAAACGGCGCGGCGGTCGGGCAGCAGGCCGCCGTCGTGCTGGTCGCGCGGCTCTCCTCCGGACAGGAAATTGGCCGTTATGACTTCGCCGACTGCAACGCCGACGGCGTACTCGACAAGTGTGAACTGAGTTGCTCGGCTCCGGGATGTTCCGGAGTGCCAGGATGTGGCACGGCACGCGATACCTCGCCGGCGGACGGATCGCTCGACGATTGTCCGGGTAACCTCTATGCCCTGAAGGTCAAATGTGAGTCAACTCCGCCGGGCTTGACTGCCACCGGACTGGCGGCCGTGCTCAATCCGGCAAGTCCGACCGTGGTAAAGATTTTCATGGCTGCCGCGGGCGGACCGGAGAAACTCGCCCGGCATCTGAGAATTTCCGAGCGCGGAAAGATTCGGCAGATCGCACTGAGTGCATTGGACTTGTTTGCATTTCGCGATCTGGCTGCCTGCATGGGCGGGCCAGGCGGAACTTCACCGGGCGGTGCATGTACGGCAGTCCGTTTTAGCGCGGCGGACACGGATGATGATGGTGACGCCGACCTCCGCGACTTCGAGTTGGTGCAGAACAACTTTGTTGGTCAATAAATCAGTACACCGGACGACCGAACATCGCTCGACGTGGTGTGTTGAAGATTATCTGCGCGGTCGTTTGCGGCTTGCTCCGTGGTTGAACTTGGGCCGGCCCCATGTTGGCGAACAGTTACAAGCGGCTTGTTTCGTCGATATTTTCGGCCGCCGCCGTGCGCTCTGTGGCGTGCGTGGGGTTCAAGGCGGAGCGGGTGAGCCTACTTGCCGCAACCGAATTCGTTACCGCGCTGACCCACCTGTCACTTCGAAGTCATCAACCCACGGCCTTCCGACGCGCTTCCAGCGCATCATCGAAGATGCGCTTCACCGGTCCCAGCGCCTGAACGAACTCAAGCTGCTCGCCTTCGGGACCCTTGCAGTATATCAGCCTCCAGCCATTCGAACGGCCTTCGGTGATGCCGTTGCTAAAAGACTCCATGGGCGCGGCCTGCCGCTCCTGCTCAGATGTCACCGTGATGATACGGTTGGCCTTCACCTGCGTCATTCCGCGCCGCACCGATTCGGCTTCCAGATCAGCGATGAACTTGTTGAAGTCGACATCATCGCGGATATGGAAACAAATATGCATCATCCTCGGGAAAGCTGGGCTCATGTGATCCAGCGGCTCGGCGAAACTGCCGCCGCTGCCGGCGCGTTGCCCGGCGTCGCGGTATTGCAGCAGTTCGATCACAACGTTGTCGAACTGAATGAACCGTACATCCAGCCGTTGCGCGCCGCCTTTAAGGTCCGGGATCCCCATGGTGCGTGGATTGACCCGGCGCACCCGGGCTTCGATCTCTTGATCCGTCAGCAGCGTGTTGTGAATGACTTCCCCCTGAAAATCGCCGTCGCGCATGATTTCCGTACCGCCAAGAACCTCTGTATAGAATGCAAAGGCGCGGTCCATATTCTGCACGGTGAGCCCGAAGTGCTGCACGCCCCGCAGCCGCGCGCCCAGCGGCCCGCTGTTCCGTTCCGCCGCCTTGGGCCGTTGGGTGTCCTGGGCCGCCAGGACTTGGGAGAGCGGCGCCGCAGCAACAGTTCCGGCAATCACCGCAGCCCCGGCGGTTTTCAAGATCGTTCGGCGTTCGTGATTCGTAGTCTCGATGTTTGGCTGGTCCTTCATTGGCGATTCCTTGATAAATGTCGGGCATGCACTTGGGCCGGCTTGCAGGCCGGCGCAATATTCCCGCGATGTCTCGTGACCCAATCCCGCCACAAGACAGGCATTCTAAAAAATTGCATTATTCATTGCAAATGACTGGGCGATTGCAGGAGTTTCACTTGTCCACGCGATGGCCCGATATTAAACGCTACACCTCGTCCTGCGTGTCGATGTGGGTCGAGGCGATGTTCAAGCCGCAGCGGTGAGACACGATGGAGTCATCAAGTTCATTTCCGCCCAGGCTCTTGCCGCCAATGGGATACGGCAGTCGGCGGCTTGCGGCCTGGGGGCTAAATACGCTATGATTTTGTAGTTTACGAGCCAGTTCATAATTCTCGTGCCGTCACTGCGAGCTCATCGAATGAAAATTGTTGGCTTGATCAGTTTCTGTGTGGTGCTGGGAGCGGCTCGGCATGCGACCGGAGAGTGCCAGTGGGTGCCGGGAGATGGCGTCCCCGGGGTTGACGGCACCATCTCCGCCATGACGACTTTTGATCCCGACGGTCCAGGAGGTCAACCCGCCCTACTCGTTATCGGCGGGTCATTCGGTCTCGCCGGGGAGGCACCAGCGAGGAACATTGGCGCTTGGGATGGCGCGACTTGGTCGACACTAGGATCGGGGATGGGCACTACTGCGCTAGGCACCTTCGCAGAGGTCCAAGCCCTTGCCGTTTTTGATGATGGTGGCGGCCCTGCGCTCTACGCAGGCGGAAGTTTCACCACTGCCGGAGGGATTAGCGCCAATCGAATTGCCAAATGGAACGGCTCAAC
>CAZKIN010000365.1:0-3790 GCA_964552515.1 uncultured Phycisphaeraceae bacterium
TCGCCCGAAGGGCGCACGATCGTTGCCGGGGACTTCAGTCCCCGGAGAGCCTGTACTATGTTCCTTCCGCCCGTAGGGCGGACGAATGTTGCAACGGTGTTTGTGCGTAGAGAAAGTGGTGGTTGGACCATAATCGATCCGTAAATTCCAAAAGCCGATCACTTTGAGTTACTATTTCTACGCCAACGGCGTTGCGGATTTCAGCCCAGGGTTGCTGCGCAGCGGCTACACCGGGTAACAGTTTGATTAATTTCAACCCCAACGGGGTTGCGGATTCTCTTTCCTCATTCATGCACGGGAGATTTTTCCTATGACCCCCAGCCAGAAACTCGCCGAACTCGGACTCACCCTGCCGCAGGTCGCCAAACCCGTGGCCAACTACATCCCCGCCGTCCGCACCGGCAACCACGTCTACACTTCCGGCCAGGTCCCCTTCAAGGAAGGCAAGCTCGTCGTCGCCGGCCGCGTGCCCACCGAAGTCTCGCTCGAAAAGGCCGCCGAAGGTGCCGCCATCTCCGCACTCAACGCCCTCGCCGCTATATCCAGCGTCGTCGGCGGTATCGACAACATCACGCGCATCGTCCGCGTCTGCGTCTTCGTCAACTCCGCGCCCGACTTCACCGACCAGCCGAAAGTCGCCAACGGCGCCAGCGACCTCCTCGGAAAAATCTTCGGCGACGCTGGCAAACACGCCCGCTCCGCCGTCGGCGCATCCGGCCTCCCCTTGGGCGCCTCCGTCGAAGTCGAACTCATCGCCGAAGTCCGGTAGAGGGTGGCCCATCGCTTTAGCGGTGGGGGAGTCGACTTAATGCGTTCTGATCTCTTACCGAGCCGCGCCCGTGAGGAAGCGGTGGGTCCAACACGAATGGACCGTTCTTTCTTGCTCACGGGTTGTTGCCTTGAATTGCTGCCAACCCAAACGTGCATGAATTCCATACGTAACCAAACGGAGTTTCCACATGGACCCGGGTGACGCCTATTGGTCAGTCATCGCACCAGTCGTCGATTCCGTCAGCATCTACGACGGCGAGAAGCTGTTCCTCTATGGATTCTCCAAGATCAGCGCCGCGCAGAAGGTCCTCCTTGCGGCGCACTGGGCCCACTCGGAAATCCACAACGGCGGCCTGCACCAGTTCTTCTTCAACTCCACCGGCGTCCTCGCGCCCGAAGCGGCCGACGCTTTTCGTACCCTCGGCCTGGAAAAATGTGCTGACATAATCGTTAGCGCCATGCAGTTCTTCGGCCCGACCTATCCCCGCGACCGCGCCGTCCGCGTGGCCCTGTTGGACAAATACGCGGAAGACCACGGCCTTGATGCCGATCCGTTCGAGCAGCTCGATGATCAGATTTACGACGAACTCGAAGACACCGGCGCATTCGAATCGGCCGCCGACCGTTTTGCGGCCGGAGATTGACCCCCGCTGGTGCGCGAATCCCTTCGCGCACCCACTTTCCCGGGAATCCTTTCCCGCCCACCGTCGTTCACCTCGATGACTCGCTGCTGCCACCATTCTTACACCGCCCGACAAGTGTTCGCCTGATGGCTTCAAATTCTGACGGGGAGGAATTCGCGCTTTCGCCCGGGTATAATCCTCCATCATGGCCGTCGATCCGCACGCGCCCGTTCTCGAATCACCCCTGCCCGTCGCGGACAACCCTCCGACCGTTGCCTCCATCCGCCGTACCGCTGACGGTTCCATCGATGAAGACGTCTACTGCCTCGGCTGCGCCTACAACCTGCGCGGCCTCTCCGGTGATCCCGTCACCTGCCCCGAATGTGGCAAACCCAACGCCACCGGCGACCTCATCATTCCCGCCGCTGCCATCACTCTGGCACTTCGCCGCATGGAAACCGCGCCGACCACCTGCGTCGGCATGTCCATCCTCGCCTTCTTCTCCCTCTTTGTGGCCGTGATGTGCTTCGCGCAGAACATGAGCGTGCTCTACCCTCTGATTTTCATCATCGGATCGTTAGCCATCGGCCTGTCGGCAGTTTGGCGCATGCGAACGGAGTTCAATGCCCGCCCCGGCTGGTTTCGCATCCTTCTCGAATTCCACTTGGTCACCGCCATCATGCTGCCTTCTGCTTGGGTTGTGGTTGTCACTCCGCTTTCCATACCGCGCTTCCAGTGGTTTGGCGTACCGCTTGGCACAATGATCGTAATCTCATTTCTGGGTCTTGCTGGCATTGCTTTCGGCCTCTCCATTTACCGCGCCTCCCGCCGTCGCCTCGCGGCTATCCAGCGCGAAGCCGCTGTCCGCATGGCCAAGGAAATTCTCCGCACCCACCTCCGCCATGAAATGTAGGCCACGCTGGTGCGCGAATCCTTTCTCGCACCTACTCCCCTGCGCATCCCCGCATGGCAACACCATGAACGAAAACGGTTTCAAGCCAGAAAGGCCGTATCATTTCCAGCCCGCAGGGCTGATAGATCATAGCCGTGGGCAAGCGCAGCGCCGCCCACGGATACGGCCCCCATGACCCTCCTGCCCTGAAAGGGCTGAACAAAATGCTCAGTTCACGGCGTTGCTCGCCTGGCCTCCTTTATTCCGCATTCCGTACTACCTCCACCGCGAATGTGTGCCCTCGGCGCTGCTGTGCCTGCTGACTCAAATGGGTACAATGTCATGCCAAAGGCATCGCACAAATATGCGATCGTGTACCACCTCAAGCGGAGACTTTGGATGTCGCAACAACCACTGAATAAGCAATTCATGATTTCTACATGCGCCGCGCTGATTGCCTGCTCCTGCTGCATCACTTTCGCTGCGCAACCTCCAGAACGAACCCACCCCCGGCCATTACCGGGTGACGAAGTTTCATTGCCGCCGCTAATTGAGGCGATTGATGCAGGCGACGATGCCGCCATGGAAAAGTTGCTTCAAGACGGTGCCGACTTGAACGTGACGGACATTGGATCGCGAACTCCAGTGATCGTTGCTGCGCAAAAGAAGAACGCAGGAGTTCTTCTTAAGCTTCTGAAACTTGGTGCGAACCCCAAAGCGGCTGACCACATGGGTGCCACTGCATTGCACTGGCTGGCCATGGGGCAACACGACGGAATGCCTCAGGATCAAAGGGCTGTTGGTGCGCGCCGGACAGAAGTAGAACAACAGCGTCTGAAGATGGCCGATGCTCTGGTCGCTGCTGGGGCGGACGTGAACGCCCGGTCCAAACAGGGCATAACCCCGTTGCATCTAGCTGCGCAGAGCGCACTTCCCGAAGTAGTGTCCTTTCTTCTCGCACACCGTGCGGACGTGAATGCTCGTGCGGAACAATACGGTGGCCTGATCCCTTTGCACATGTTGTTCTTTGCGGATCAAGAAGGCGATGAAGACCGGTTGGCATGTCGGAAAACAGCGGAGTTATTGGTGGCCAAGGGAAGTGACCTGAAGGCACCAGACCCGTCGGGCGACACTCCGCTGCATTCAGCCGCTCGGAATTGCAACAAGGTAATGACGGAAGTCATCCTCACCAGAGTCAACGACGTGCGGGACCAGGTCCCATCGGCTTTGGATCGTGTGACCCTCTCCTTGGAAAAGGCCACCGCCGAGGCAGCAACTCCCGGCCCTAACGGCGCGCGGATGGAAGCGGTCCGCAAGGAATGCGTGGAAACACAACAACTCCTCCTCGATGCTCAGGCAAAAAAGTGACCTGTGGCTTCGCCAAGCATGGACCACATGGCGTCGGCGGTGCCCACATGCGTAAGTCGCCGGAGACGCGTAACCCACCAGTTCTACGAATTTGGTATTTTTGATCTGTCTCATAATAGGAGAATCCTTCCGTGAT
>CAZKIN010000366.1:0-3789 GCA_964552515.1 uncultured Phycisphaeraceae bacterium
TCCAAGCCCCTTGCGGCAGGGGATAGGGACGGTGGTCGAGGGCGGTGAGGTCGCATAGGGGCATGGGGATAGTCTACCGGAAATTGAGGCTGATCGAAGCGGAACGTGCAGAGAGGGTTTGAGTTCATTCGTCGGCGAGCTGCAGACCATGTTGTTTGAACAATGAACGGATGGTGGCCGCTCCATGGTCGGAGAGTTTGACATCCCCCGGCCAATTATTGCGCCAGCGAAGGATGATGTGGTCGGATGCACAGATCATGTCCACGGACGCGAGGAGTGAATCTTCTTGATAGAACTCCAAGAATTGCGTCGTGGTGCAAAGGTAAGTCATACCGGGTTGCGGTTCATCAATGTGAAGTTTCTTTACGAAGCTACGAATGGCTCCGGGATCGGATTCGTTGAAAAGCGTTTCGGTGTATCCTTCGGAGGTGAGAACCTGTCGAGGACGGGCGACGCGCAGGCGGGTTGCCCCGGCCACGGTGTCGACGAGGGTTTTGTGCCAGCGCCGCGCTATCTGACAATCCGGATTGTTCCGCGTGAATTTGGTCAGTTCGTCGTCGGTAACTTTGGTTGATTGCAACGTAAGCAAATGCAGAGACGGCATGTGGCCGGGGGGAAGGTGCGCGATCGGTGCACCATCCGCCAGCACGGTTCGGATATTCGGCAAAGCGCTGATGGGCGATAAGTCCGTGACCATGGTGTGGCTGATGTCGAGCACGCGCAGCTCCGCCATGCCGCGAACGAATTCGATATCCAAAATGTCAGTCCGCAATGGCAGCTTCAGCACGCGAAGGTTCGAGAGTGAGGAGAGCAGGTGCAGGTTGAACCAATAGCGGTTGATGGAGCCGTCGAGGTAGAGAAGATCTTTTTGACGCGCGATCCACGTGGCATCGAGTTTGAATCCGCTGGAGATTTCCAGGAAATGCAATGCCTGGAGATTGCTCCACGGTCCGTCTGAGGAAAGGTAAGAAGGGTGCACGGAAGACGCGTGCAGATACCGCAGCGTCGAGGGAAGTGTCAGCGGCGTGGCATCCACCAGGTATTGTGAGCTTACATTGGCCGAAACCAGGCAGCGCGAGGGATCGATGAGTTGCAGGCGACGGCAGAATTCAGCGGACCAGCCGCGAATTCCGACGGCGTGCAATTGGGAGATTTGGGAATCGGAAAGGCCGTGGAAGGGATCAAGGAAGTGGTTTGCATCTTCTAAGTCAGTCTCGACACTGCTGGACAGATGATGGGGTCGGAGAATCTGGTCATCGTGCACCCGCCAGTTGACGTACAGGCCGCAATCGTCTTGGCGGCCACTAACGAGTGAGAATCCTTGCAACATGGATTCGTCCAGCACTCCGATGTCGGCGACATCGCCGGGCGCTATGTTGGTTTCATCTCCGGTAAGCGAGTGCACTTCATGCGGATAGGAGTGGCCGTCTGAAAAAACGTTGATGGTCATGTCGCGGCGCGGCACGCGTGAAGAATATTCGTCGTCCACATCGCGGCAGGCGGGCAGCGCGAGAAGTAGAAATACGATGAAGGAAATGGAGTAGCGACGCATACCTATATCGTACGCTCCGGGTTTTCGATTGTGGAAGTGGATTCGGATTTTTCGGTGGAAGATTTGTTGTGGCATGGGGTGCCACACTCCGGGCAGATGCCGGAGGTGTTGCCGGTGAGGTTGTATCCGCAGCGGCAGTGGCCGGGGAGGGGGCGGCGGGAGGCGAAGTAGAGGGCGAGAGAGGGAACGGCAATTGCCCAACTCATCATCCAAAGAGGACTACTTAGAGTGACCTGATTGGGGCTAATCGTACTGGAAGCCCAGACCGGCTTGAAGTCGTAGGTGAAGTCTCGGAAGACGAATCCACGATCAAAGGCCGTGCGAAGGTTAATCGAAATCGAACCCGATCCCTGCGAAGAACCGAAGGAAACGAATGGCAGCTGCAGCCATGCAACGGGTGAAACCGTCTTATAGCTAGCCATGTCGCTAAAGAATGGGGTCAAGACGAATAATGCGGCGACAAATATACCCATAGCGCCGAACCAGCGAAGTAGTTTGGCATGCGCAGGAGCAAAATTCCAGATTAGTGCGGCGAGGACAATCGGAGCCATGAGCAATGTGACTGTAGTGAGTGATTCATTGTAGCGATAACTGGACAATACTAGTTTCATGGAAGGAGTTGTAGTGTCCACGGCAACGAACAAAGCCCACACGTCCCCTTCCAGTTTGCGGAAAAAGACAAGCTGTTTGGCCAGGCGAATCACAAGCAGTGCCGAGACGACGACGAGGAGAATGGCTGTCGATACGCGACGCACGATAGGACTCTCAGGGTCTGATTGAGGTTTCCATTGCGTTACCACACTCCGGGCAGATGCCGGAGGTGTTGCCGGTGAGGTTGTATCCGCAGCGGCAGTGGCCGGGGAGGGGACGGCGGGAGGCGAGGTAGAAAGTGATGGTCGGCGCGAGTATGGCCAGGAGAAGCATCCATATGGGCATCCGAAGCGTGAATTGATTATCCACGTAAGAATAGGCCCAGAATTCCAGAGAGTCGGGAGAATCCCACCGGTCAATCCACGCACGCCGAGTGTTTGTATCGTCGCTGTACAGGTATAGGCCAGTTGGGCTGAAACCCACCGATCCGACGCCGGGAAACTGAAAGCCCGCATCAAAACTGTTGGTGACCAGGGACGCCGTCGTGGTGCTGACGAGAAGGACAAAGCAGATGATCATGACGCGGAGCGCGGGGTATCGCCAAGGAGCTGCGTATTGTCGGAAGCGGAGCGTGATGCACGACACTGCGCAGGAGACAAGGATGATGAGCGCGAAGATGGTGCAGGTGGTCAGGCACTGTCGAAAGTAGATGTGCTGCCTTGGCGTCCCCTGCAGTGATTCCCATTGCGGCGAAAACATGTATGGCAACGCGGGCAGGAAATGGAAGTTGAAAATGCGAAGCACGGTGACGAAGCGGACCATCAAGACAAACCACGTCCACAGCAGAAAGGCAATGGCGAGAATCGTAAGAACGCGGCGCATGGCGGCCTCGATTCTATTTGCTGGTGCTACACAAAGCGATTGCGAACCGATGCCGCAAAGACTGGTCCGCTGAAGCGCACCCTACATTCAAATCAAACAGACATCCTGCACGCTTTGTCCGGCGAGGCGGTGGATGGGGATGACCTGCGCGGGGCCGGAGGGGTCGCCGGTCGGCCAGACGAAGAGACGGTCGCGGGTGTCGCTGACGCCGACGAGCCGGTCACCGGCCACCTCGACGCGGCGGATGGTCTGCCCGCCTGCTTCGTAACGGCAGAGGAAGTTGTCGCCCAGCACGCGGCAGTGCACGTGCAGGGTGGTGTCGGTGTAGAAGAGGCGGTCAACCCCTTGCGCGGAGAGCAGCCAGAGCGATTCGACGGGGCGGGCGGAGCCGCGATGCAGGCAGACGGGTCGCGTATATTCGCCGACGGGCCAGTGGAGCACTTCGCCTTCGCTGGTGCCCGCGTAAAGGCCGGTGTATGCCGGGCAGATGGATGTCAAAGTATTGGCACTTCCGGTGTAGACGCGCTGCGGGTTTTCTGAATCGTCGCCAGCGTTCCACTGAATCACGCGGTTATCGAGGCAGCAGTATACGTCGCCTTGGAAGGTTCGGATTTCGCGGACGGCTTTCGCGCCGGCGGTGAGACCTGCAAACAGGCGGCGCGGCGCGGCGGACGCGGAAACGTCCCAGACACAGATGCCCAATTCGGAGTGCGACGCGAAGATGCGGCTTCCCACCTGAACGGCCGCGTTGAAGCCGCCGCGCA
>CAZKIN010000367.1:0-3784 GCA_964552515.1 uncultured Phycisphaeraceae bacterium
CTACTTCTCGTCTTTTTTGGATTCGTCCTTCTTCGTCTCGTCCTTCGCGGCTTCGTCTTTTTTCTCGTCGAGGCCGTAGTCGAGTTCGATGTCGGGCGGAGTGCCGCCGGGCCCTTTGAGGTAATGCTCGAACCACTGCATCATGCGCAGGTTATAGTCCATCCGTGCGGCCGCCTTGCGGTTGCCGTGGCCTTCACCGGGATAGAAAACCAGGCGAACCGGAGCTTGATTTAAGAGTTTGAGCTGGCGATACAGTTCCATCGACTGGCCGGGATCAACGCGCGGATCGTCCTTGCCGTGCATGATGAGCAGCGGCGTTTTGCTCTTTTGTGCATGATAAATCGGGCTGCGATCGAGGAACCACTGCCAGTCGTCCCAGAGTTTTTTGCGGCCGTGCACGAGGTACATTTCGTTGGGAATATCGGTGGTGCCATACTTTGACACCAGGTTACTGAGTCCGACAAACATGACGCCCGCAGCGAAACGATCGGAATAATACGTGGACGCCCACGCAGTGGCGAAGCCGCCATAGGAGCCGCCGGTGATGCCGACTTTGTCCTTGTCGACCAGGCCCATCGCGATGAGATGATCGACGGCGTCAACGAGGTCATCGAACTCCTTGCCGGCGTAATCGGCCTGTCCCATCTTGGAGAAGGCGACACCGCGTCCGGTGCTCCCGCGATAGTTGGGATGAAAAACGGCGAAGCCGCGCGCGGCAGCGAGCTGGCCGGGGTCGCCGTAGTTGGTCTGCCATTCCATGCGGTCGTGGGCTTCGGGGCCGCCATGCACGCAGAGGATGAGCGGGTAACGTGTGCCGGGTTTTTCGTCGAGCGGGCGGACGAGGATGCCTTCGAGACGCTGGCCGTCGCGGGCCTTCCATTCGACGACTTCCTGCTTGGCGAGGGGAAGTTTGTCGAGCCAGGGATTGCTGTGGGTGAGGCGCTTCATGCTGCCATCACCGTGACACATCGAAAAGACCTCGGCGGGATGCGTGGGCGAGCCCGAGACAAGTGCGCCGCACTGGCCGTCGGCGGAGAGGCTGAGACGGCCGAGGGTCATTTTGCCAAGGGGAAGGTGTGTCTTGCGGTTGTCACCACTGCGCGACACTTCGCCGAGGGTGGACCAGACCCCTTCGTCGGCAAGGTACATGATGGTGTCCTTGTCCTGCCAGACGATGGAGTGGAAATCGCCTTCGTAATTCGGGATCGGCTGTTTGAGCAGGCCGTCAGCAAGGGAGGCGATCATGAGGCGGCCGGCGGAAGGATCGTTGAGATCTTCAGCGGAGAGGATGGCGAGATTCTCACCGTCGGGGCTCCACGTGACGTCGCCGATTTTGCCGGGGTTTTGAAAACTGGAGATCAGCGCACCGCTGTCGGCGTCGTAGACGTAGAGCTTGCTGCGCATCATCACGTCATCGACGAGTGGTGTTGGCGAAAGCGTAAGCGCGATGCGCGCGGCGACCGGTCCCCAATGAAGTTCCGAGGGAGCGCCGGGCAGGTCAAGCTTGCGCGGCTTGTCGTTCTCGTCGAAAGGTGACGCGATCCAGACATAAGATTTTTCCCAATCCTCTTCGTAAACTTCCGCCTTGAAGCCTTTTTCCTTGAGGTCTTTTTGCTTCTTGGAGGGTTCGTCCTTGGCGATGAAGGCCACGCGCGTGCCGTCGGGGTTCCAGGAGTAGCTGGAGATGTCGGCGTCGTGGGTGAGAATGCGGCGCGCTTCGCCGCCATCAATCGCAATGACATAGAGTGACCGGGTCTTGTCCTTGCCACGCTTGGCGAGGAAGGAGAGCGACTTACCGTCGGCGGTCCATTGCAGGTCCGCTACGCCCACATCGCCGGTGATGAACGGACGCGATTTGCCCTCGCGATCCACGATGTGCAGTTCGGTCCACGCGGGGCCGTCTTCATCCTTGGCGGGGTTGCGCGGAACGGCCAGCACGTAAGCGACCAGTTTGCCGTCAGGCGAAATTTCGGCCGCGGTAACGCCGCGAATTTTGGCGACGTGCTGCGGGGTCCAGGTTTCGTCAGCGGCCGGGGCGATGGAACCGCACAACAGAAAAAGACATGGAATCAAGGCCAATCCATTGAATCGTCGAGCAGCATAACGAGTCGCGCAGTCCATCTGTTCTGTTCCTCCCGTTGGGCCGGTGTAGAGAAAATACCAGTTACGTTTGCAACTGTTGCGCTGAAGATGAGGGGCCTTGATTCGCCCGTCAAGGCTGCGCGACGAGAATTGCGCACAAATTTGTTGCGGGAGTCGCTAGTCGTCGTCGGCCGATTCCGCTTCGGCGGCCATGCGGGCTTCGCGCTCGGCGTTCTCGATGTTGAGCTTTCGCAAAAGGTTGGCAAGGACTTTGCGCTCCCGGGTGGAGAGGACCTCGATATTGACTTTGGCCTCGGTGAAGCGCGACGCGATGGCTTGCTGGGCCAGTTTCAATCCCTTTTCGGTCAGGGCAACCAGAACCGCGCGGCGGTCATCGGGATCGGCCTGGCGCTCGACGAGTCCGGCCTGTTCGAGTCGATCGATGCGATTGGTCATCGCGCCGGACGACAGGAAGACCGAACGGGAAAGCTGCTTGGGATGCAGCGCATAAGGCGGACCGGAGCGGGCGATGGCACCAAGTACGTCGAGTTGCCAGAGTGAAAGGTCATGCTTATCCAGCGCACGATCGGCGCAGCGCTCGAAGCGACCGGCGAGAATAAGAATGCGGCTGACCACTCCGAGAGCGGAGGCGTCCAGGTCCGGGCGCTGCACGGACCACTGTTTGATGGAACGATCGACCAGATCCCTGGTCGGCCGTTCCAGTTTGGTCTTCATGGATAATTCCTCTTGTCGCCTCAACTAAACCCGTTGGCGATGGATCATATTACAAGGCTCCCCCACCGCACACCACCGGAAGTGTAGGGCCACATGTAATTCCATGTCAAATAACTTGACATCGAACTATATGCGATCTATCTTTACGTAAAGATACATGTGCCGACTGGATTTCAGGGGCGTGCGCGCGCCCCGCGGACCGAAAACCCGAAAGATGAAAGGAACCGCGCATGGGAACTCCCCTGGCCAACAGCCCGGACGTGTCATTGACGGTGGCGGCGGCAACGCCGCGCAAGGTGAAGTACGTCCGGGACATCGACAGCCTGACGAACATCCCACCCCACGAACGCGAGAAGCTGAAAAGGGTCGCGGACAAGTACGTCTTTCGGGCAAATGACTACTACCTGTCACTGATTAACTGGGATGACCCCCACGACCCCATCAAACAGCTGATCATCCCGCGCGAGGAGGAACTGAACGACTGGGGCAAGCTGGACGCGAGCAACGAGGCATCTGTTACTGTGGCGCGCGGGGTGCAGCACAAGTATCCGCACACCGTGCTGCTGCTGTGCAACGAAGTGTGCGGTGCATACTGCCGATACTGCTTCCGCAAGCGGCTGTTCATGGATGAAAATGACGAAGTGGCCAACGATGTCAGCGAGGGCATCGAGTACATCCGGGACCATCCGCAGGTGACCAACGTGCTGCTGACCGGCGGTGATCCGCTGCTGATGAGCACGCGGCGGCTGGTGGGCATCTTCGACGCGCTGCGGAGTATTCCGCACGTGCGCATTATCCGCATCGGGTCCAAGATGCCGGCGTTTGACCCGTGGCGGATCCTCAACGATGAGTCGCTGCTGGCGGCCTTTCGGCAATATTCGACGCCGCGCAACCGCATGTATCTCATGGCGCATTTTGACCATCCGCGGGAACTGACCGACGTGGCGGTCGAAGGGATCGACGCCTG
>CAZKIN010000368.1:0-3759 GCA_964552515.1 uncultured Phycisphaeraceae bacterium
GGAAAAAGGGTTGCCGCGCCATATGGCCGTGCTGATCAACGCGGGGCTGCATGACTTGCTCATCAAGTATCCGCAATCGCTTATTTTTGGGGAGGACGTGGCCAAAAAGGGGGGCGTCTATCACGTCACCACAGGACTGACGGCGAAGTTCGGGCTCGGTCGCGTGTTCAATACGCTGCTGGATGAGACGACGATTCTGGGGATGGCGATCGGGGCGGGGCACGTTGGTTTGCTGCCGATTCCGGAGATTCAATATCTTGCTTATTACCACAACGCAGAGGATCAAATTCGCGGCGAGGCATGCTCGCTGCAATTTTTCTCGAACAATCAGTATCGCAACCCGATGGTCATGCGCATTAACGGGTGGGGCTATCAGAAGGGATTCGGTGGGCATTTCCATAATGACAACAGCATCGCCGCGCTGCGCGATGTCCCCGGTCTGATCATTGCAACACCTTCCCGCGGCGATGATGCGGTGATGATGATGCGGACGCTGATGGCGCTGGCGCAGGTCGATGGGCGGGTGTGCGCGATCATCGAACCCATTGCGCTGTATATGACCAAGGATTTGTACGATCCGAAGGATCAGTTGTGGTCGTTCAATTATCCGACACCGGGGGAAGTGATTCCCCTGGGCGAAGGTCGCGTGTATTCATCCGATGCGCTGGTGCCGGCAGGCAGTCAATCATCTGGCACCAAGACGGACAGGCAAGGCGATTTGCGGGGCGACGATCTGACCATACTCACATTTGCCAACGGCGTGCACATGTCCCTGCGTGCGGCGAAGACTTTGCGCGAGCAGCACAACATCCGGGCGCGGGTGGTTGATCTGCGCTGGCTGAATCCGCTCAACGAGAAGTTCATTATTTCACAATCGCTGGCCACGAAACGCGTGCTGGTTGTCGATGAAAGCCGCAAGACCGGCGGGTTGGCGGAATCGATTCTGGCGATCATTCACGAAGCGGTCGGCGCGGAAGTGCGGGCGGTGCGGATGAATGCGCTGGATACGTACGTACCGCTCGGACCTGCGGCGGATCTGGTCCTGCCGACGGAGAAGGATGTGGTAAGTGGGGCGCTGCAACTAATCGAGCAAAGCGCAAGCAACCCGGGATTGAAGAAAATGGCCGCGAAATCAAAATGAGCTTTGGTACGTGCGGCCACTGCAATTTGCGACGTTGAGCCTTTACGGCACGACCATGGCTGATGCCATCACCGGGCCGGTGAAGGCGCGCTGCAGGAGCGCGAAATCCACCAGGTCAACTGTGCCGCTTTGATCCACATCGACGATCGCGCAGTGCTCCTCCAGGTTGCAAGACAGCGCGGCCGGTCCGTTCATGTGCTGACTGAATAGGGGCACATCCGCCACATCGATGTCGTTGTCGCCGTCGGCGTCGAACTCGACGCGGCCCAGTGAATCCAGAAAAGCGACCAGCGCATCCTGGTCTGATGGCGACAACGCATTGAACGCGTCGCGCGCGGCCGTGCCCTGGCCGCGATGCCAACTGATGCTGCCGGTGGCGCGCTCCCGCATGCTTTGACCGGTGACGCGCCCATCGTGAAACACCGGGAATCGTATGCGGAATCCCCATAAAGGCGTGGTGCGCATTTCGCTGCGCTGCGCATTGTCCTGCTGGATGCCGTCGCCGGCATCTCCCATGTCGTGAAGGAGGAAATCGGAGTAGGCGCGCGCTTCGCGTTGCCGCAAGACCGGTGACAATTCAGCAGCACTGTCAGTCGTGATGACGGGTGTGTGACACTCCGCACAGCCGATTTCTTCAAAGATCTTCTGGCCGCGCAGCCCGCTCCTGGGCGTTTGCGGCGGCGGGGCGAGGAGTCGCTGGAAGTCGGTAATGCGGTCTACGAAATCCAGCCCCGATGCATCGGGTCTTATCTCGGGGTCGGGCAGGGCGTCGCAGGGGGTGGCGCGGGCAAGATCGCCGTTGGGTGCATTTTCCTCGGGGAAGAAGCGGTTGGTGAGGCCGAGTTCGTCGCGCGTGGCCTTGCCGGAGAATGCCAACAATGTGGCAATGTGCGCCTTGAAGCCGAATTTTCCCACCACCCCGGGCGCCATCAGGTGCACCCTCCCGCGCACCTGGGGCGCCTGCGCGGCGGCGAGTGCCTCCAACGTGGCAGCTGGGATCGCCTCGATCAGTCCGCCACCGAGTACGGACGAGGTGAGGCGCGTGGCGACGACGTTGGCTTCCTCGGGAATCGTCTCCGCACAATCGGGATTGGTGAACTCCGCCTGCAGGAGCGGACCGCCGAGTTCGGCAAGGTCGCTATAGTGACCATCGTCAGTCACGCGCCCGAACATGGTGATGGAGTTGGTACCCGAGCCGCCGGTGGGGTTACTGTGACAGCCGATACAGCTATGCAAGTTGTGGATGGGGCCAAGGCCGTCTTCGGGATAGAGAATGCGGCCAAAGGCGCGGCGACCGGCGCGGAAGCGTTCCAGTTCATCCGGGGAGAGTCCCGCGAGCGGTTCGCCGAGGCGCGGTTGCAGTTGCGGCATGATGCGCGCGCGGTTGACGGGCGGGGATTGCGGCGGGGACTGACCTGTTGATGGAACTTTGACGGACAGAGTGTTGTCGGCCTGCGTTTCAGCTTGGCGGCGCTGCGGTTGCTCCACAACCTCCGCTTGGCCATGCCACCCGTCGTCCTGGTTTTGAAACCCGGAAGCCTGCTCTTTGCGACAACCGGCGGACACGAGGAATATCATGGCGCAAGTCATCTCACGCACGAGGATTACTCGGCGGAGGCGGCGGATCAGGTTGATGGAATCTGCCTTCAAGGTCATTCGTTTTAGTCGAACGCGTTACCAGGGCCTGACCATTCTAGGAACGGTCAGTGGCCTATTACCAGATTATCGGCGAATGGCACGTTCAACGAATTATTGCGTTTTTCTGAAACCTTCCTTCAACTGGGCGGTCTAAATCCTCCGGAGACGCAGATGACGGGCGACGAACAACACCTGGTCAGCCGTTGTGCGGCGGGCGACCGCCTCGCCCTGGAGATTCTCTATCGACGCTACGTGGAGCGGGTCTGGCGGTATGGCTGGTTCGTGACGCAATCGCGGGAGGCGGCGGGTGAGGTGGTGCAGGAGACGTTCCTGAAGCTGGCTACGGCGGCGAATCAATTTCAGGGACGCAGCAGTTTCGCGACGTGGCTGTTTACGTTGACGCGGTCGGCAACGGGGGTGGTGCTGCGGAAACGTCGGCGTACGTTTCCCGAGACGGGCAGGCGGCCGCTGTTGAGAATTGTCGGGGTGGAGTCGCCGCCGGGACTATCGGAAAAAGAGACCAAAGAGTCGGTGCGTCGTGCGGTGGGGGAGTTGCCCCCGGCGCAGCGCGACGTGGTGATTTTGTGTGAACTGGGGGAGCAATCGATCAAGGCGGCCGGAGCGATGCTGGGTTGGACCGAGGCGAAAGTGAAGACGACGCTTTTTCGGGCGCGAGTCCGATTGCGGGAAAAGTTGGCGGAGGTGGCGGAAGAGTCGAGAGTGTCAACAGGTGGGACGGAGAATGGTTGAAGACGTGAGGAACGATCGTGCGACGGCCGGGTATCAAGGCCCGTCGCTGGCGCTCGGGGTTCTGATGGGTGAAGTGTTGCAATGAACTGTCAGCAAGCGAAAGAAAAAATTGACGAACGGGCCGTGGGGGCCGTGCAAGGTGAGCGCGCGAACGATGCGGCGCTGGATGCGCATGTTGCTTCGTGTGCCGCGTGCCGGGAATACGCCCGCGCGGTGGCGGCGACGAGCAA
>CAZKIN010000369.1:0-3754 GCA_964552515.1 uncultured Phycisphaeraceae bacterium
GGCCAAACGTCCGAAATCCGCGAAGTAACCTGGCCCCTATGTTGTTTTGACTATCTCGCTCTGCTCGTCTAATTTGCCTGTGAAAACACCTAAGCGGCAACAGTGGTCTTCGTCGGCCTGTACTGTTGCCTGTTGCCTATTGCTTGTTACCCATATGCACCTGCTCATTACCGCCGGCCCGACGCGCGAACACCTCGACACCGTTCGCTTCCTCTCCAACCCATCGAGCGGACGCTTCGGGTACGCCATTGCCGGGGAGGCCGCACAGCGCGGCCACCGCGTGCTCCTCGTCTCCGGACCCGTCGATTTGCCCGACCCGCCCGGCGTCGATGTCATCCGCGTCGTCAGCGCTCATGCCATGTACCGCGCCGCCAACGCGCTCTTCGCCGAATGCCAGGCCGCCATCATGGCCGCCGCCGTTTGCGATTTCCGACCCGCCAAGCGCTACGACCACAAGATGCCCAAAGGCAAACGCTCGCGCACCCTCGTCCTGGTCCCCACCGAAGACATCGCCGCACACTTAGGCCGCATCAAGGACGACCGCGTCGTGGTCGGCTTCGCGCTGGAAGATCACGATCATCAGTTGCACGCCGAAGGAAAACTGCGGCGAAAAAACTGCGATGCCATCGTACTGAATTCGCTGAGTAACATCGGCACGGACGAAGGTGAAGTGCAGTTCCTGCTCGCGCAAGGCGGCTGGCAACCACCCATTCGCGGATCCAAAAAACAAATGGCCGCTGCAATCGTTGAAATGACTGAGAATTTGATTGCAACACGAACTCAAGGGGCGTGGGTCGTGCCCGCAAAAAAGGATGTGCTTGACCATTAGGCTTCGTTCGAGTCACCGTGAATGCGAACACCACCTTCAGAAACAACGCAAAGATGGTAAAGAATTGTCTCCTCATTCAACACGCTCATGGCCTGCTGAATCAATCTGGTTACTGCCGCACGATCCTGTCGATTGGGTCGTAGCACTATGATTCCAGGATAAGCCTCCGGCGGAAATGTGCGAACATCGGCAAAATCCAAGTCGAGTGTAATTAAGATTCGTGATTCCGCGCGACAAACTTCGGCAATTGAGCCGTCGTTGAATCCTCGCATTTTCTGATCCCAAATGGTAACCGCGTCGTGGCCTGCACTTTGCAGAAAGATCGCGGCCTATGGGGGAATATTCTCATCGGTCTTGAACCGCATTACGCCGCTCCGGCCGAGAATGGGACAATCCGCTCGCGTACAACCTCTGCCGCATATTCCAAGGCCGCTTGAATGTCGTCTGTTGTAATCTGGTAATTCTTGGCAATATCTTCCACAGGCTCGCCTGCAGCTAAGTTGTCCAGCACGACCGAGACCATGACTCGAGTGCCCGCAATGCAGACTCGACCATGACAAATCTTCGGATCGACGGAAATATGCGCTCGCCAATTCACTGCGTCACCACCTTTCGCCCCCGGTCAGTTTCAGCACACCTGTCGTCCAATATTATAACCTACTTCGGCACCTTCACCCCGCGCTCTTCTGCCACCTCCACCGCCCGCTCATACCCCGCATCAAAATGCCGGATCACACCCATCCCCGGATCGGCCGTCAGCACCCGCTGCAACCGCGCCGCCGCTTCCTTCGTGCCGTCCGCCACAATCACCTGCCCCGCGTGAATCGAATAACCAATCCCCACGCCCCCGCCATGATGCACTGACACCCATGTGGCACCGCACGCCGTATTAATCAGCGCATTCAATATCGGCCAGTCCGCGATCGCGTCCGACCCGTCGCGCATCCCTTCCGTCTCGCGGTTCGGCGACGCCACACTCCCGCAGTCCAGATGATCCCGCCCGATCACGATCGGCGCGGAAACCTCCCCCTTCGCCACCAGCTCATTGAACACCAGCCCCATCTTCGCCCGCTCGCCATAACCCAGCCAGCAGATCCGCGCCGGCAAACCTTGAAACGCAATCCGCTCCCGCGCCAGCCGAATCCATCGCCCCAGGTGCTCATTGTTCGGAAACGTGTCCAGCACCGCCTGATCGGTCCGTGCCAGATCATTGGCATCACCCGAAAGCACCGCCCACCGGAACGGCCCCTGCCCCTCGCAAAAGAGCGGCCGGATGAACCGCGGCACAAACCCCTCAATGTCAAACGCGTTCTTCACGCCGACCAACTTCGCCTGCCCGCGAATGTTGTTGCCATAATCAAACGTAATCGCCCCCTGCTTCTGCAAATCGAGCATCGCCTCCACATGCTCACCCATCGCCCGCATCGACTCGGTGATGTATCTGTCGGGATCGGTCAGCCGCAGCTTCTTCGCATCCGCACAGCTCATCCCGTTGGGCACATAGCCATGCAGCGCATCATGCGCCGACGTCTGATCCGTCACCAGGTCGGGCGTCACCCCGCGCCGCACCAGTTCCGGCAGCACATCCGCACAGTTCGCCAGCAATCCCACCGACAGCGCCTCCCCGCGCCCCATCGCCTCCTTCACCCACGCCAGTGACTCATCAAGGTCACTCGTCCACTTGTCCAGATACCGCGTTTTGATCCGCCGCTCGATCCGCCCCTGATCGACCTCCACCACCAGGCACACCCCTTCGTTCATCGTCGCCGCCAGCGGCTGCGCCCCGCCCATGCCGCCCAGCCCCCCGGTCAGCACGAACCGCCCTCTCAGCGTCCCGCCGAAATGCTGCTTCGCACATGACCCGAACGTCTCATACGTCCCCTGCAAAATTCCCTGCGTGCCGATGTAAATCCAGCTCCCCGCCGTCATCTGACCGAACATGGTCAGCCCCAAGCCCTCCAGCCGGCGAAACTCGTCCCACGTCGCCCAGTGCGGCACCAGCAGCGAATTCGCAATGAGCACGCGCGGCGCATCCGCATGCGTCCGAATCACCCCCACCGCCCGACCCGACTGCACCAGCAGCGTCTCATCATTCTCCAGCGCCCGCAGCGCCCGCACGATCCGTTCAAAGTCCGGCCAGCTCCGCGCCGCCTTCCCGCTCCCGCCGTAAACAATCAGATTCGCCGGATCTTCCGCCACATCCGGATCAAGATTGTTCATCAGCATCCGCAGTGCGGCCTCCTGCTGCCAACCCTTGCAGGAAAGCTTCGTCCCGCGCGGTGCGCGAATCGTCCGCTGTGTCGGTGCCTCGGCGGTAATCGGTGTCATGTCTCTCTCCGTTCTCCGATGCGGCAAGCCATGGGGCGGTCATTGCAGTAGCGAGCCGCAGGCTTTAGCCTGCGCGGACGCTCGGATTCGAACGCGATTCCTCATGCGCAGACTGCCACAACTATTTGATTCTTACTCCGGCGGTCGACGATGTCGGCCTGTGAGATATGTTACAAACTTTCGGCGCGATCAAGCAACCCTTACGCTGCGTGTCGCTGGGAGGCCGCCGGTAGGGTACGCTTCAGCGGACCACTCTTCGCCTTCGCAATTTCCACCGCGTGACCTATCGCGTGCCTTACGCCTCTTCCCTGCTGCCCGTTCCCTGTTGCCTGTTGCCTCGCCTTATGCCTTACGCCTCACACAACAATCCCCACCTTCTGCAAATCCGCCTCCGCCTGCTTCGCCCATCCCCGATTCGCCGCCGGACTCGCCGGACTCGGATGCAGAATTCTCCCAATGACCGGTTGCCTTATCTCTTCGGCCTGTAGGGTACGCTTCAGCGGACCAATCTTTGCCTTCGTGTCCTTCGTGTCCTTCGTGCTCTTCGTGCTCTTCGTGGTGCAATTTTCTCCAATTCCGTCCGCCCTCGCCGCTCCC
>CAZKIN010000370.1:0-3746 GCA_964552515.1 uncultured Phycisphaeraceae bacterium
GGATGAAGGACGGTCAGTTCCCGGCCGGTTCAATGGGCCCCAAGGTGCAGGCGGCGATTAACTTCGTGCGCGGTTCCCGGAATCCCCGTGCGGCGGCCTACATCGGCCTGCTGGAGCAGGCGTCGGAGGTTATTGCGGGGAAGACGGGGACGCGGGTGGTGCCGTAAGCGTGGCAGCTTTAGCGGCGTTTTGGATCATTTCGTACCGACCGACCGTTCGAATTATCCATTAGAATACATGACCACTGCCCGACCCGTTTCCGGGATCCAGATGACTTTGACCCCCAGTAGAATTCCCTGCGCCTCCCAAGTGAAAGACTTCGCAAAAGAGGGTACGGGAACTGATTGATCCGGAAAATTCGGATCATCCGCGTACCGCATCGTTTGCGACCAGAACTCTTTCAGATCTTCCGGATCACGATGGCGAAGCCGCCACTCCCATTGCGACCAAAAATCCTGATCCTCATTGAACCCGCGAATCGCCAACAGTGATTGCAGCGTGGCCTCGTCGGTGCAGAAGTCCAAATAGATGTAGTCATCCTGAAGCTTGGGCATCACGCGCCGGAATCGCACATCGGTGACGCTCTCGGGCACGAACCCGGAATTGAAAATAATTCGAAGTACCTCGGGAGCTGTCAGGCGTGAGTCATTGACCGTCGCGGCCAGCACCAGCGCCGCCACCAGCAATCGAGCCACAAGTGCCTGAATCCGCGCGCCGGCGACGGCGAGAATGATGGCATCCACAACCGCCACGATGACACCGGTAATGAGCGCTCCACGAAACGCGCCGCCGCACAGGTCCATGGAAACGTATCCGCACAGGCCGAACGCGAGGACGGCGGAGACAACCGCCAGACGCAGCGTTGTGAGTCGAGGCTGTGATGGAATCGTCATGTGGGCCACCTTACTGCATGTTGACGGGGTGCGGCAATTCGCCGGGCAATTCGGCACGTTATGATTTTTGCCACTCATGGTGCCATGGGCGTCCTTCTTCCTAACCTCAGCGGCGGCTACGACTTACGGAATTTCGCAAAATCAGCTTGACATTTTCCATAAGTTAGGTATAAGTAAGAATCGGGCGGGATGTGCCAGTCTGCAGTGCGGTGGCCGGCATCGGTGGTGATCCGCGTGGCTTCGTGGCTTTGATGCACCACAGAGGCACTGAGGACACAGAGAAAATTCAAGTGTTTCACATCGGCCTGCTGGATCGGGCGTCGGAGGTTATCGCAGGGAAACGGACGCGCGTGGTGCCATAGACGTGGCACTGGTGTCCGCCATCACTCCCTTAATCCGAAAGCCCATTCATACTCACCGCGTACTTTTGCCGCAGCGCCAACGTCCCACCCAGGACCACCAGCAGCCCCATCACGATCAGCCCCCACGTTCCCGTGGTGGGCACCTCGCCCGATGCCCCCGACGGTATGAACAGCAGTCCCGTCGGTTGGGATAGCCCGCCGCTCCCCGGACTGACAAAGTCTCCCAGGTATGCACCGCTGCCGGCCGCATACCGTTTGACCGAGTGCGTATTCCGCGAAGCCACGTACAGATTTCCATCCGGCCCGAAACGCAGGCTGTTCGGATTGCTCAGGCCGCCGCTGTTTGCGTCAACGAAGACATCCACAAAGTCACCGCTCAATGCGTCAAACTGCAATACGTTGTTGGCCGTGCCGTTCGAAACATAAAGCAGTCCATCGGTGTGAAAGTGCAGCCCCTGTCCCGCGCCCAATCCGCCGCTGCCCGGATCGACAAATGCGCCAAGGTAGCTGCCGCTGACGCTGTCCACGCGATGCACCGCATTCCCGGCCGCACCGTTACCCACGACGTAAATGTGTCCGTCCGGCCCGTACTCCATGTATCGCGGGAACGACATGCCCACTGCGCTCAGGTCGATGAACACGCCCATGTAGGCACCGGTTGTGCCGTCGTAACGTCGAATGGTGGAGGTGGAGTTATCCAGCACGAGAATGTTGCCGTCCGGCTCAAACAGGAAATCCACGAGGAACGTCGCGCCATCGGGAAAGCTGTCGATCAGATTGTCATGCACGCGCCTGGTCTTCAGGTCGATGCGTTGCACGACGTTCTGCGTCGTGACGTAGACCAGCCCCTGCGGACCGAAGCGCATCTGGTTCACCCAGGATGTCGGTGCGCGCAGCTCATCAACAAGCGTCCCGTCCAGGCCGTCAAAGAACAGCGGACGATTGGTCGGCAGATTGTTCATGCCCGATACCAGCAGATCGCCGGTCTGTGGAAATGACTGACAAATGTCAGGCACTTTGTCATGATCGAAGTCCACCTTCGTCCCGTTGATAATCTCATACACGTCGTCCAGCCCGTTGTTATCGCAGTCCACGATGACGGCCGGCCGCGACGGTCCCACCAGGTTCGAATTGAAAGTGGATATTCCCCCGTTCATGATCGCCAGTTGTTGCGCAGTGAAGCGGGATGGAATCAACCCTCCGGCCAGTCCCGCGGGCCAACCGGCTTCCATGTAGAGGTCCGTGAGGGGGGCGTAAGGTGGATCACCGGGACACGGGCCATTTCCACCGCCCAGGTACATGCCTGTTGCGGTCATGTTGCCGCTGTGCAAACTCGGTGTGGCCGGTGTGTCGCAGACGCGGTCGCCGGCAAATGAGCAATTGGAACCGCTCGTGCATTCCGCTCCGAACATGGTCTCGAATGGGTGGTGTAATCCGAATGCATGCCCAATCTCATGAGGCCCGGTGCGCGTATAGCCGGTACCGACATCGTCACTATCCAGAACGATTCCATAAGGCCCCCCGAGTGGTGGTATCGCTGCGGCGCCGTTGGTAAAGCCCCCTAAAATGGACGGGGTGAGAACCACGTCGAGTGTGCCCGGAACGTCAACGGCGCTGAACAGTTGGAATATTTCGTTACCGGTTTCCAGATCGGTATAAAAAGCGCTGTTATTGATGAACGTAATGCCGGGCAGTCGCACGAACGAGAATGGCGTGTCGCGAAACCCATGGTTGAAATCACGCATGAGCCCATCGATCAAAGACAGGTCGGTGAAGTTGGTCACCCCCGCGCTGGTCCGCACAACAAAAAATTTGCACACGATGCGATGCGTCGTCGTACCCGACAGGGCGTGGTCCAGCGGAAGAGGCGGCTCGCTCAATGTGTGCGGGTCCGACGGCAGAATGATCGCGCAACCCCCCGACGCGTCATGCACCGCCTTCCATTCAGTTGGATGCGCTACCGCCTCGCCGCTGGACTCGCCGGCTCCCGGCCGCTTTTCAGCAAGTGACTGACCGCTGACCGGTGACTGCCCGGAGCTGGCGATTAGTACCGCCAAGACCGCCAATGCCAACCTGGTCATTCGTTCGCCCGCCCCATGCATTCTCCCCATCTCAGTCTCCGTTCCGGCCCCATGCCACTCCCAAAAGGGCCTGTTCTTGAAATTAGAACCAATCCTCTAATTCGGTCCGTCACATGGACATGGCGTAAATTTCGCCTGGCGACTGCCATAAAATCGGGGAGAACGGTCAGACATTTGGCTTGATCAGGCGTTTTCCATCCGTTTCGTCCACATCCTCGCCCCTAACTTCAGTAGCCGCAACTACTTATGGAATTCTGCCAAATCAGCTTGACATTTTCCATAAGTTAGGTATAAGTAAGCATCGGGCGGGATGTGCCAGTCTGCAGTGCGGTGGCCGGCACCGGTGTCGATTCGAGTGGCTTCGTGGCTTCGTGGCTTCGTGGCTTCGTGGCTTCGTGGCTTCGTGGCTT
>CAZKIN010000371.1:0-3730 GCA_964552515.1 uncultured Phycisphaeraceae bacterium
TCGGCATGAAGGAACTGGTCGACAACATCGGAAAAAACTTCGGCGAAACGTACCGTTGAGAATCGCTGCGAACGTGTGGCATGGTCCACGCAGGTACAACCACGTCGGGGTACAGAAGGGTTCACGCATGAAACATCAAGTGGACTACTCATTGCCCGGCGTGGCCATGCTGGTCGTTGCCGCGGAATTCGATCAACGAAATGCAACACGGAAAACCTGCTTGAATATCGTACTTTTCGCCGATATCGAAGATGGCGCAAAACACGTCCTTGTTTTGTGTAATTTGTAATTCGTAATTTGTAATTCGCAGTTGTTGTTCCCATGCCCGAACTAGCTTACGTCAACGGTGAATTTCTCCCCCTCGCCCGCGCAACCGTCTCCGTCGAGGATCGCGGCTTCCAATTTGGCGATGCGGTCTACGAAGTCATCGTCTCCTACAACGGTCGCCTCTTCCTGCCCGACGAACACATGAAACGTCTCCGCCAAAGCACGGCCGGCATCGGTCTGGACTATCCATACGACCGCAAACCGCTCATTCCCATCATGCAGGAAGGCCTGCGCCGCAGCGAACTCGCCGACGCCATGATCTACATTCAGCTCACCCGCGGCGTCGCCCCGCGCAACATTGTTATCCCGCCGCATATCGAACCCACCACCGTCATGACTTTCCGCCCGCGACCCATCGTTGCCGACGAAACCCGCCGTCGCGGCCTGCGCATTCTCACCGTTCCCGATATCCGCTGGGCCAACTGCTTCATCAAGGCCGTCACCCTGCTGCCCAACATGCTCGCCCGCAACGAAGCCATCCGCCAGGGCCACGACGACGCCCTTTTTGTGACCCACGACGGTCACGTTCGCGAGTGTTCCGCCTCCAACTTCTACATCATCAAGGGCGGCCGCGTCCTCACCCCCCGGCGCAACCTCTCCATCCTCCACGGCGTCACTCAACTCTTCGTCATGCGCTGCGCCGAAAGCCTGCGCATCCCACTCGAAGAGTGCGATATTCCACTTGCCGCGCTCCAGGATGCTGACGAAGCCTTCCTCTCCAGCACGACTTCTGAAATCCTCGGTATTACTTCCATCGACGGCAAACCCATCGCCAAGAGTACCGTCGGCCCCCTCACCCGCCGCCTGCACGAAGAATTCGTCCGGCAGGCGCAAACCGTTTAACTTGTTGGGTTTACGTTCGGCTGGTTACTGTCTGCACGCTGACATCACCAAGTTTACCTAAACCCAAATACACGCCGCTTTTCCTTGAATGCGGCATGCATTCCTCGTATACTGAAGCGTGGGGCGTCGGTTTCCATGATTCCCTTCGCGGGAGACCTTCCATGCAGCGCACCAACAACTCGCTTGCTCCAGTCGTTTCGATACTTGCAGGCATAATCGCTACCCAGGATGCCGTTCATGCCGACCCGATTTTGTTCACCTATTCCGTCACCGTTTCGCCCGAAACCCTTGGCCAGCCCGATGCGCTTGTACGTTTTACGCCGACTTCCTCCGCTAATCCGCTTGATGCGCTGACGGTGGGGTCGATTGAGTTGTTCACGGCAATGGTGGAAGCATCCGGAGGTTCGATCGCTTTCGATCCTGAAATCCTCCACATGTTTGAACTCACTCTGACCGACATAGGAAGCGCGGAGTCCCTGGTTATTCCAATGCAATTCATCTTGCGTGGAAACATTAACGGCGCGACTTGGAATCTCTGGGATATACCCGACGAAGGGGCCTGGGGTTCGGCCGTGATTGGCGGTCATTTGTTTACATGGTCCCCAAAACCAATGTCTGGTTACCGAATCGACTTTCCGGAAGTCTCAGACAACATGGAATTGCAGATCGCGGTTCACGCTGCTGGCACTTTCGGCGCATGCTGCTATTCAAATGGTACCTGCGAACCAAAGCCAGAAGCTGAGTGTGGATCGCCTGCTGGACCTGATGTCTACCTGGGTGATGGAACCAGTTGTACTCCCAACCAGTGCGTGCCCTATGTTGCCTGCTGCGTGTTCGATGTTGGCTGTGTGAACATGACCAGCGCGGAATGTGACGCGACGCCGCTCTCGTTGAATTCGGGGGTCGGCACTTCGTGTTCTCTTTGGGATATCTGCTTCGGACTTACTTCCCCTTTTGAACCGGCACCTCCACCATTCAACCACCCGCGCACCCGCTACCTTTCCTTCGTTACGCCGTTCTACTTCATCGAAATCCCAATTCGAATCGATCGCATCTCACCGTCACCGGCAGTGTCGGTCGGTTACCTCACCAACCCGGACGCCAACGGCTTTGCCGAAATAGTTCCCGATCCACAATTCCTACTCATTCCCCCGCTCACTCTGATCCATGTATCCGGGTGCGAAATCACTCCGGGCTCAACCTATGAACTTTGCCAGACGATGGGTAGCACCTGGTGCGGGGTAGGCGCAACCCTTTCCACCGTCCCCAAACCCACCGGCAAAGACTGGGGCGACCTCGTCGGCCCCTTCAACGGCACCGATTGGCCCGCGCCTGACGGCCTCGCCAACGTCAACGACGTGCTCGCCGTCGTCGCTTACATCCGCGGTACCGGGATCCTTCCGCACTTCAGTGTCGTCAACGTTCAGGCTATCAGCTCCAACGACCCCTGCCTGAACGACTTCGTCAACGTTGGTGATCTCTTCGCCATCGTCCGCGCCGTCGGAGGTGCGGCCTATCCATTTACGACCGACCCCACCCAGTGTCCTCCTTGTCCTTGACCCCCAAACGCCCCCTGCCCGCCGATTATGGGGCGGAATGTTTGCCAAAATCACCCCCACGCGGTCTATAATGACTACCGCCGCAATGGGCTCCGCGCGCCGGCGGTTTTGCAGGGGGAGGGGGGAATCGGTGCCGACTTCTCAAATGACTTGGCATGGCTGCATCGCCGCGCTGATTCTCTGCGCCCTCGCCGCTGAGTCCCCCGCCCAGACCATTGTCTACGTCGACCGCGACGCCACCGGCCCCACCCACGACGGCACCTCCTGGTGCACCGCCTTCCTCGACCTTCAGCCCACTCTCCTCGCCGCCGCGCCCAACACTGAAATCCGCGTGGCCGATGGCCGCTACCGACCTGCCGCTTCCGCCCGCAATACGTCCTTCGTTCTCAAAAGCGGCGTCACCATCTACGGCGGCTTCGCCGGTTGCGGCGCTGCGGACCCGGACCTCCGCGACCTCACGCTCCACGAAACCACCCTCTCCGGCGATCTCTTCAGCAACGACGGCCCCAACTTCACCAATCGCACCGAAAACTCCTACGCTGTGGTCCGCGGAGACGGCGCCGACGCCACCGCGCTTCTCGACGGCTTCACCATCTCGGGCGGAAACGCCAACGGGACCAATCCGCTGGATCGCGGCGGCGGTATCCGCAACTATGCACCGACGACGACGGCTACCGCGGCAACCTTTCGCAATCTCATCATTCGCGATAACGAAGCCGCTCACTCTCGCGGCGGCGGCGGACTCTACAATGACCACACGCTGTCACACTACATCAATTGCAAGTTCATCGGTAACCGTTCCGCGCACCACGGCGGCGCGATCTACAACTCCGGCCCGGCCTTCCCCTACCCCGACGGCATTGCGACTTCCCCGACCTTCATCAATTGCACGATCGTAAGCAACCACGCGGGCGGCTCGGCCGGCGGCATGTACAACACCGGCACCGCCAACCCCACGATTATTAACTCCATCATCTGGGCCAACACCCACACCGGCACCG
>CAZKIN010000372.1:0-1667 GCA_964552515.1 uncultured Phycisphaeraceae bacterium
AAAAAAATTCGCGCGGATTTGGCGGGTGTGCCGTCTCGATATCGGCTGAATAGTTGGACCCGCCATGGGCGGGATCGGGAAGGCAGCATCTACACGCGCCGGATTTGGTTTCGCGCGGGGTGGAGGAGCGGACCGGTAACGGTCCCGACACGAGTAAGTAAGGAGCGCAATCATTATGTTCGACCCAGGAAACCGGTTTTCGGAGCCCTATGCATTCGCCAATCTGGAGGAAGAGCTTGGACTGCGACGTACTCAGAGAAGAGTTCGAAACGCAGGATTCTGGTTTCGACCGGGCCTGGCCGTATTGGTCATCCACATGCTCGGTTCGCTTGCCCCGGCCCGCGCTGATGTGCTGGTTTCCAATCTGGCCGAACCGGAACGTACGGCGACGCCGATTGGCAACAACCCCAACCCCGTCGATCCGCCCCCCCCGGGCGGGCCGTGGTACTGGGCGGCGCAGTCTTTTTCAACCGACGCGACAATGTACATGCTGGACTCCATCGAAGTGATCGCCGGCGAGGCATCGGACACTCCGCCGCCGGAGATTTTTGCCGCGTTGTACACCGACGATATGGACGCGATCGGCACGTTGATCGACACCTTCACCGTCACCACAGACCTCAACGGTGCGCATTCGGTCCGAACTTTCACACCCTTCAACCCGATCACGCTGGATCCGGACACGACTTACTGGTTTGTCCTTGGCGTCTACGATCCCGGCGACGGCACTTATTTTTGGTATTATGCCGACTCACAACTTTTCATCGGACCGGGCAGCATCGGCACATTTGCCGACTCAGACACGGCCGGCGCGGTTTGGAATTACAACAACATTCGGCCTTATTTTATTCAGGTGAATGTAACGACAACACTCGATACTGATGGCGACGGCGTGGATGATCCCAACGATGTGTGCTGCAACACGCCCCCGGGAACGTCTGTGGACGCGACTGGGCGACCCATCGGTGATCTGGATCTGGATTGTGATAACGATCTGGATGATTTCGCCATCTTTTCGGGGGGCGTCACGGGCCCACTCTCTGACCCGGCGGGATGTCCGTAAGTCTAGCTGACTCCGCCCGTACCCAACTATGGTCGGGCGATACGAAACGGAGATTCGATATGTGCAGGATGATCGTAGCGATCGCGCTGGGCGCGTGCTGTCTGTTAACCGCCACCACGCTTGGACAGTCCTCGTCCATTACCTATCAGGGGCAACTCAAGCAGGCCGGCGTCCCGTTCAACGGCACCGTCAGCCTCGACTTCGCATTATGGGATGCTGATGTCGGAGGGAATCTCGTGGCAGGACCGCTAAATCACGCGGATACGCAAGTCACGAATGGGCTGTTTAGCGTGCTCATGGACTTTCCGCCGGACGTGTTCACGGGAACGCGGCTCTGGCTGGAGGTGGTTGTCGACGGCGTGCCGCTGACGCCCCGGCAGGAAATTACGCCCGTTCCATACGCGCTAAGCGTGCCAGGCTTGGCCGTGAGTCCGACCGGGGTGGAGGTTTCCGGGGACATGCAAGCGGCCGGTGAGGTGTCGGCGAGCGCGTTCAGCAGCAACAGTCCGCTGATTTTCAAGGTGAATCCGGCGGATGTGGAGTGCGCGCGGTTTGACGACACCAACTGTTTCATGGGGCTGGGCACGACGGCGCCGCTGGCACG
>CAZKIN010000372.1:1767-3718 GCA_964552515.1 uncultured Phycisphaeraceae bacterium
TCGCGTCCCGCGTGGGTATCGGCACGATTTCTCCAGCGACGAAAATGCACATTCTGGACTCGGGCCAGTCGGTAAGTCTGCGGATAGAGACGGGCGGCGGGACCAACGCGTGGTCGAAGATGGAGTTCGCCAATGGCAGCGGACAGTGGCATGTCGGCACGTCACGCATGTTCAATAACGATGTGTTTTACGTGGATCGCATCGGTACATTGCCGTTGGATTTTCAGTTCAGCACCGCGGGAGCGCTGGGGCTGGGCATTGAACCGCAGGCGAAACTGCACATGTATGATCCGGTCAACTCGGTGAGTCACCGCATTCAAACCGGCGGGGGAACGAATGCGTGGTCACGCGTGGAGTTCGTCAATGGCGACGGCGAGTGGTACGTCGGTACGTCGCGCAACTTTAACGGCAACGAACTGTCCTTTTTCCGCCTGGGAGCGGCCAGTCCAGCCATGTCTATCCTGCCCAGTGGCGGCGTGGCCATCGGCGGCGCGCGGGTCCCCACTGGCGTCCAACTGGCGGTTGGGGGAAAAGTCCTGTGTGAAGAGATGGAGGTCCAGCTTCAAGGCAGCTGGCCGGACTTTGTTTTTGAGGACAGCTATCCGCTGATGCCGCTGGAAGAACTCGAGAAGTCACTGACCGAAAACAGACACCTTCCGGGAGTTCCTTCCGCCGAGACCGTGGCGCGGGAAGGGATCAATGTCGGCGACATGCAGGGCAAGTTGCTGCAGAAAGTGGAAGAACTCACGCTCTATGTCATTCAGGTGAACAAGGATGTGGAGTCGGTGCGGGCGGAGAATGAGGCGCTGCGGGCGCGGATTGCGCAACTGGAAGGTGCGCGATGAGAATGGTTCGCACCCATCTGGTCGTCGGACTCGTCATGGCGGCGTCGTTTGCGATCGGCGCGCCGGCAATCGCCCAAACGGCAAACGCACGCGGAGAGATTTCCCGAAACGTGTACCGCATTCCCTACGGTGACGGAAGTACGGTCACGATGAGCCAGGATTACATCGACCACGGGAGTACGCCGGCGGGCGATACGGGTTCGATGGATATGTTCGCCCCGGGGAATCCTGCGATTGTGGCGGCCGCGGCGGGGACGGTGATTGCAGTGAACGACGCGCTGAATGGTTGCGGATGCAACGCGGCCTACGGTCAGTGCGCCAATACCGTGCAGATTCAACATGCCAGCGGCGAGGTGTCGACCTACCTGCATATCGCGCAGAACAGCGCGACCAACCTGGGAATTACGGTTGGTACGATTGTCGCCCAGGGTCAGCAGATTGCCGTACAGGGCGACGTCGGATGGACGTGCGGCAGCGGGAGGCTGCCCACCACCAGCCCGACCTGCACGACTCCGGTCAATACGGTTCCGCCCGGCGCGACGCGCTGCGGTCCGCACCTGCATTGGAACGTGGTTCGCGCGACGACGGGTGAACGCGTAAACCCGATGACCTGCGGGATCAGCAACAACATCTACGTGGACAATGGGGTGAACACCGCGGCTCCGTGCGATGGTTCGACGTGCCCGGTGAATGCGACGGCGTTTGCGATTCTGCTGGATGCGTTTGGGGAATGGAATGTTTTTCAAGCGAGCAACCAGATAACGGCGAGCATTGTGAAGGTCAGCAACTTCGGGAGCGTGGTTCTGCATGCGGGCAATAGCGTTCGCATGTTGCCCGGTTTTCATGTGGACGCGGGGGGGTACGGCCGGGCCGAGATTGGCGCATGCAACGGGACGGCGGTCGTGCCCGTCACCGCGGCTCCAGAGTTGCCAGGTGTGGCGGCGGCGTTAATCGCCGAGCGGCCGATGGTCGACCTGTCGGCGGAGTGTGAGGGATATTAAGCAATAATGAGTAAGCGGGGTGGCGTGCCGTTGCATCCATGCGCAAAAAAGACGGTGGGCGCACGCACCCACCGTTGAGTAAAGATGACCGATAACTGGCACCTA
>CAZKIN010000373.1:0-3708 GCA_964552515.1 uncultured Phycisphaeraceae bacterium
TTCTCCGGCGGCGGGGGCGGCGGACGCATCGCGCTGTACACGGGCTTGTGCATTCCAGATTCATTTTCCGGAACAATTGCGGCCCTTGGCGGCGACGGAGTGAACGACGGAGCAGACGGCACAATATACGCGTCTATTCTTGACTGTAACGATGATCTGATCCCGGACTGGTGTGCGGCGACCATCCCAGTCCCCCTAACCGGGGCCGACCCTCTGTATGGTTCTATTGACAGCGCGCAACCGAACGAACTGGACGGATCAAACTCTACGGGATGGGATTCATTTGCCATCACATTCGGAGACGATGGGACGTCCTTTGTGCCCGGCGATTTGTCAGTGGTTAAGCACGGTGGCGATGGTATGCCGCCGCCCTTCGCTTCGGTCATCTTGTCCGGTGGGTTCACGTTCGAAGTGACCTTGGCGGAACCCATGGAGCCGGGTACGCGCCTGAGTTTTTCAGTGCCCGGAAGCTGCCACTATGACGTCAGTTACCTGCCGGGCGACCTGGACGGCAACCAGGTGAGCAATTCACTCGATGTAACTTCCTTGGCGGTTAATTTGAATGCCGGCGTTCCGCACGCAAGCTCGCCCTGTGATGTGGATCGTAGCGGCCAATGCAACGCGTTCGATCTCATCCGCACCCTGGACCTGCTGAACGGGGCCGGAGCATACCTCCCATGGCACAACAGCATGCTCCCTTGACCGGATGTCGCGCTGCATAAGGAAAACCCGCAGCTTCCGACCTCCGCGGCGACGCGGCCGGCAGCCGTGGTGTATCGCCCTCCTGTACGTCGGTGTTTGGGCGGGTGGCCCATTGCTTTAGCATTGTGGGAGTCGATTCGTCTGCACCGTCGCCGGGAGCGTGCGGAGTGTCACATATGTGGCATTTAACAGTAGGGTACGCTTCAGCGGACCTGAGCTGGCCGGGTGGCATGGTCCACGCACGTGCGTCTGCATCGTGGCACAACATCCGTCACTCTTGAAATCTCAGCAGCGCTGCCCATGACTGGCGTGGCCATGTTTTTGCGGCGTAGTCCCTTTATGGTAATCGCCAGTACCCGCCGCCGTGCCCCTGACCCCCGGCGGGATTTGGCTTTGTTTTGTTATTTTTTCGAGTGTGACACATAACAGTCACCAATCGGCGCGAACCGGTCGCGCGGCGATTCGATGGCTGGTCATGTAAACCGGGCATGGATGAGCCCTCCCTGTGCATGGCCACCGCGTTCGCTTCCCGCCCGCGTGGCCGGCAATTAACTTATACCAAACATGCAAGGAAAGGTCAAGCGGATTTTGCGGATTTTTCGTAAGTCTTGGCGAATTCAGGGGATAGGCGGATGGCCCGCAAGCATGGCCGGGCGGAGCGACTTGGCGCGGGAATGATCTCTATGCCTGGCTGCGTAATTGGTTCAGAGCGTCACGCGTGTAATCCTCGCCGGCATCCAGCACTTTCTGGAATCCCCGGACTGCGGCATCGAAGTGCCGCCGCGCCGCCTCTTCATTTCCCAGCTTGCGCGCAACCACGAATGCGCGGGCGTGTACCGCCGGATCTCCCGTTCGGTCGGCGAGCTTGCCAAATAGTCGCAGGGCAACTGCGGTTCGACCTTCGGCCTCGGCCAATTCCGCGCGGTGTAATTTAAGCATGGAGCTAGCAGCGTCCAGCTTTTCTGCGCGATCCAGCAATGCCCGCGCTCCTTTTGGCTGACCGGAATCGATTAAAACACCTGACGCCATGACCAGGGCCCATGCCGCGAATTCATCCGCCCCCTGTTGTTCCGCCATGTCCGCAGCGCAAACATAGGCATGGTTAGCCGCGACAATTTCGCCCGTTGCGACGGCAATGCGCGCCTTGGCTACCCAGGTATGGAAATTGTCCGATGCGACTGATGCCTGTGCGCAAACCTGTTTGGCGTCCTCGATGCGTCCCACAGCAATAAGGGATTCTACGAGCGTGGATGCCACAGAAGTGTCATCTGGAGCAGCCTCGTTCGCCTTGTTTGACCACTTAATCGATTCCTCGAATTGATGCGCGAAATTCGCAATGGCCGCCATGGCCTGAAATCCGCTGAAGTTCGGTTGAATGGCCAGTGACCGTGTAGCCGCCGCCCGTGCGCGCTGCACACAAACAGCGTCGTGGGTCTCCCGCGCCTTATTTAGATAAGCGATTGCCAGCGCGGCATGGGCCGGATACAGCTTTGGACACTGCTTGACCCGATCTTCGTAATATCTAATTCGCGAATCCAGGGAACACTTCGATGCCGAGGGGCGTAGTCCCGCGCAGCCGGTTGTCAGCAGCAACAGCGCGCAGACCGCCATGCCATGGCAGCACTCACGTCTCTTCTGGCAAGCCATGCGGCCCAACTCCTCGGCGAACATCGGGGCTGACTTCAAGGCGCAACGTGGGGATTCGCCAGGTACGGAAAGACCGCCTGGAAAGGAACGTCGTTCGCGGACGGAAACGGCGCGTCGGTACTCAGAACGCGCGGATCCGGAGCGAGGTCGACCACATCGTCCGTAAGCTCTCTACCGTTTGGGTACGCTATGGGTGCGGCCGGATTCAAGATGACCACATCCGGAACGACGCCCAGCTTTGCTGCATGCTCCGCCGGCGTGGTCGTGTTCAGTGGGTCGTTCTCCACGAACTGCGAGCGCAGCGCCCGACCTCCATGTTCCTGAAATTCTCCGAGCACATCATCTATGTGCGAAGTGGCCCAAACCAGAAGCGGACGAATTTGCCCGCGCGTGACTGCGCCCAGCGGGAGCTCCACGACGATGGCGGCGACGTTTCGGCCAATGCGCGGTCCTCGAATGAATGGGTCGTCACGAAGACCGGCAAAAAACTGAATCCGCGATTGTGCGGACTGTGGCAATCCGCGTGTTGCCAACCGGGGCTGTCCCATCGCATCAAACGTGATTTGGAAACTGACATTCGGACGGATCTTGTGGGGCTCCTGGATGGTACCGCCATACTCGGCCAGGTCGGCCGCATCGCCGAAACGCACAGTGCGTTTGCTGTCGATATGAATCGTGACGGACAGGTCGTTGGAGAAAACATAATTGGTTACCGTCGGAGGCACCATCGGATCAAGACACACAGTCAGAACCAGGTTTTCCCCGCGCAGGAACGCAAACAGGTCGGTGATTCGCGCATCAGGGCGCGGTAGAGTTTTGAGTAGCGGCGTATCATCATGATCAGACGCGCTTACCGGGGCGTTATTGACGATGCAAATTGACAAGAGAACCAAGGCAAAAGCGGTTTGTCGAAACATGAAAACTCCCCTCAAATTAAGTACATTGCCGAACCAGAAATCATATCGAATGCAGAATCTGGTTACAACCAATTTCCTCAGCGCGGATGAATGAAGTTTGCGACTTGAAACAGCGTCTGCGGTCCCGGCGTGCTCCAATACGCATTCTCGCTTGAAAACGAATCACACAATGAAGAAGGTCTCGGGCTCGCATACTCTTCGATTTACGCCCAGCGCACTGGCAATGTCCGAGAACCTTGTTCCGAGCTGCCGGACGGCAATTCTTGGGTGGCTAGGCCAATCGCAGCGCCGCCCACGGATAAGACCCCCCTTAATAATCCTGCCCTGAAAGGGCGTAATAAAATGCCCAGTTCACGGCACCCCCTCTGATGGACGACCGGCTGGCCCATGGCTTTAAGCATTGGGGGAGTCGAAATGCAAACATCGTCACCGCTGACTGCCT
>CAZKIN010000374.1:0-3698 GCA_964552515.1 uncultured Phycisphaeraceae bacterium
GGCCAAGCTGGCGAAGAGCCATGCGGGGGTGGCGCTGGTTTCCAAGGATTTTGGCACTGCGCCGATGCCGGTGATTCGATGCACGAAGGTCGATCGCGCGGTGGCGAAGTTGCTTGCGCTCTTTGCGCCGGAGATGCCGCAGCTTCCGGTGGGGGCTCATCCCACCGCAGTCATCGACCCGACCGCGATCATCGGCGCGAATTGCGCGATTGGTCCGCACGTGGCGATTGAAGGGGCCGTGCAGATCGGGGCGGGTACGCAGTTGCACGCGGGGGTGTGCATTGGCTACGGCACGACCATCGGGAAGGATTGCGTGCTGTGGCGGAATGTGACGGTTTTTCATCATTGCGAGGTGGGCGACCGGGTGGAGATTCACTCGGGTTCGGTCATCGGGGCGGATGGGTTCGGTTATTATTTTGAAGCGGGTCGGCACCACAAAGTTCCACACATTGGCGGCGTGCGGATTGGGGATGATGTGGAAATCGGGGCGTGCTGCTGCGTGGACCGGTCCAAATTCGGCTTCACGGTGGTCGGGCGGGGCACGAAAATTGATAATTTCGTGCAAATTGCGCATAATGTGCAATTGGGTGAACATTGCCTGCTGGCCGGTCATACGGGTCTGGGGGGCAGTGTGCATGCCGGCGATTACTGCGTTTTTGGCGGTCGCTCGGGCGCGTTTGATAATGTGAACATTGGCACGGGGGCGACGGTGGCGGGTGGATCGCTCACCGCCAAGGATGTGCCGGCCGGGATGACGGTTTCGGGCGTGCCGGCGCAGGATCATCGTCGTGAACTGCGGCAGCATGCGGCCTTGCGGCGCCTGCCGGACTTGCTGGAAGAGATCAAGCAACTTCGGGCGCGAGTGGAGCAACTTGAGAACGCAGCGCACCATCGAACGTGACGTTGAAATTGAAGGTCGCGGTCTATTTACCGGCGCACCGGTCACCATGCGGGTTCGTCCGGCCCCTCCCCACGCGGGCATAAGCTTCGTCCGCACGGATCAATCTCCTCCCATACGAATTGCCGCGCATGTGGACAATGTGTCGAAGCGCGCGCGGCGCACGGCGCTGAGGAACGGTACCGTGGCCATCGAGACGGTGGAGCATTGCCTAAGCGCGTGCGCGGGGCTGGGGCTCACCAATCTGCAGATCGAACTTTCGGCGGATGAGGTGCCGGGCGTGGATGGCAGTTGTCTGCCGTTTGTGGAGCGGCTGCGCGAAGGGGGAATTGCGGACCAGGATGCGGCGGTGGAAGCGCTGGTGATTGACACCATCGTTCGCGTGACCGAAGGGGACAGTGAACTGATTGCGCTGCCGCCGATGGATCCGACGTCGGAATTGATGGAGGTGACGTACGACCTGGACTATGGGTCGGACAACCCCATCGGTCGACAGAATCTGCGGGTGGTGATTACGCCGGAGACGTTTGTGTCGGGCATTGCGCCGGCGCGGACGTTTCTGCTCGAACAGGAAGCGCAGCAGCTTCACGCGGCGGGGTTGGGCAAGCATTTGTCGTATGAGGATGTGCTGGTGTACGGGCCCGATGGACCGATCGGCAATGTGCTGCGTTTTCCCGATGAGTGCGTGCGGCACAAGATATTGGATTTGATCGGCGATTTGAGTTTGCTGGGCCAGCCGATTGTCGGGCGGATTTTTGCGCGGAAGAGCGGCCATGCGCTGAATCATGAGCTGGTGCGCGCGTTAATTGAGCGGCGCAAGCGGCGTACGCAGGATGAGACGCTGGTCCGGCCGCCGGTGCTGGATATTCATCGTGTGCAGCGCATCCTGCCGCATCGCTATCCCTTTCTGATGATCGACCGTATCATCGAAATCGAGGGTTCGAAGCGCGTGGTGGGGTTGAAGAATGTCACCATCAACGAGCCTTTTTTCCAGGGACATTATCCGGGTGAGCCGATCATGCCGGGCGTGCTGGTGATTGAGGCGCTGGCGCAGGTGGGCGGCATCCTGCTCAGTCAGGAGCTTGAGCACAAGGGGAAGATCGCGGTGCTGCTGAGCCTGGACCGGGTGAAGTTCCGCCGACCGGTGCGTCCGGGGGACCAGTTGTGGCTGGAGGCGGAGGCGGTAAGCGTGCGGGCGTCCACCGGGCATGTGAAGGGTCGGGCGATGGTGGGTGGCGAGCTGGCGGCGGAGGCGGAGATCAAGTTTTTGCTGCGAGATGCGGAGTCGCATTCATGACGGGGAGGGTTTTTCCAACGTGAGTATTCACCCCACGGCGATCATTGAAAGCGGGGCCGCGCTTGGTCAGAACGTCTCCGTTGGAGCGTATGCATATGTCGGTGCGCATGTGGTGCTCGGCGATCATTGCCGCATCCATCATCATGCGACGATTGATGGTCACACCACGCTGGGCGAAGGTTGCGAGGTTTATCCGCAGGCGGTGCTGGGCACGCAGCCGCAGGATTTGAAGTTCAGCGGCGAGCGCACAATTCTGGAGATCGGCAAGCGCAATATTTTTCGTGAAATGGTGACCGTGCATCCCGGTACGGCGAACGGCGGGGGCATCACGAAAATCGGCGACAACAATTTTCTGCTCATCGGCGTGCATGTGGCTCATGACTGTCACATCGGCAACCGCTGCATCATCGCCAACTACGTGCAGTTCGCGGGGCACGTGCACGTGGAAGACAACGTCAACATGGGCGGCAACAGCGCGGTGCACCATTTTGTGACCGTGGGCAAGCATGCGTTCATCGGCGGGATGACGCGGGTGGCGCAGGACGCGCCGCCCTACATGATCATTGTGGCCGCGCGGGGTTCGCGGAGTGAAATCCGCATGGTCAACGGCGTGGGTCTGCAGCGCAGCGGTTATTCCAATGACGACATCGCGGCACTGAAGGACGCGTTCATGCGGCTGTTTGCGCGGCGGGCGCGGATGAGCGGCGTGGCGATTCGTGATCGCGTGCAGCAGATTCTGGATACGCCGGGAATCAACGGGCACGTTCGATACTTGTGCGAGTTTCTGATGCGCGGTTTTGCGGAGGGTCGGCACGGGCGGTATCTGGAGGCGCTGCGCGCTGATCCCGTGCATCGAAACACGTGGAAGCCGCAGGAACAGGCGACTCCGCCGGTCGGGGATGGGGCGGGCAAGAACCCGGCTCGTCCGCGCGTGCTGCCGACGTAAATGGATGCCATTTCATTCCGCCGCGGGTCGTCCGCCTTTGCGCGGATCGGACGCGGCCATCCAACCATCACCGCTCTTGAGAATCGCCTGCACATCGCCGGAACCACGTTTCTCGGAGAGTTGGTGGCCGCGCTGGGTCAGTGCGGCCGCAGTGTCGGACGGAAGCGCGGCGTCAAAAGTGACGACATCCGGTCGCCATTGGTGGTGCGGGCGCAGCTGCAGCATGGCTTGTTCCAGTGACACGTTATAGTCAGTCACGCCAAGCAGCACGCTTAAGGTTGAAGTGATGATGCGCGGTCCGCCGGAAGCACCGATGAGCAGGTGCGGGCTGCCATCCTTCAATACGATGGTCGGCACCATGCTGGAGAGGGGCTTTTTGCCGGGGGCGACGGAGTTGCGCGCGGATTGGATGAGTCCGAAGGCGTTGGGCTTGCCAGGCTGCGCGGCGAAGTCATCCATTTCGTTGTTGAGGATTACGCCCCATTCATCGACGGCGACCAGAGCGCCGAATTCCGTGTTGATAGTCTCGGTGGAAACCACGACATTGCCTTTGCGAT